>DASWYU010000202.1:0-3916 GCA_036404795.1 Nocardioides sp. | reverse complement strand
GCCGACCCGGCGGCCGCGCCGGCGACCCGCCTCCTGCTCAGCGCGCTCGTCGCCACCCCGGCCGACCACCACGCGCTCGTGCTCGACCTCGGCCCCGAGCCCTACACCTGGGTGAACCCCACGACCCGGGGCGACCAGATCCTCCTCACCGATCCCGGCCTGCTCCTCGCCGTCGCCGCGGCGTTGCCCGAGGAGGACGCGCGCCGCACGCTGTGGTTCGCCGTCGACGACCGGCTCCGCCAGGGCCGCTCGGAACTCGCCACCTCGTTCCCGTATCCCGACCTCGCGCTCGTCGTGTTCGGCGAGCCCGTGCTCGCCGCCCTCGTCGCGCGGAAGTGGATCGCGAGCTGGGTCGTCAAGCTGTCGACCGCGGTGCTCCAGCGGCTCTCCGGCCCCGCCGCCGTGCCGTGGGCGCTGCAGCTCACGGTCAACAGCTCGAAGGCCGCCGGCGTCGTGCGCGACTGGCTGGTCGAGCACCGGGCCGTCGTCGGCGCCTTCGACGGCAGCCTCAACCCGGCCCGCACCGACGTGCTCCTCGCCGCCGTACCCGCGCTGGTCGAGGCCGGCCAGACGAGCTTCGCCCACCCGGCGGCGGCCGCGGCGGCCGCGCTGCTGGTCGACCGGCCCGAGCGTCCGACCTTCGGCGCCGCCGGTCTGCCCGCCTGGTGGACGGAGGCCGTTGCCGCCGAGAAGGCGGAGCGGCCCGGCACGAAGCTGCCGCGCACGCTGCCCGACTGGGTGCTCGCCACGCCCCTGACGATCGCCGGCGAGGAGGTGGGGGACGCCGAGGCGCAGGCACTGCTGACGTCGGCCGCCCGCACCGTGCCGGACGGGGCCCGGCGCCCGTTGGTCGCCGCGGCGGTCGCCCGCATGACCCACGACGAGCGCGACCTCGCCGGCCTGCACCTCCTGCGGGGCTGGATCGGCGCAGGTGAGCGCACGCCCGACAAGCCCTTCGCCCGGGCCGGCGCCGTGCTCGGTGCCGACGGCTGGGTCGCGGAGACGATGGAGCGGGTCAAGGAGTGGAACGAGGGGCGCTACAACCGCGCCAAGCTCGGCCTCGAGCTGGTGACCCTCAACGCCTCGCCCGCCGCCGCGGCCGCGCTCGCCGGTGCGCGCACCTGGAAGAAGGGCGGCATGGACTGGATCGCCGGCGTGCAGCTCGGCGTGCTGTCCGACCTCCTCGGCCTCACCGAGGCGGAGCTCGCCCTGCGCCTGGTCGCGACCGGCGACCTGGACGCCCGCAGCACCCGGGTGCTCGACTACGGCGCCCGGTCGTTCCGCGCGGGCCTGCAGCCCGACGGCAAGGTGGTCGTGCGCCTCCTCGACGCCGACGGTCGGCCGACCGGGAAGGCGCGGACCGGGCTCCCGGCCGCGAACAGCTCGGACGACCCGCTGCGGGTCGCCGCCGCCAAGAAGGCGCTCACCGCGCTCCGCAAGACCGTCACCGAGGTGGCCCGCACGCAGACGGCGCAGCTCGAGGGCGCGCTGGTCGACGAGACGGCGTGGACGGCGGCCGACCACACGACGTACGTCGCGCCCCACCCGATCCTCAATCCGCTGCTCCGCGGCCTCGTGTGGCGGGTCGCCGCGCCCGACGGCACGGCGACGCTGGTGCGGTTGGAGGAGGGCGGGGAGTACGTCACGGTCGACGACGACACCTACCTGCCGCCCGCCGACGCGACGGTGACGCTGCCGCACCCCGTGCGGCTCACGGCCGACGAGCGCAGCGCCTGGCGCGCGCACCTCGCCGACCACGACCTCGTGCCGCCCCTCCCGCAGCTCGACCGGATCCCCGACGACCTGCCGCTCGACGGGCCGGAGCCGCCGGCGCTCCCGACCGGCACGCTCCACCCGGGCACGCTGCACGGCACCTTCGCGGCGCACGGCTGGGGCATGGCGGCCGCGTTCGGCGACGTCGTCTCGGCCTACGAGCGGGCCTTCCTGGCGCGCGAGCTGATCGCCGCCGCGCACGTCACGGGGATGCTGATCTACAGCCCCGCGACGTCGGGGGACCAGACGGTGACGGAGCTCGCCGTACGGCGCTTCGACGGCACCCCCGTGCCCTGGGCCGACGTCGCCCCCGTCGTGGCGGCGGAGGTACGGCGCGTGGTCGCCGCGCTCGCGGAGAAGGCGGTGGCCGGTGCCTGAGCAGACCGCCCCGAGGGTCCAGCGCCCGTCGGCCGAGACGCGCTGGGCCGCGGAGCTCGTGCGCCTCGCCGAGCGTGACCGGGCGACCGGCGCGCGGGTGCCCGACGGGTGGCGCCTCTCGCCACGCAGCGTCGTCGACTTCGTGCTCGGTGACGCCGGGCAGCGGGACGGGCTGGGGCTCGAGACGAAGTTCGTCGGCGACCGGGCGCTCGTCGAGCGCTGCGTCGTCGCGCTCGCGACCGACCGGGGTCTCATGCTCGTCGGCGAGCCGGGCACGGCGAAGTCGTTCCTCTCCGAGCTCCTCGCCGCCGCCGTCTCGGGCGACTCGACGCTGACGGTGCAGGGCACGGCGTCGACCACGGAGGACGCGATCAAGTACTCCTGGAACTACGCCCTCCTCCTCGCCCGCGGTCCGAGCCTCGACGCGCTCGTGCCGGCGCCGGTCCACCGCGGGATGAGCGAGGGCGCGGTCGTGCGGTTCGAGGAGATCACCCGCTGCCCGATCGAGACACAGGACTCGCTGCTCTCCGTGCTCTCCGACCGGGTGCTGGTGGTGCCGGAGCTCGACGACGAGCACCGGGTGCTGCACGCGCGGCGCGGGTTCGCCGTGATCGCGACGGCCAACGTCCGCGACCGCGGCGTCAACGACATGAGCGCCGCCCTCAAGCGCCGCTTCAGCTTCGAGACGATCCACGCGATCACCGACCTCCGGCGCGAGGCGGCGCTCGTGCAGCGGCAGAGCGACGCGATCCTCGCGGACGCCGGGATCACGGCCGCGCTGCCCGACGACCTCACCGAGGTGCTGGTGACGATGTTCGCCGAGCTGCGCCGCGGCCGCACCGGGGACGGGCGGCCCGTCGAGCAGCTCTCGACGGCGATGTCGACGGCCGAGGCGGTCTCCGTCGCGGTCGCGACCGGCCTCGCCTCGGCGTGGTTCACCGACGCGCCGCCGCGGGGGCAGGACGTCGTGGGCGCCCTGCTCGGCACGGCGCTCAAGGACTCCGACGACGACCGCTCGCGCCTGCGCGGCTACCTGACGCGGGTGGCGAAGGAGCGGGGCGGGCGGTGGCAGGAGCTCTACGCCGCGCGCGGGCTCCTCGATGGCTGATCCCGTCGAGCCCGTCGAGCCCGTCGAGCCCGCCGGGCCCACCGATCTCGTCGATGCGCAGGGCGTCTGCTGGGTGCCGGTGCGCCACCACTCGCCCGCCGCCACCCGCGCCGTACGGGACCTCGTCGCGCGCCTGCGCCCGGTCGCGGTGCTCGTCGAGGGCCCGGCCGACTACGCGCGGATCGACCAGCTGACGCTGCCCCACGAGCCGCCGATCTCCCTGATGACGTGGTTCCGCCGCGAGACGCCGGAGCGCACGCAGGTCGCCTACGCGCTCTACCCCTTCGCCGTGTTCAGCCCCGAGTGGCACGCGCTCCGCGACGGTGCCGCGCTCGGCGCCGACGTGTGCTTCGTGGACCTGCCGTGGCACCTGCAGGTAGCGGTCGAGCAGGGCGGGTACGACGCGGGATCCGCCGCCCCCGGAGGTGCCGAGGGCGCCGCCCTGCACCGCACGGACGAGGTCAGCGAGTCGTTCTTCGACCGGCTCGCGGCGTACACCGGCCGACGGGAGATGTCGGCCGTCTGGGACGAGCTGGCGGAGATCGATCCGGGCCTCGGGACCGCGACGTACCTGCGGCGCGCCGCCGTCCTCGGCGCCGGGATCCGGGCCGACGGCGACGCCCGCACCGACCCGCGGGCGGCGACCGACCGCGCGCT
>DASWYU010000201.1:0-7402 GCA_036404795.1 Nocardioides sp. | reverse complement strand
GGGGCGTGCGGACGCGCGGGACGGCGGGCGGGGGCCGGACGGAGTGGTACGGCGCGACCGGAGTCCGCGCGCTGACCAGCCTCGACGGGTCGTTCGCGGGGGAGCCGCTCGGCGCGCTGCGGCCCGTGGATCCGCCGTGCCGCTTCGGGTTCAGCTCGACGCCGCCCCGCCCGAGCCTCACGTCGGTGGTCACGACCATCGACCTGCCGACCCTGTCCTCGGAGGCCGACCTGCGCCTAGGGTCGGGGGATGAAGGCGACCCTGGAGATCGAGCATGACCTGCCGGCGCCCCCGGACCGGGTCTGGCGCGCGCTGACCGAGGCCGACGAGCTGAGCGCCTGGTTCTGGCCGGAGCGGTTCGCCGCCGTGGCGGTCAGCGACCCCGTCGTCGACGGGGTGTGGCGGGTCGTCTCCGACGAGGTGGGCATGGCCGTCGGCGGCCGGTTCGCCGAGGTGGCCCCGCCCGGTTGGGCGCGCTGGACGTGGCGGTGGGACGGCGAGGAGCACGAGAGCCTGGTGTCGGTGGGGCTGGAGCCGACGTACGGCGGCACCCGCCTCCGCATCGTCCACTCCGAGCTGCGCCACGAGGACCTCGAGCTCCACCGCGAGGGCTGGGAGAGCTGTCTCAACCGGCTGCCCGCGCACCTCGCGAAGCCGGCCGTGGCCTGACCTGATCTGACCTGAGCGTCAGCCCTCGCGGGCGGCCAGGATCCCGAGCCGCACCGCGTGGGCCACCACGGTGACGAAGAGGGCGGTCGCCGCGACGGCCACCACCACCCAGCCGACGACCACGATCGTCGGGCCGCCGGGCTGGTCGTCCCGCTGACCGGTGGCGATGACGCCCCAGCCGACGAGCCCGAGGAGCAGGCCCAGCCTCGCGAGCCCGCCCATGGTCCGGACGGCGTCCCCCCGTGTCGTGGTCATGCGCGTCCGGATGCCCGCCGGGCGGTCGCGGGAAACCCCCCCCCGCGGGCGGCGCTCAGCCGCGCTTCGGCACGAACGCCCCGGGACCGTTGCGCAGCGTCGCGGTCACAGCGGTGCGCCACCACGGGCGGCCCAGGTCGGGCGCCTTGCCCGCGCCGATGCGGTGCAGCTGGTCGGTGTGCCACGACAGGTCGAGCGCGCTGTCGATCGCGTGCAGCGGCGTCACCTTCCCGACCAGCGCGCGGCCGGCGCCGACACGCACGGCGGGCAGCTCGATGCGCTCGCGGCCGCCGGTGAGGATCTCGCGGGCGACGTGCGGGTACGCCGAGGCCGGGCGCCCGAGGCCCACCACGTCGCACTCGCCCCGGGCTCCGGTGGCGTCGCCGCCGACCGCTGCGGTCATCGCGGCGCGGGTGCGGAACCCGCCGGTCACGGCGATCGGGACGGCTCCGGCGGCGTCGCGGACGGACGCGGCGTACTCGAGGAAGTAGGCCTCCCGCTCCCGCGTCGACGCGCGGCGCGTGTCGGGCCCGAACATGACGGGCGACTCGTAGGTGCCGCCCGAGATCTCGAGCAGGTCGATGCCCTCCGCGGCGAGCGCGGCGACGACGTCCCGCGACTCCGACTCGGTGAAGCCCCCGCGCTGGAAGTCGGCGGAGTTGAGCTTGATCCCGACGGCGAAGCCGGGGGCGACCCGCTCGCGGATCGCGCGCACGACCTCGAGGAGGAAGCGGCGCCGGCGCTCCGGGTCGCCGCCCCAGGCGTCGGTGCGCTGGTTGGCGCGCGGGGAGAGGAACTGGGTGACGAGGTAGCCGTGGGCGCCGTGCACCTGCACCCCGTCGAAGCCGGCGGCCTCGGCGACGGCCGCGGTGGCGGCGTACCGCTCCACGGTCTCCCGCACCTCCGCGTCGCTCAGCGCGCGGGGCCGCGACGAGATCGGGAGGTTCGCGGCGACGGCGCTCGGCGCGACCGGTCGCGTGCGGCCGACGAGCGCGTTCGCCTGGCGGCCCGGGTGGTTGACCTGCATCCACAGCGGCGTGCCGGAGGCGCGGAAGCCCTGCGCCCAGCGGCGGAGGGCGTCGAGGTGCCGCTCGTCGGAGACGACGACGTTGCCGGGCTCGCCGCGGTGGCGGAGGTCCACCATGACGTTCCCGGTGACGACCAGGCCCCAGCCGCCGCCGGCCCACGCGTCGTACAACCGCTCGAGGCGCCGCGTCGGCGCGCCCGCCGAGGTGCCGAGCGCCTCGGAGAGCGCGGACTTCATGAGCCGGTTGGGCAGCCGCTGGCCGCAGGGCAGGTCGAGCGGGGTGCTGAGGTCGGTCACGAGCGGCATCGTGACACCTTGTTGAACTTAGTTCAAGAGCCTGTCGTGCCGGGCGGGAGGACATCGAGGGCGACGAGCCGTTCGGCGAAGGCGGCCTCCATGAGGTGCTGGTAGGGCTGCGAGAAGTGGACGAGGTCGACCTTCACGAGGGTGTCGTCGACGAACGCCGGGCACCGGTCGTCGGCGCAGAACCAGTCGCGGCTGTCGACGTACGTCGCACCCAGCTCCCCCGCCAGCTCCTCCTCGGCGTCGCGGATCCCGCGCCACTGGTCGTGCACTTCGCTCACGCAGTCCACCGGCGAGGACAGCAGGTGGTAGCACTCGTCGATGTTCAGGTCGGACGGCGGCGGTGCCACGAGGACGACCCTCCCGGCGGCGTCCGCGACCCGGTCGAGCTGGGTGCGGGTGCTGATCGCCCACCGCTCGGGCGTGATCACGTCGTCCTCGCCGACCTCGGTGCGCTGGGCATACATGTCGGCGACGACGAGCACGTCCGGCTCGAGGTCGTGGACGGCGTCGACGACCTCCGCCTTCCGGTCGTCGCAGCCGGCGACGATGTCGGGGTCCTGGTGCTCCGCGAGCAGGTCGGTGAAGGGGCAGCCGTAGGTGCCGAGCGACGTCAGGCTCCAGCCCTCGGGCAGGAGGTCGATGAGCAGCGGCGCGTAGTTCACCGCGATCGAGTCGCCGACGACCACGATCCGTTGCCCGCCGGCCGCGCGGTCGAGCTCGCCGAAGGTGCAGCCCGCGACGTCGACCGGTCCGATGTCGCCGCACGGCATGAGCCGGCTCGGCACCTCGCGCCCCGCCATCGCCTCCTCGATCGGTGGGTCGAGCTCGGGCCAGGCACCGGCCGCGAGGGCGACCCGGATCTCGGTCTGCAGGTCCGCGACGGCCGGGGTGAAGGCCGCGTGGGTCTCCGCGTCGATGGCCGCGACGTCGGCGGCGCTCAGCGGCCGCACGCCGTCGTCGGGGAGCAGCAGCGACGGCAGGGCCGGCGTCGCGGCGAGGGCGAGCACGAAGGCCGCGCCCGCCGCGGTCCGGAGCCCGGGCACCCGGGGGCGTCGCGCCGTACGCCGCGGCAACCGCCACGTCGCCGACCGCAGGGGCTGCTCGACGAGGTGGTAGGACAGCGCCGCCAGCACGAGCATGAGGACGCCGAGGGCGGCGAGCACGGCGCGGTCGTCGCCGAGCACGACGACGCCGAGGATCGCGACGGGGAAGTGCCAGAGGTAGAGCGAGTAGGAGATGTCGCCGAGGTAGCCCGCCGCCCGGTTCGTGAGCGGGAACAGCAAGCGCTGCTGGCGGCCGCGTTCGGCGTACGTCCCCGCCGCGATCACCAGCGCCGTCGCCACGACGGGGAGCGCCGCGGCCGGCGCGGGGAACCCGGCGTCGGGCGAGACCATCCACAGCGACGCCGTCATGCCGAGCAGCCCCACCCAGGCCAGGAGTGGGCGCAGGGCGTCGGGGAGGCGGGCGCACAGCGGCGCCGCGACGGCGACGAGCGCACCGAGCCCGAGCTCCCAGACGCGGGTGAAGGTGGAGAAGTACGCCGATGCCGGCGCCACCGCCGTCTGCTGCAGCGCCCACGCGAAGGAGGCGGCGACGACCGCGCCCAGCACGATCCCGACGGCGAGGCGATCGTTCGTCGGGGTGGTGCGGGCAGCGGCGCGGCGGGTGCGCGCGGCGAGGAGCGCGAGGACGCCGAGCATCAGCCAGGGCCACACGAAGTAGAACTGTTCCTCGACGGCGAGCGACCAGTAGTGCTGCAGCGGCGAGACCGGGCCGTTGGCCGCGAAGTAGTCGGTCGCCTGCGTCGTGAACCGCCAGTTGGCGCCGAAGAACAGGGCCCAGATGCCGTCCGTGGCGATGCTGTCGGCGCGGAGACGGCCGACGAGTGCGTACGACAGCGCCACCGTCACCCCCAGCACCAGCAGCGACGCGGGAAGGATGCGCTTCGCGCGCCGCCGGTAGAAGCCGGTGAACGAGATCGACCCCGTGCGCTCGTGCTCGCGCAGCAGGATCCCGGTGATGAGGAAGCCGGAGATGACGAAGAAGACGTCGACGCCGACGAAGCCGCCGTGGGGCCAGCCCAGCAGGTGATCGAGGACCACCGCGCCCACCGCGAACGCCCGGAGACCTTGGATGTCGCGGCGCTGGGTCGGCTGCTGGGTCGGCTGCTGGGTCGGCTGCTGGCTCAACCACGTCCTCCTCGTGCGGAACTGCGGCGACGATAGTGCGCGCGGCGAGGCCGACCCGCCGAATCCGCGGGGTGGGCCTCGGGGTGGGCGACGGGGTGGGGCAGCCCGGGGCGGTGGGGCAGTGGGCCTGCCCGGGGCCGAGAGGTTTCGGCCGTCGGCGCCGGCCGTGGGACTGTGCGGTTGCGACGGCTCCGAGGCGGACCGGGATGTCGCAGGTGCACAGTTCGGTGCCTTAGCGCAGCGCAGGCCGGGCCGGCGTGCGTCGTGTCGGCTAGTGCGGGCCGGGGCACGCGGCGATCTGGGGTGGCGGTGAAAGGGTCACGAACGACAGCGTTCAGCGACTCGGGCCTGTCGTTCGTGACCCTTTCGTGCGGCCTCGGTTGTTCCGGTCGGTCGATGTCGCGAGCCGGTCGCGCTCCGTGGGCTATTCCCCGTCGGCTGGTCTCACTCGCGGCGGGTGAAGCGGACCCTGCCGGTGGGCAGGCGTTCGATCCGGTAGCGGGGGTCGTGGACGAGACGGTGGTGGGGCGCGCACAGCAACCGGCCGTCCTTCACAGAAGTCCCGCCGCCAGCGGCCCAGGGTTGGTCGTGGTGGGCCTGGCACTGGTGGGGTGGCCGGTCGCAGCCTTCGGCGGTACAGCCACCGTCCCGGATCGCCATCGCGACCCGCATCGCCTTGGTGTGGAACCGGCCCGCACGTCCGATGTCGAGGACCTCGGACGGGCCGCCGAGCACGGCCGGGATCACCCCGGCTGTGCAGGCGAGGCGGCGGGCTTCGCTGGCGCTGATCAGCCCGCCCGTGTCGAGGGACGCTGCGGCCAGTCCGCCGAGGAGCGTCTCGAGGGTCATCGTGACGACGACGGTGGCGCCGGTACCGCCGGCGTCGGGGAGGTCCTTCTCCGTCAGTGTTTCGAGGAGCTCGCAGAACGCCTCACCCTGCCGCTCAGGGGTCGGGCGCCCCGGCCGGAAGCGGTCGTCGGGGTCGGCGGCGGTGTTCGCGTGGGCCGGGGCGGCGTAGGCGTCGAGGGCCTTGCGCAGCATCGCCCCGTGCAGCTCCGGCAGGGTGAACCGGCCATGGACGGAGCCGTGGCCGTCGGACACCATCGTCAACCGCGCCCTCGCCCGGGCCTGCCGCTCCTCCCGCTCCAACGCGGCGGCGTCGTGGGCCTCGCCGACCTCAGGTGCGACCACGGTGAGGATCCGCTTCCCGAGGATCCGCAGGGCCTTCGCGTCGTGATCAGCCGCGTAGCCGACCAACGTCCGCTCCGCCTCCACCCGGGTCTCCGCGTCAAGGTCGTCCGGCAGCTCAGCCAGGGCGCGGACGATCACGTCGGCCTGCTCGACCGTCACCGCACCCGCCGTGAACGCCTCACCGAGGCCGTCGCTGGTCGTAGCGCCGACCGCGGTCCCGATCCGCGCCAACCGCGACGCCTCGCGACGGGTCACGTTCGTCGCGTTCGCGAACCACACCGCCGCCGACACCGACCCGTTCACCCGGGGCAGCTCCACCGACTCGGCGTGCCGGAGCAACCCAGCCGCCAGCGCCGACGCCTGGCTGATCAGCCGCTGCACCTCCACCAACGCCGCCCCCGTCTGGCCGGCCGACAGCCACGCCTCACCGAGCAGCCCGCCGTCGGCGACGTCCGAGAGCGCACGCGACGCCTCCGAGATCGCCTCAAGCACCGGATGCCCCCGATCGAGGTCCGAGCCTCCCGGAACCTCGACCCCCGGAGCACCCCACATCACCGAACCCGCAGCAGCGCCGGAATCCAGAACGGCGGGGCTGTCGTCGTACGACATCTCGGCCTCCGAGGGCCATTCGCCGGTCGCGAACGCGCGCTCCAGCCAGTCCGGCAGCACGTCGCTGCCGTCGCCGCAACCGCCGACCCCCGTCATGCCCGCCACTCAACCCGAACCCACCGACAGTCCTGACCCTCGACCGCCGGAACCGCAGAGGAGTCAGTCCACGAACCACACGTGCTGGTTGCGGTCGTCGGTGGCGACGCCGTCCTGGGCGCGGACGTAGGCGGAGAACGACGGGAAGCCGAGGGTCGACTCGTCGAAACCGGGGCTCATGCGGAGGAGGACCTGCTTGAGCTCGGAGAGGGGTACCTTCTCGTCGCTCCGCTGCTTCTGCACGAGGTTGACGGCGCGGCGGAAGAGCTTGGAGTACGGGACGGGGCGCGCGCGGTCATCCGGCTCGGCGTCCGGAGCCGCGTCGCGCGCGGGCACTGCCGCCTCGACCGGCTCGACGCCGGGCAGCGCGTCGTACCGCTTGAACTCGTCGCACGCCGCCTCCCAGTAGCGCCCGATCGACCCCGCGACGCCGACCCCCACGATGGAGCGGCCGAGGCGCTTCGCCTTCTGCGCGACGGCGACGTAGTCGGAGTCCCCGGCCGCGACGACGACGTGGCTCAGGTCGGTGTAGCGGGTCAGGTCGTCGACCACGTCGGTCGCGAGCCGGATGTCGGCGCCGTTCTTCGTGCCGGACAGCGGGAAGAGCTGGGTGAGGTCGAGGGCGCGGCCGGTGAGGTCGCGGGCGTAGGAGGCGAACGCGGGGGAGGCCCAGTTCGCGTAGGCCCGGCTGATCGCCACGACGCCCAGCGACGCCGCGTAGTCGACGATCGCGTCCACGTCGAGCCGTGACGCCGCGAGCCGCGGGGCGACCACGGCGTCGTCGGCCGGCGCGTGCACCACCCGGTCGCGCTGCCAGGCGTTGCGGCCGTGGACGGCGTCGTACTGCGACGCGACGAGGTTCTCGAAGTCGAGGTAGAGGGCGACGCGCGGCTCGGTCATGGCTCGATCCTGCCCGACGGGTCGAGCCCCCGCTCGGCGCGCTGGAACTCGCGGGCGCTCACGCCGTGGGCCTCGCGGAACGCGCGCGAGAAGCCGGAGGCGTGCCGGTAGCCCAGCCGACGCGCCACCGCCGTCGCCGGGGTGCCGCTCGCGAGCAGCC
>DASWYU010000200.1:0-4254 GCA_036404795.1 Nocardioides sp. | reverse complement strand
CGAGGGTTCGGGCGCGACGTACCGCACCCCCATCGCCACCACCTCGTCGAGCAGCTCCTCGCGGGTCAGCGGCGGGTCGGGGTCGAGCACGAACCGCACCGTCAGGAACTCCATCGTCAGCACCGCGACCCACGCCATGCGCGCGGCCCGGGGGCGGTCGGGGGCGGGGAGGCGGACGGCGAGGTACGCCGCCAGCACGTCCCGCACGCGCCGCTCGAGCAGCTCCCGGCTCGCCAGGTTGCGCGCCCCCGGCAGGTCCTCCCACACGAGCCGGAGCAGCGCGACGTCCGCGGACAGCGCGGTGAGCAGGGCGTCGGCCGCCGAGCGGACCATCGCGGGACCGGTCGCGTCGAGACGGTCGAGGAGCACGCGCGTGACGTCCTCGCTGACCTGCTCGATCCAGCGCTGGGTGAGCACGTCGACGAGGGCGGCCTTGTCGGGGAAGTACTGGTAGAGCGAGCCCGGGCTCACGTCGGCGCGGGCGGCGACGCGGTTGGTGGAGAACGCGTCGTAGCCGTCCTCGGTGAGCACGATGCGAGCGGCGGTGACGATCCGCTCGACCATCGCGCGCGAGCGCTGCTGCCGCGGCTGTTTCCGCAGGCCAGGGACGGGTCGCTGGGTCGACGCGGAGCGCGGCGGGGAGGCCATGACGCGAATTGTATGCGAGTGATGACTCGCGTCAGGCTGTGCGCATGAGCGCATCCCTCCAGCCCGAGGTGGCCCCGGCCCCGCCGACGCGGTTCCGCTCCGCCGAGGAGCGCGGTCGCCGGCTCGGCCGCACCCTCCGCGTCGTCGGCCGCGTCCGCGACGTCGACGAGGACCTGCTGGCCCGCATCGGCACCGCGCTGCGCGAGCAGGACGAGGTCGGCGCCCGGCTCGCCGCGGCCCTGCGGCTCCCCGCCGGCCGCGCGGGACGGGTCACCCACCGCCAGCTGCGCGTCGCCCTCGCCGACGGGATCGACGCCGTGCCCGACGCCCCGGCCGCCCTGCGCGACTTCTTCGCGCACGTCGAGGCGACCCCCGCGTGGGTCGACCTCGACCTCGTCGAGCAGGGCGCCCGGATCTACCGCCGCCTCGGCCAGAACGCCGCCGACGTGCTGCTGCAGCTCTCGCTCATCGGCGGCTACCGCTTCGGCGGACCGCCCGACCTGCTCGTCGCCACCGGCGGACTCGTGGGCGACTCGACCCGACGCCGGCTCGCCGAGACGCAGACCTGGACGGCCTCGCTGTCCCACCCGGGCGCGCTCCGCCGTGACGCCGACGGCCGCTGGGGCGAGGGGTGGCGGCTCACCGTGCACGTGCGTGCCATGCACGCGCTCGTCAACGCGGGCTTCACCGCCGACTGGGACGTCGAGCGCTGGGGCCTGCCGATCAACCAGGCCGACCAGGCCGGCACGCTCGGCCTGTTCGACGGCGTGGTGCTGCTCGGGGCCCGGGCCCTCGGCGTACCCGTGACCCCCGCCGAGTCCCGCGCGGTGATGCACCTGTGGAAGTACGTCGGGTGGTTGCTCGGCGTCGACGAGCAGTGGCTGGTGGACGACGAGCGCGAGCGCCACCGGCTCAACTACCACGTGCTGCTCGCGCAGGGCGACGTCACGCCCGCCGGCGCCGAGCTGTCCCAGGACATCGTGCGGATGCTGGGGACGCTGCCGCACGGCCTGTGGAAGCGCGAGCGGACGCTCAGCATGCTGTCGCTGTTCCTCGGCCGGGCCTCCATGCGCGACCTCGGCCTGCCGTGGCGCCCGCCGTGGGCGCACGCCTACCTGCTCGGGCTCAACACGTGGCGCTACCGCATCGACCGGCGCCTGCCCGGCGGCCGCGCCCGGCTCGACCGGTGGAGCGAGGGCGTCGTCACGCGCGTCATGGCCGACTACTTCGGCACCGACACCCCCGCCGTCGGCGAGCTGCCCCGGTAGCCCGGTTGTTGGCCACCCCCGCCGGACCCCTCAGGCGTCGGGCGCACCGCTGCCGAGGTTGAACATCCAGGCGATGCCGAACTGGTCGGTGACCTGGCCGAACCAGTCGCCCCACATCTGCTTCTCCAGCGGCACGTCGACGGTGCCGGCGGCGGAGAACGCGTCGTACCAGCCGCGCACCTTCGCCTCGTCCTCCGCGTCGCCGTTGAGGGCGATCGCGACGTCGGTGCCGTGGACGACCTCGTCCTCGGGGCCGCCGTCGGAGGCCATGAGGCGGAAGCCGTCCTCGGTCTCGAGGAACGCGTGCATGACGCCCTCGGGCGGCGGGACGGGGCCCTCGGAGCCCATGTCGCCGAACGTCATGACGTCGAGCGAGCCACCGAGCACGGACTGGTAGAACTCCATCGCCGCGCGGGTGTTGCCGTCGAAGATCAGGTAGGTGTTGAGGTAGGTCGTCATCGGTTGCTCCGTCGCCTCGCGCGGCCGCCGCTCGGCCGTGTCGGAGGAGTTGACCACCGACGTACGGCGAAGTCATCGCCCGTCGGTGAACCTGCGCAGAACTTGTCGGGGGCGTGTGGTTCGGTGTCCTCATGGCCCGCCGCCCCGACGTCCCGACCGCGTGGGTGGAGCGACTCCGTGCGGTGCTCACGGCGTTCCCGGAGTGCGGGGAGGAGGACGCCTGGACGGGGGTGCGCTGGCGCGTCGGCACCAGCACGGTCGCGCACGTCTTCGGCGGCGAGGACCAGCTGTTCCGGGTGACCTTCCGGGCGGACGCCGACGAGGTGATGGCGTTCCGGCACCTCGGGGCGCCCTACTTCGTGGTGGGCGGCGACGCCGTCGGGATGCTGCTCGACGACGCGACCGACTGGGGCGAGCTGACGGAGCTCTTGACGGACTCGTACTGCATCCAGGCGCCCGACCGGCTCGCCCAGCAGGTCGTGCGCCCCGACCGCTGACGCCGCTACTGGAACAGCTTGGCCGCGGTGGTGAGGGTCTGCACGACGCCGTAGCCCAGCAGCACCACCACCAGCGCCCACGACAGCAGGACGCGGGTGGCGGCGCGGTCGACGGGTACGGCGCCCGCCCCGGCGGGTGCGGCGGCTGCGGTGGGCTCCTCGGCCGGCGGCGTGTCGATCGCCCCCGGCTCGTGGAAGCGCTCGGCGACGGGGCGCACCAGGAGGTTCGCGACGAAGCCGACCGCCAGCACGGCGACCAGCGTGAACAGGGCCGGGCGGTAGGCGTCGGCCGTCAGCGTGCCGGGCTCGCCCTGTGCGTCGAGGAAGCCGTTGACGATGAGCGGTCCGGCGACGCCGGCCGCGGACCACGCGGTGAGCAGGCGGCCGTGGATGGCGCCGACCTGGAAGACGCCGAACAGGTCGCGCAGGTAGGCCGGGATCGTCGCGAAGCCGCCGCCGTAGAACGACAGGATGATCGCCGCGAGCAGCACGAAGACGACCGTCGAGGTCGTGCCGACGGAGGCGAGCAGCAGGTAGAGCACCATGCCGCCGCCCAGGTAGAGCATGTAGATCGGCTTGCGGCCGACCTTGTCGGAGGTCGACGACCACACGAACCGGCCGGCCATGTTGAACAGCGACAGGACACCGACGAAGCCGCCGGCCGCGGCGACGGCGACCGTCGAGGTGCCGTTCTCGCGGAAGAAGTCCTGGATCATCGGGCTGGCCTGCTCGAGGATGCCGATGCCCGCGGTCACGTTGCAGAACAGCACGGTCCACAGCAGCCAGAACTGCGGTGTGCGGATGGCGTTCGACGCCGAGACGTTCGCCCGGGTGACGAGCGGCTTGCTGCGCACGGAGGCGGGGTCGAAGTCGTCCGGCACCCAGCCGTCGGCGGGCACGCGGATGTTGGCGACGCCGACCATCATGACGAGGAAGTAGCCGATGCCCAGCGTCACGAAGAGCATCGTGAGGGCGTGCCCGTCGGCGATCGAGCCGGCGACGACGCGTCGTAGTCGGCGTCGTAGAACGACAGCAGCTGCCGCTGGAGCGGGCTCGCCAGCAGCGCGCCGCCGCCGAAGCCCATGATCGCCATGCCCGTCGCGAGCAGGTAGAGCAGCCAGAGCTGCCCGGACGCGATGCCGAGCGCCCCGACGAGGAAGCCGGTGGCCCAGAACGACGCGCTGACGAACATCGGTGCGCCGCAGGGTCAGGCGACACCCTCGGGCACGACGCGTCGGGCCGCGACCAGCGCCGGGGACAGGGCCGGGTGGACGCTGGTGGGCGCCTCGGTGGTGAGCGCGGCCGCGGCCGCACCCGAGCGCACGGCGTCGGCGAGCGGCACCCCGCGCACGAGGTCGGCGAGCGTCGCGCCGACGAGCGCG
>DASWYU010000199.1:0-6005 GCA_036404795.1 Nocardioides sp. | reverse complement strand
CGACCCCGTGACCGACCCCGTGACCGACCCCGGCACCGATCCCGAGCGTCCGACCCGCTCGCGGGCGGCGTCCACCGAGCAGGGGTCGCGCCGTGACCGGTCGCGCCCGCCCGCCCCGGAGCCGCTGCCGCACCCGGTCGTCGACAACCACTGCCACCTCGACATCGCCGACGGACCCGACGGCGCGTGGGTGGAGGTCGACGCCGCCCTCGCGGCGAGCACCGCCGTCAACGTGCCCCGGATCGTGCAGATCGGCTGCGACCTGCCGGGAGCGCGGTGGGCGGTCGCGGCGGCGGAGCGGTACGACGCCCTCGTCGCCGGCCTCGCGCTCCACCCCAACGAGGCACCGCGGCTCGCGGCGGAGGGCCGGCTCGAGGAGGCGCTCGCCGAGATCGAGCGGCTCGCGGGCGCCCACGAGCACGTGCGCGCGGTCGGGGAGACCGGGCTCGACTTCTTCCGCACCGGTCCCGAGGGGATCGACGCGCAGCGGGAGAGCTTCGCGCGGCACATCGACATCGCGAAGCGCCTCGACCGCACGCTCGTCATCCACGACCGCGACGCCCACGAGGCCGTGCTCGACGTCCTCGACGGCGAGGGCGCGCCCGACCGCTGGGTCATGCACTGCTTCTCCGGCGACGCGGCGTTCGCCCGCGCGTGCCTCGACCGCGGCGCGCACCTCTCCTTCGCGGGCACGGTGACCTTCAAGAACGCCGCGCCGCTGCGGGAGGCCCTCGCGGTCACGCCGCAGGGCCGGGTGCTGGTGGAGACGGACGCGCCGTACCTCACCCCCACGCCCTACCGCGGCCGCCCCAACGCCTCCTACCTCGTGCCGCTGACGATGCGCCTGATGGCCGAGGTCCGGGGCGAGGACCTGGGCGAGCTGTGCGCCGCGGTGGACGCCAACACGGACGCCGCGTTCGGTGGCCCCTGGGGGCCCTCCGCGGGACGCTGAGCGGCCGCCGGCGGGCCGCGTCGCGGCGTGACCCTGTGCACGAGGGATTGGAGCGCCCCCGGATCCCCGCTATGGTCGAGGCCTTGTCAGCCGGGATCGAGCAACCTCACGGACCGGCGCAGGGTGCGGCTCGCGGGCCGGGCGCGGGCAGACAACCGCGATCCGATCCCCGCTTCTTCCTCAGTCGTCCCGACTGGATCCCGATGGTTCCCGGCGAGGCCGAGCAGGTGACCCCTGCCGCCTGCCAGCCGGTGGAGCGTCGCGACCAGGGGTGCGCCGACGCTCGAGAGCCGGGAAGCACGTCGTTCGGAGAAGTGTGCAGCTCAACAGCGTCCTGGGCGGCCGAGGCGATCTCGCCCGGCTCGTCCGCAGTCGTGGGTTCGTCATCGCGCTCGTCGCGGTCGTGGTGCTGGCCGTCGCCGGCACGACGGCCGGATATGCGGCGCTCGGCAAGTCCGTCACCCTCTCGGTCGACGGCGAGCAGCGCACCGTCACCGTCTTCGGCGGCACCGTCGGCGACGTGCTCGAGTCCGAGTCGATCGATGTCGGTGACCGCGACCAGGTCGTCCCGAGCGTCGACGAGGCGGTGGAGGACGGCACGAAGGTCGACGTCCGCTACGCGCGTCCGCTCGAGCTGACCGTCGACGGCGAGACGCAGACCCGCTGGGTGCTCGCGACCGACGTCGACGCCGCCCTCACCGAGCTGGGCGTCGACGACGCCTCGACCGTGTCGGTGAGCCGCAGCGCCTCGATCGACCGCGAGGGCCTCGCCCTCGAGCTGGTCACGCCCAAGACGCTGACCGTGGTCGTCGGGCTCGAGGAGCCGACCCAGCAGCAGGTCGCGGCGACCACCGTCGCCGACGTGCTGGAGCAACTCGGCGTCGAGGTCGCGGAGACCGACGCCGTCGACCCCGCGCTCGACACCGCCGTCACGAACGGCCAGACGATCACCGTCGTGCGCTGGACCGCGCAGGAGGCGACCGTCGAGGGCCAGCGCGTGCCCCACGACACCGTCGAGGTCAACGACAGCAGCATCGAGCGGGGTGAGCGCGAGGTCGAGCAGGAGGGCCGCGACGGCACCGCCGACGTGACCTACCGCGTCGTCTTCCGCAACGGCAGCACCGTCGAGCGCACCGAGATCTCCCGCGAGGTCACCACCGCGCCCGTCACCGAGCGCGTCCGGGTCGGCACGAAGGAGCCCGAGCCCGAGGAGACGGCCCCGAGCGCCCCGTCCGGCGGCAGCAACTACGAGACGGGCAACAGCGTCTGGGACCGGCTCGCCCAGTGCGAGTCCGGCGGCAACTGGGCCATCAACACCGGCAACGGCTACTACGGCGGGCTCCAGTTCAACCTGCAGACCTGGCGCGCCTACGGCGGCTCGGGCTACCCGCACGAGAACAGCCGCGCCGAGCAGATCCGCATCGCCACCAAGCTGCGGGACGACCGCGGCGGGTACGGCGCGTGGCCCGGCTGCTCGCGCAAGCTCGGCCTCTGAGGCGAGCGCGACCGCACGATCCTCGACGAGCCGTCGTGGACGCCCTCCGGGGCGACCACGGCGGCTCGTCCGCATCCGGCGTCAGTAGGGTGAGCCCGTGACCGACCCCGCCGAGCCCCGGCTCCTCAGCGCCGCCGACGTCCGGCGGCTGGCGGCGGAGCTGGACCTCCGGCCCACGAAGCAGCGGGGCCAGAACTTCGTCATCGACCCCAACACGGTGCGCCGCATCGTCCGGGAGTCGGGCGTGGGCGCCGACGACGTGGTCGTCGAGGTGGGTCCGGGGCTGGGGTCGCTGACGTTGGCGCTGCTCGGCGTCGTACGCCGCGTGGTCGCCGTCGAGATCGACCCCCTCCTCGCGGAGCGGCTGCCGCGGACCATCGCGGAGCACGCCCCCGGCCTGGCCGACACCTTCGAGGTGGTCCTCGCCGACGCGATGCGGGTCGAGGAGATCCCCGGCCCGGCGCCGACGGCCCTCGTCGCGAACCTGCCCTACAACGTGTCCGTGCCCGTGCTGCTCCACCTGATGGCGCTCCTGCCCTCCCTCGAGCGCGGTCTCGTCATGGTGCAGGCGGAGGTCGCCGACCGGCTGGCCGCCGGCCCGGGGTCACGCACCTACGGGGTGCCGTCGGTGAAGGCGGCCTGGTACGCCGACGTGCGACGCGCCGGCGCGATCGGACGCAACGTCTTCTGGCCGGCCCCCAACGTCGACTCCGGCCTGGTGGCCTGGACCCGCCGCGAGCCGCCCACGACCAGCGTCCCGCGCGAGCACGTCTTCGCGATCGTCGACGCCGCCTTCGCCCAGCGCCGCAAGACCCTGCGCGCCGCGCTGCGGGGGATCCTCACGCGCTCCGGCGACGGTGCCGCGGACCGGCTCGAGGACGCGTTCGCCGCCGCCGGTCTGGCGTCGACCGTGCGCGGCGAGCAGCTCGAGGTGGAGCAGTTCGCGGCGCTGACCGACGCCCTCGTCGCGTCCGGTGCGCTCACGGCCGGCGCCCCCGGCCCGCGCGCCGATCGCGCCGACCGCCCGGCGCACGGGAGCGACGCGTGAGCAGCCGCATCCCGGCGCCGACCGTGACGGTGCGCGCCCCCGCGAAGATCAACCTCTACCTCGCCGTCGGCGCCCCGCGGCCGGACGGCTTCCACCCGGTCGCGACCGTCTACCAGGCGATCGGGCTCTACGACGACCTCACCGCCCGCCGCGGTGGCTCCGGCACCAACCCGGTGCGCCTCGCGCTGCACGCGGCCGACCACGTCGACGCCGGCGCCGTCCCGCTCGCCCCCGGCACCAACCTCGTCCACCGCGCCGCGCAGCTGCTCGGCGCCCACCACGGCGTGAAGCTGCGCGCCGACGTCGAGATCACGAAGGCGATCCCGGTCGCCGGCGGCCTCGCGGGCGGGTCGGCCGACGCCGCGGCCGCGCTCGTCGCGCTCGACCGCCTCCACGACCTGCAGACCGATGACGACGCGCTCCTCGCGATCGCCGCCGAGCTGGGCAGCGACATCCCGTTCTCGCTGCTCGGCGGCACCGCGGCCGGGATCGGCCGGGGGGAGCAGGTGACGCCCTACAGCGACCCGGCGATCGCCGACGCCGCCTGGTGGTGGGTGGTCGTGCCGCAGCAGCTCGGGCTCTCGACTCCGAGCGTGTACGCCCACTTCGACCGCCTGCGGCCCGACGCCGCCGAGTCCGTCGTGGTGCCCGACCGCGTGATCGCCGCGCTCGCGTCGCAGGACCCGGTGACGCTCGCCGCGGTGCTGCACAACGACCTGCAGGCCCCGGCGCTCGACCTGCGCCCGGAGCTGGCCGAGGTGCTCGCCGACGGCGAGGACGCCGGCGCCCTGCGGGGCATCGTCTCCGGCTCGGGCCCGACCTGCGTGTTCCTCTGCGGTTCGTCGGAGGAGGCCCGGGAGGTCGCCGGGCGGTTGCAGGCGTCGTACGACGTCGTGCTCGTCGCCACCGGCCCCGTGGCCGGTGCCCACCGTGTGGAGTACGTCTGATGGCAGCACCCAACCTCGTCAACCTCGAGCGGGTGTCGAAGTCGTTCGGCGTGCGGCCCCTGCTGTCCGAGGTGTCGCTCGGCATCGGCGAGGGTCAGCGCATCGGCGTCGTCGGTCGCAACGGCGACGGCAAGTCGACGCTGCTCAACGTCTTCACCGGCACCGAGGAGCCCGACTCCGGCCGCGTGTCGCAGACCCGCGGCCTGCTGGTCGGTCACCTCCACCAGGGCGACCGGCTCGACGACACCCACACGGTGCGGGAGGCGGTGCTCGCGGGCCGCGCCGACCACGAGTGGGCCGCCGACGCGACGACCCGCGAGGTCGTCGAGGTGCTGCTCGCGGGCATCGAGCTCGACCGCTCGGTCGATGGTCTCTCCGGTGGCGAGCGCCGCCGCTGCGCCCTCGCCGCGCTGCTGCTCGACCGGCACGACCTGCTCGTGCTCGACGAGCCCACCAACCACCTCGACGTCGAGGCCGTCGCGTGGCTCGCCCAGCACGTCGCGGGACTCCCGTCCGCGCTCCTCGTCGTCACCCACGACCGGTGGTTCCTCGACGCCGTCTGCCAGTGGACCTGGGAGGTCCACGACGGGGTGGTCGACGTGTACGAGGGCGGGTACGCCGCCTTCACCCTCGCCCGCGCCGAGCGCTCGCGCGTCGCCGCGGCCGTCGAGTCGCGCCGCGCGAACCTCGCCCGCAAGGAGCTGGCGTGGCTGCGCCGGGGTGCCCCCGCGCGTACGTCGAAGCCCAAGTTCCGCATCGACGCCGCCAACGCGCTCATCGAGGACGAGCCGCCGCCGCGTGACACCTTCGCCCTGCAGCGGTTCGCCACCCAGCGGCTCGGCAAGGACGTCGTCGACCTCGAGCACGTCGACCTCCGACGTGGCGAGCGCACCCTGCTGCGTGACGCCACGTGGCGGCTCGGTCCCGGCGACCGGGTCGGGATCGTCGGCGTCAACGGCGCCGGCAAGACCTCGGTGCTGTCCCTCGTCGCGGGCGCCCTGCGGCCCGACGCGGGCCGTGTGAAGACCGGACGCACCGTCGCGCTCGCCCACCTCACGCAGCAGCTCGACGACCTCGACCCGACGGCTCGCGTGCTCCCGACGGTCGAGTCGATCCGACGGGTGACGACGACCGCGGACGGCGAGATCACGGCGACGTCGCTGCTCGAGCGGTTCGGGTTCACCGGCGACCGGCTCACCGCCCGCATCGGCGATCTCTCCGGCGGCGAGCGGCGTCGCTTCCAGCTGCTCTGCCTGCTGCTCGGCGAGCCGAACGTGCTGCTCCTCGACGAGCCGACCAACGACCTCGACATCGAGACGCTGCAGGTGCTCGAGGACTTCCTCGACGGCTGGCCCGGCACGCTGCTCGTGGTGAGCCACGACCGGTACTTCCTCGAGCGCGCCACCGACTCCGTCTGGGCGCTGCTCGGCGACGGCCAGATCTCGATGCTGCCGCGCGGCGTCGACGAGTACCTCGAGCGCCGCGCCGCCTCGACCAGCGCGAAGGCGGCCGTGCCGGACGCGCCCGCCGCGAGCACGGGCGGGTCCGGCGGGGCCGGCGGGT
>DASWYU010000198.1:0-9533 GCA_036404795.1 Nocardioides sp. | reverse complement strand
GGTGTCGTGCTCTCCTCCCTCAGAGATGCCGGCGAGGACACCGTCCTGCTCACGACGCCGACGCTGACCTCCACGGAGCGCGGCACTCTCGTCACGGCGCTCCGGTCGGTCGACGAGGTCCAGGGGCCGATCACCTCCGGCGGCTTCGACGCCGCGGGCTCGACGCGCGCGTGGCAGATCGGCGCCGGACTCCTCGCCGTCGCCCTCGTCGGCGGCGTGCTGCTCGGCCGGCGACTGATCGCCGCACCGGCCCGGCTCGTTCCCGTCGTGCTCGGGGCGACCGTCATCGACGTCCTGCTGGGCCTGGGCCTCGCCGCCTGGCTGGGTCTCACCTGGTCGCCCGCGACGCTCGCCGCGCTCGGCGTCGTCGCCGTGGTCGGCGTGACCACGCACCTCGCGGTCGTCGCGGACCGCGCGCCCGGGGTCCGACTGGCTCCGCGGTACGTCGCCGGCAGCCTCCTCCACCTGGCCCCGATCGCCGGGATCGTCGTGGCCGCGCCCTCGGCGCGCGGTCCGTTCGCCCTGGTGCTCGTCGGTCTCGCGGTCGCCCTCACGAGCGCGCTCTGCCTCACCGGGGTCGTGGGCGGCACCCCGGCGCCGCGCCCCAGGGAAGAGGCAGAGGCGGAGGACCGCGCCGTACCGCCCGTCCCCGACCGAGAGGTACCCGTCCCGTGAGCCCCACCCGTGCCGACCTCCTCGCCGCCGGAACGGCCGCCGTGGCCTCCCGGCTCGTCGACGTGCCGGACTTCCCCGAGCCCGGGGTGGTCTTCAAGGACGTCACGCCGCTGCTCGCGGCCCCGGACGCGTTCGCCGCGACGGTCGCCGCGCTCGCCGAGGCGGGACGCGACGCCACCGGCGCGGTGGTCGTCGACAAGGTCGTGGGGATGGAGGCCCGCGGCTTCCTGTTCGGCACGCCCGTCGCGCAGGCCCTCGGCGTCGGGTTCGTGCCGGTGCGGAAGTCCGGGAAGCTGCCGCGGGCGACGCACGAGGAGTCCTACGCGCTGGAGTACGGCGAGGCGACGCTCGCCGTCCACGTCGACGGGCTGGCGCCGGGGGAGCGGGTGCTGGTCGTCGACGACGTGCTCGCGACCGGTGGCACCGCAGCGGCGACGCGCGCGCTCGTCGAGCGCTGCGGCGCCGAGGTCGCCGGCTTCGCGCTCCTGCTCGAGCTCACCTTCCTGCCCGGGCGTGCCGCCCTGGGCGACGTCCCGCTGCTCGCGCTGCACCGGGTCTGAGCCGGGTCCGGCCCCGCCGGCTGTGCCCAGGTCCTAGACTCCCTGAGGTGAGCGACGAACGGGCGGGGAGCACGGACGCGGACGTCCGGCCCCGCGACGAGGACGCGGCGGCGGCGGCCGAGAGCCCCGCCGACGAGCCCGGGCGCGCCGCCTGGCTCCGGTCGCGTCGTGCGGCCCCGCCCCGCGCGGCGGACCCGCTCCCGACGCGGGGCACCGAAGCGGTCACGTCGGCCCGCAGCATGCGTGCCCGACTCGCTCGCATCGGCACCCGCAGCCAGCCCGGCAACCCGGTCCTCGACCCGCTGTTCCGTGCCGTCCGGGCCAACCACCCGAAGGCCGACCTCGCGCTGCTGGAGCGGGCCTACCTGACGGCCGAGCGCCTCCACGGCACCCAGATGCGCAAGAGCGGCGACCCCTACATCACGCACCCGCTCGCCGTGACGACGATCCTCGCCGAGATCGGCATGACGGAGCCGACCCTGGTGGCGGCCCTGCTCCACGACACGGTCGAGGACACGCCGTACACGCTCGACGAGCTGCGCGCCGACTTCGGCGACGAGGTCGCGCTGCTCGTCGACGGGGTCACGAAGCTCGACAAGGTGCAGTACGGCGACTCGGCGCAGGCCGAGACGATCCGCAAGATGATCGTCGCGATGGCCCGCGACATCCGCGTGCTCGTCATCAAGCTCGCCGACCGGCTCCACAACATGCGCACGCTGCGCTACGTGAAGCAGGAGACCCAGGAGCGGAAGGCCCGCGAGACCCTCGACATCTTCGCGCCGCTGGCCCACCGGCTCGGCATGAACACCCTCAAGTGGGAACTCGAGGACCTGGCGTTCGCGACCCTGCACCCGAAGATCTACGACGAGATCGTGCGCCTCGTGGCCGACCGCGCGCCGTCGCGCGACCAGTTCCTCGCCGAGGTCAGCGCCCAGGTCACGGCCGACCTGAAGGACGCCAAGATCAAGGCGACGGTGACCGGGCGGCCGAAGCACTACTACTCGATCTACCAGAAGATGATCGTCGGCGGTCGCGAGTTCACCGACATCTACGACCTGGTCGGCATCCGCGTGCTCGTCGAGGAGGACCGCGACTGCTACACGGTCATGGGCACCGTGCACCAGCGCTGGAACCCGGTGCTGGGGCGCTTCAAGGACTTCATCGCGATGCCGAAGTTCAACATGTACCAGTCGCTCCACACGACGGTGATCGGTCCGCAGGGCAAGCCCGTCGAGATCCAGATCCGCACGTTCGCGATGCACAAGCGGGCGGAGTACGGCGTCGCGGCGCACTGGAAGTACAAGGAGGACAACCGCACCGGCGTCGACACCGACCGGCTCGGCGACCTCGACGACATGAACTGGGTGCGCCAGCTCCTCGACTGGCAGAGCGAGGTCGAGGACCCGGGGGAGTTCCTCGATTCCCTGCGCTACGAGATCAACCGCGCCGAGGTCTACGTCTTCACGCCCCGCGGCGACGTGATCGCGCTCCCCAAGGACGCCACGCCGGTCGACTTCGCCTACGCGGTGCACACCGAGGTGGGCCACCACACGATCGGCGCCCGCGTGAACGGCCGCCTCGTGCCGCTGGAGTCGACCCTCGACAACGGTGACGTCGTCGAGGTGTTCACGTCGAAGGCGCAGAACGCGGCGCCGTCGCAGGACTGGCTGACCTTCGTGAAGTCGCCGCGGGCCCGCTCGAAGATCCGCGCCTGGTTCACCAAGGAGCGGCGCGAGGAGGCAATCGAGCGCGGCAAGGAGCAGCTCGCGAAGCTCATGCGCAAGGAGGGCCTGCCGCTCAAGCGGCTGATGTCCGCCGAGACGCTGCGGCTCGCGGCGGTGCACTTCAAGCTCGACGACATCACGGCGCTCTACGCGGCGGTGGGCGAGGGGAACCTGTCCGCCCAGGCCGTCGTACGGCGCGTGATCGATCTCCACGGCGGCGAGGAGGGCGCCCGCGAGCACGCCGCGGAGGGCGTCACCATCACCTCGCCGCGGCGGGCGCGGAAGGTCACGCCGAGCAGCACGGAGTCGGGCGTCATCGTCCGCGGCGTCGCGGACGTGTGGGTGAAGCTCGCGAAGTGCTGCACCCCCGTGCCGCCCGACCCGATCCTCGGCTTCGTCACCAAGGGCGGCGGCGTGTCGGTGCACCGCAAGGACTGCACGAACGCCGACAACCTGCTCGGGCAGCCCGAGCGGCTGGTCGAGGTCGAGTGGGCGCCGACGGCGCAGTCGACGTTCCTCGTGAACATCCAGGTCGAGGCGCTCGACCGGGCGCGGCTGCTCTCCGACATCACGATGGTGCTCTCGGACGCGCACGTGAACATCCTCAGCGCGACCCTGAGCACGACCCGCGACCGCGTCGCGAAGAGCCGCTTCACCTTCGAGATGGCGGACGCCAAGCACCTCGACACCGTGCTCCGAGCCGTGCGCACGGTGCCCGGCGTGTTCGACGCCTACCGCGTCACGCAGTAGCCACGGAGCAGGGAGCCCGAGCCATGGCCAACCGCAGCTACCTCTACGCCGTCGACCGCATCCCCGACGGCACCGCTCCGGTGCGCGCCGTCGGCGTCTCGGAATGGCCGTGGGACCTCCCGACCGTGCACCTCGTGCTGGTGAGCGGTCACCCCCGCGTCTGCCCGTCGACCATCTGGGACCCTCCGGTCACGGCGATCGTGGCCGAGCGCACGGCGAGCAGGGCGAATCTCGAGCGGTACCTCGCAGCGCTGCCGGTGAGCCTCGAGACCGCCGACGCGGCCGACGAGGCGCGGGGGTTCCTGGACCGCCTCGATGTTGCGCTTCCCTACCTGCTCCTCGAGCACGCCGAGATCGACGACCTGGACGAGGCGGTCCCGCTGCCCGACGCGGCGGCCGGATGGCTCGCCGCGGCAGGGGACGCCGATGCCCTCGTGCGATCGGCCGGTCGCGTCCGTCCCGACGGCCTCGCCGCGGCGACCGGACGCGGCAGCTGGTCCACCCAGCTCTACTTCGGCTGAGCGGATCAGCCGAAGTCCTCCGAGGCCCGACGGGCGGCGTCGAGGAACATCTGCCGCGACGCGAGGTTGCCCTCGAGGTCGGCGACCTTCTTCTGGTTCCCGGCGGCGCGCGCGGCCTCGAGGTCGGCCTCGACCTCGGCGATCGCCGCCTCGAGCTTGGTGATGACGTCGTTCGCCCGGGCCGACTTCTCCGGGTCGGAGCGCCGCCACTGCTCGTCCTCGACACCGCGCAGCGCCTGCTCGACACGGCGCATCCGCCCCTCGAGGTCCTTCATGCGGTCGCGAGGCACCTTGCCCGCGGCGTCCCAGCGCTCCGCCAGGTCGCGGAACGTGCGCTTGGCCGCCTCGAGGTCCTGCACCGGCACGAGGGCCTCCGCCTCGACGAGGATCTGCTCCTTGACGTCGGCGTTGGCGGCGAACTCGGCGTCGAGCGCGGAGTTCGCGGCGTCGCGGGCGCCGAAGAACGCGTCCTGCGCACCCCGGAACCGACGCCACAGCGCCTCGTCCACGTCGCGGGGGGCAGGGCCGGCGGCCTTCCAGTCACGCATGAGGTCGCGGTAGCGGCCCGCCGTCGGGCCCCACTCGGTCGAGGTCGACAGCGCCTCGGCCTCCGTGACGAGGCGCTCCTTCACGGCGCGCGCGCCGTCACGCTTCTCGTTGAGCTGCGCGAAGTGCGACTTGCGGCGGCGCGTGTAGGCCGTGCGCGCGCCCGAGAAGCGGCGCCAGAGGGTGTCGTCGGAGCTGCGGTCGAGGCGGGGGAGCGCCTTCCACTCCTCGAGGAGGTCGCGCAGGCGGTTGGCGCCGTTGCGCCAGTCGTCGCCCTCCGAGATCGCCTCGGCGGCGCTCGCGATCCGCTCCTTCTCGCCCCGGGCGGCCGCCACCTTCTCGGCGCGTTCCGCCTTCCGCACCTCGCGCTGGGCATCGATGGCGGTCGTCAGCGCCTCGACGCGGGTGAGGAGCGAGCCCAGGTCGCCGACGGCGTTCGCGTCGGTCACCGCCGCGCGCACCTTCTGCACCGACGAGGCAGCGTCCTCCGGCCCCACGGCCCCGCTCGCGATCCGCTGCTCCAGCAGCTCGACCTCGAACTTCAGCGCGTCGAACCGGTCCGTGAAGAACTTCAGCGCCTCGGCGGGCGAGCCCTCCGGGTACTGCCCCACGGCCCGTTCCCCGTCGGAGGTGCGCACGTAGACCGTGCCGTCCTCGTCGACCCGTCCCCACTCATGACCCGTCACTGGTCGTCCTCTTCGCTCGCTGGCCGCTGGCCGCAGCCGCTGCGCCGGGACGTGCCCGTCCGCGCGACTACCGGGGGCCATGCTAGTCAGAACCGCCGACGTGCGGGGGGACGAACCCACTCGGTACTGTGCACGGGTGTTCATCGCCGGATTCCCCGCAGGGTCGTGGGGCACGAACTGCTACGTCGTCGCGACCGGCAAGGGCGCGGAGTGCATCGTCGTCGACCCCGGCCAGGACGCAGCCTCGGGCGTG
Source organism: Nocardioides sp. (assembly GCA_036404795.1). Classification (GTDB taxonomy): domain Bacteria; phylum Actinomycetota; class Actinomycetes; order Propionibacteriales; family Nocardioidaceae; genus Nocardioides. Next base: position 3,818 of record DASWYU010000198.1, on the reverse strand, counting down.
GAGCAGGTCGTCGCCGAGAACCGCCTCAAGCCCGTCGCCGTGCTGCTGACCCACGGCCACATCGACCACATGTGGTCGGTGACTCCCGTGGCCGGCGCCTATGACGCCACCGCCTGGATCCACCCGCAGGACCGGCACCTGCTGAGCGACCCGATGGCGGGCATCTCGCGGGAGAGCGCGGCGATGCTCCTCGGTGGCCGCCACGAGTTCGTCGAGCCCGACGACGTGGCCGAGCTCGCCGACGGCCAGTCCCTCGAGCTGGCGGGCCTCACGTTCACCGTCGACCACACGCCGGGCCACACGGCGGGCTCCGTCACCTTCCGCACGCCGTACGGCGCTGCAGCGGGCCAGCCGGAGATCTCGGAGGTCATGTTCGCGGGCGACCTGCTCTTCGCCGGCTCGATCGGTCGCACCGACCTGCCGGGCGGCGACCATCCGACGATGCTGCGGACGCTCGCCTCGAAGGTGCTCCCGCTCGCCGACGACGTCGTGGTGCTGCCGGGCCACGGCGAGCAGACCTCGATCGGCCGCGAGCGCGCGACCAACCCCTACCTGCTCGACCTCCTCGAGTCCGACGGCGACGCGGTGCCTCCGGTGCGCCGCGGCCTCTGACCACCACCGCACGCCGAAGAGAGCCCATCCCCATGAGCAAGCCCACCCCGCTGAGCGGGTTCCCCGAGCTGCTGCCCGCCCAGCGCGTCGTCGAGCAGCTGGTCGTCGACACCCTCCGCCGCACGTTCGAGCTGCACGGCTTCGCCGGCATCGAGACCCGGGCCGTCGAGCCGATGGACCAGCTGCTGCGCAAGGGCGACACCTCGAAGGAGGTGTACGTGCTGCGGCGGCTGCAGGCCGACGACGCGGGCGCGGACGCCGGCATCGGGCTGCACTTCGACCTCACGGTCCCGTTCGCCCGCTACGTGCTGGAGAACGCCGGCAAGCTCGAGTTCCCGTTCCGCCGCTTCCAGATCCAGAAGGTCTGGCGCGGCGAGCGGCCGCAGGACGGCCGCTACCGCGAGTTCACGCAGGCCGACATCGACGTCATCGGCCGCGACACCCTGCCGTTCCACCACGATGTCGAGGTCACCAAGGTGATGCTCGATGCGCTGCGCCGGCTCGCCCACCCCGACGTGATCGGACTGCCCGGGTTTCGGCTCCAGGTCAACAACCGCAAGCTCATCCAGGGGTTCTACCTGGGCCTGGGACTTGCCGACGTCGACGAGGTCATGCGTCTGGTGGACAAGCTCGACAAGCTGCCGTCCGAGAAGGTGGCCGAGCTGCTGGTCGCCGAGGCCGGCGCGACGCCCGAGCAGGCGGAGGCCTGCCTCCGGCTCGCGACGATCCGCACCGAGGACGACTCGTTCGTCGCGCAGGTCCGTGCGCTCGGCGTGACCCACGCGCTCCTCGACGAGGGGCTGGACGAGCTGGCGACCCTGATCCGCGGCGCGGCACCGCTGGCCGACGAGAACGTGCGCATCACCGCCGACCTCTCGATCGCTCGCGGCCTGGACTACTACACGGGCACCGTCTTCGAGACGCGCCTCGACGGCTACGAGTCGATGGGCTCCATCTGCTCGGGCGGTCGCTACGACGCGCTCGCCTCCGACGGCCGCACGACCTACCCGGGCGTCGGCATCTCGCTCGGCGTCTCGCGCGTGCTCGTCCCGCTGCTGTCCCGCGGTGTCGTCACCGGCAGCCGCTCGGTGCCGAGCGTCGTGCTCGTGGCGCTCACCGAGGAGGAGACGCGCCCGGCGAGCGACGCCGTCGCCGACGCGCTGCGCGCCCGGGGGATCGCCTGCGAGGTCGCCCCCAGCGCGGCCAAGTTCGGCAAGCAGATCCGGCACGCCGACCGCCGGGGGATCCCGTTCGTCTGGTTCGTCGGCACCGACGAGCACGGCGCCACGACCCACCAGGTCAAGGACATCCGCGACGGAAACCAGGTGGACGCCGACCCGGCGTCCTGGACACCATCGACCGAGGACCTGCGACCGCAGGTGCTCGTCAGCCCCACCACCGAGGAGAAGCACTCGTGATCCGCACCCATGACGCCGGGGCGCTGCGCCCCGAGCACGTCGGCCAGACCGTCACCCTCGCCGGGTGGGTGGCCAAGCGGCGCGATCACGGCGGCGTGGCGTTCCTCGACCTCCGCGAGTCGAGCGGCGTCGCCCAGGTCGTCGTGCGCGACGAGGAGGTCGCCGGTGGTCTCCGCAACGAGTACTGCGTGAAGGTCGTCGGCGAGGTCGCCCTGCGGCCCGACGGCAACGCCAACCCCAACCTGGCCTCCGGCGAGATCGAGGTCATCGCGACCGAGGTCGAGGTGCTCTCCGCCGCGGCACCGCTGCCCTTCCCCATCGACGAGCACGTCGAGGTGGGCGAGGAGGCGCGTCTGAGGCACCGCTACCTGGACCTGCGCCGTACCGGCCCGGGGGCCGCGCTCCGTCTCCGCAGCGCCGTGAACCGCGCGGCGCGCGACGTGCTCGCGGGCCACGACTTCGTCGAGGTCGAGACCCCGACGCTGACGCGCTCGACGCCCGAGGGCGCGCGCGACTTCCTCGTGCCGGCGCGACTGCAGCCGGGCAGCTGGTACGCCCTGCCGCAGAGCCCCCAGCTCTTCAAGCAGCTGCTGATGGTGGCGGGCATGGAGCGCTACTACCAGATCGCGCGCTGCTACCGCGACGAGGACTTCCGCGCCGACCGGCAGCCCGAGTTCACGCAGCTCGACATCGAGATGAGCTTCGTCGAGCAGGACGACGTCATCGCGCTGGCCGAGGAGATCCTCACCGCGCTGTGGGCGCTCGTGGGCCACGAGGTGCCGACGCCGCTGCCGCGGATGACGTACGCCGAGGCCATGGCGCGCTACGGCTCCGACAAGCCCGACCTGCGGATGGGCCAGGAGCTCGTCGACTGCACCGCCTACTTCGCCGAGACCCCGTTCCGGGTGTTCCAGGCGCCGTACGTCGGCGCGGTCGTCATGCCCGGCGGGGCGTCGCAGCCGCGCAAGCAGCTCGACGCGTGGCAGGAGTGGGCGAAGCAGCGTGGTGCGAAGGGTCTCGCCTACGTGCTCGTCGGCGAGGACGGCGAGCTCGGCGGACCGGTCGCGAAGAACATCACTGACGCGGAGAAGGCCGGCCTCGCCGCCCACGTGGGCGCGCAGCCCGGTGACTGCATCTTCTTCGGCGCGGGTGCGCCCAAGCCGTCGCGGGCGCTGCTCGGCGCGGCCCGTCTCGAGATCGGTCGCCGCTGCGGGCTGATCGACGAGAACGCCTGGAGCTTCCTCTGGGTCGTCGACGCGCCGCTGTTCGAGCCGGCGTCCGAGGCGGTCGCGAGCGGCGACGTCGCCGTCGGCGCGGGCGCGTGGACCGCGGTGCACCACGCCTTCACGTCGCCGCAGGACCTCGACGCCTTCGACGCGAACCCGGGGGAGTCGCTCGCCTGGGCCTACGACATCGTCTGCAACGGCAACGAGATCGGTGGCGGCTCGATCCGTATCCACCGCGAGGACGTCCAGAAGCGCGTCTTCGCGATCATGGGCCTCGACGAGGCGGAGGCCGAGGAGAAGTTCGGCTTCCTGCTCGAGGCGTTCAAGTTCGGCGCGCCCCCGCACGGCGGCATCGCGTTCGGCTGGGACCGGATCGTGGCGCTCCTCGCGGGCGTCGACTCGATCCGCGAGGTCATCGCGTTCCCGAAGTCGGGCGGCGGCTTCGACCCGCTGACCGCCGCGCCCGCGCCGATCACCCCGGCGCAGCGCAAGGAGGCCGGCGTCGACGCCAAGCCGGAGCCGAAGGGCGACCCCCAGCCCGAGTGATCGCGCCGAGTTGGCT
>DASWYU010000197.1:0-1835 GCA_036404795.1 Nocardioides sp. | reverse complement strand
GCGTCATGCCCACCGCGTCGTCGAACCAGTCGAGGAACTCCGGCAGCCGCTCGACGGGGATCTCCACGTCCTGCACGACCCGCTCGCGCTGGGGTCGCCCGGCCCGGCGGTCGAGCCGCTCGACGATCCCGAATCTGGTGTCGAGCCCGACGAGCCGGTGGTAGACGTCGCTTCGGCGCCAGCGCCGCGGCCACAGCCGGCGCACCAGGGGCCGGTGCAGGCCGAGGGCCCCCGAGCACCAGAACCAGTCGGTGTCCCAGCGCCACAGGTAGTCGTAGGTGCTCAGCACGTCGTGCTCGCGCTCCTGCACGCTGCGGAAGAAGATCCGCTCACGGGTGTAGTCGCTGGCGCCGACGGGCGGCCCCCCGGCCCAGCGCGCCAGCGTCAGGTAGGCCTCGTGCGGCCCGAAGACGGTGCCGTCGAGGGCGTCGACCGGCTCGCCGTCGTGCTCGCCTGTCTCGGTGATCTCGGCGATCGCCTTGGCGAGCGCGCCCCGGTCGTCGAACCGCACGTGCTGCAGCCGCACGTGGCCGGGGGCCTCGACCAGCTGGATCCGCAGCCGGGTGGCGTAGCCCAGCGAGCCGTAGGAGTTGGGGAAGGCGTCGAACAGGTCCTCGCCGGGCCGGGTCGTCACGACCTCGCCGGCGCCGGTCAGCACGTCCATCTCGAGCACGGCCTCGTGCGGCAGGCCGAGCCGGAAGCTCGTGGACTCGATGCCCAGCCCCGTGACCGCTCCCCCGAGCGTGATCGTGCGCAGCTGCGGCACGACGGTCGGCACGAGTCCGTGGTCGAGGGTCGCGTCGACCAGGTCCTCGTAGGTGCACATCCCCTGCACCTCGGCGGTGCGGGTGGTCCGGTCCACCTCGATCACGCCGTCCAGCCCGCTGACGTCCAGCCCGGGCGTGCCCGTCGCGGCGCGCGGGCGGACCAGGTTGGAGGTGCGCTTCGCGAGCCGGACGGGCGCGCCCGCCGGGATCGCGGCGTACGACGCCTGCAACCGCTCCACCGCGGCGGCGTGCTCCCGCCAGGGGTCCCCGATCTCCCTCACCCGCGGGACGTTACTCCTCACGGGTGACGGGGAGGTCTCAGGAGGACGTCGACTCGGAGACCGTGCCGCGCGGGTCGCCCCGGTGCAGCACCACGCCGGCGCCGGAGAAGTCGCGCACCGCCGCGAGGTCCCCCTCCGCGAGCGCGTCGGCGTCGGTCAGCACGACGGCCGCCTCGAGGCTGCTCGAGCCGGAGGCGACCGCCATCGCGATGCACGTGCCCAGCGCCGAGACCTGCAGCGAGGGCAGGTCGACCGTCGCGGCGGCGTAGGTGCGCCCGTCGCCGTCGCGGACCGCGGCCCCCTCGGCGGCGCCCGTGCGGGCGCGGGTGGCGCGGGCCAGCGTGACCAGCTTCCTGTCCTCGGGGCTCAGCTCGCTCACTCGTCCTCGTCCTCCTCGTCGTGCTCCACGCGGGTGATGAGCACGGTGTCGATCTTGTTGCGGCGCCCGGCCGCGGACTCGGCGACGAAGCGCAGGCCGTGTGCCTCCACCATCGAGCCGGGGATCGGGACCAGCCCGAGGTGCTTGGCCATGAGGCCGCCGACGGAGTCGACGTCCTCCTCCTCGACGTCGAAGCCGAAGAGGTCCTCGAGGTCGTCGACGGGGTAGCGCGACGAGACGCGGTAGAGCCCCTCGGCGACCACGTCGGCGTGCACCTCGTCGCGGTCGTACTCGTCGCTGATCTCGCCGACGATCTCCTCGAGCACGTCCTCGATGGTGACCAGGCCGGCCGTGCCGCCGTACTCGTCGACGACGATGGCGACGTGCTGGCGGCGAGCCTGCATCTCG
>DASWYU010000196.1:0-10343 GCA_036404795.1 Nocardioides sp. | reverse complement strand
GAGGCCGAGCGCGCGGCGTACCTCCGGGGACACCGGGATCGACTTCGCCGACCGCGGGTAGACCCCGCCGCCCGCGGAGATCTTCGAGCGGTCGTAGTCCTTCCACGACGAGCGGGCCAGCCGGAAGAGCCGCTCGCGCTCGTCGTAGGACGACGCGGCGTCGGGATCCGGGTCGAGGAAGATGTCACGGTGGTCGAACGCCGCGACGAGGCGGATGTGCGGCGAGCAGAGCATGCCGTTGCCGAACACGTCGCCCGACATGTCGCCGACGCCGACCACGGTGAAGTCCTCGCGCTGGGTGTCGAGGCCGAGCTCGCGGAAGTGGCGCTGCACCGAGACCCACGCGCCGCGGGCGGTGATGCCCATCGCCTTGTGGTCGTAGCCCACCGACCCGCCGGAGGCGAACGCGTCACCGAGCCAGAACCCGTAGTCCTGCGAGAGCCCGTTGGCGATGTCGGAGAACGTGGCCGTGCCCTTGTCCGCCGCCACCACCAGGTAGGTGTCGTCGCCGTCGTGGCGCACCACGCGCTGCGGCGGCACCACCGTGCGGCCCTCCGGGCCATCGACGAGGTTGTCGGTGACGTCGAGCAGGCCGGAGATGAACGTCCGGTACGCCGCCACCCCCTCCGCGAGCCACGCCTCCCGGTCGCTGGGGTCGGGCAGGCGCTTCGCGTAGAACCCGCCCTTCGCGCCGACCGGCACGATCACGGTGTTCTTCACCATCTGGGCCTTCACCAGGCCGAGGACCTCCGTGCGGAAGTCGTCGCGCCGGTCCGACCACCGCAGGCCGCCGCGCGCGACCGCGCCGAAGCGGAGGTGGACGCCCTCGACCCGCGGCGAGTAGACGAAGATCTCGAACGCCGGGCGGGGCGCCGGGAGGTCGGGGATCGCCGACGGCTGCAGCTTGAGCGCCAGGTGGGAGCGCACGCCGCCGCTGTCGGGCTCCTGGTAGAAGTTCGTGCGCAGCGTCGCCCGCACGTGCGTGAGGTAGGCCCGCAGGATGCGGTCGTGGTCGAGGGAGACGACCTCGTCCAACGCCGCCGTGATCCGGTCGACCAGACGCTCCTGCGCCGCCTCGCGCAGCGCGCCGACGTCGCCGGTCTCCCCCGCCTCGTCGTCCGGCCGCGCCCACGCGAGGTCGGGGTCGAACCGCGTCTCGAAGAGACCCACCAGCAGGCGGGTGATGTCGAGGTTCGCCGCCAGCGCGTCGGCCATCGACCCCGTCGAGAACGGCGACGCGCCCTGCCGCATGTAGCGCCCGTAGGCCCGCAGCACGCTGACCTGCCGCCAGGTCAGGCCGCCACCGAGCACGAGGGCGTTGAACCCGTCGACCTCCGCGTGGCCGTCCCACACGGCCCGCAGCGCGCCCCCGAACAGTTCGACCGCCTCGGTCGGCACCGCTCCGTCGTGGCGCAGCGCGAACTCGTAGACCCACGTCGGCTCGTCGAGGTCCTCCAGCTCGTAGGGGCGCTCGTCGAGCACCTCCACGCCCATCGAGGAGATCATCGGCAGCACCGTCGACAGCGAGATGGGCGGGCCGATGCGGAAGACCTTGAGGACCGCCTCCCCCGGAGCCGCGTCCACCGGCTGGTGCAGCGCGACGTCGACGCCGCCGTGGGCGGCGGGATCGCGTCGTACCTGCTCGAGCCGGCCGATGTCGGACGCCGCCGTGCGGGCGTCGAAGTCCTCCTTGTAGGCCTCGGGGAAGGCGCTCGCGTAGCGCCGCGCGAGCCGGGCCCCGTCGACCTCGCCGTGCTCGGTGATGAGGGCCGAGCGCAGGTCGTCGCGCCACGAGCGGGCGGCCTCGTCGAAGCGGTGCTCGAGGTCGGCCACGAGCTCCGGGCTGCTCGGCACGACGGCGATGCCCTCGCGCGGGCGCACCACGAAGTGCACCCGCACCATGGCGGCGTCGGAGAGCCGCACCGCGTACTCGATCCCCCCGGCGTCGAGACGCCGGCGCAGCACGGCGGCGAAGCGCTCGCGGACCGACGTCGAGTACCGGTCGTGCGGCAGGTAGACGAGCACGGAGAGGTAGCGCCCGTAGGTGTCGCGACGCACGAACAGCCGCAGCGCGCGGCGACGCTCCCGGGCGTACATCACCGCCTGCGCGATGGGCGTCAGCTCCGCGACCGGCGTCTGGAACAGCTCGTCGCGCGGGAAGTTCTCCAGGGTGTCGAGGAGCGCCTTGCCGGCGTGGCTCGACGGCGCGAACCCGAGTGCGTCGAGGACGGCCTGGGCCTTGTCGCGCAGGAGCGGGATCCGCGTGAGCGACTCCGTGTAGGCGGCCGACGAGAACAGGCCGAGGATCCGGCGCTCGCCGGTGACCGCGCCGTCGGCGTCGAAGGTCTTCACGCCGACATAGTCGAGGTAGGCCGGCCGGTGCACCGTCGCCCGCGAGTTCGCCTTGGCCAGCACGAGCAGGTTCGGCTCGCGCAACCGGGCGCGGACCTCGTCCGTGATCCGGCCCGTGCCGACCGCCGGGGTCTGCGCTCCCCGCGGCGGCCCGTCGCCCCGCAGGATGCCGAGGCCCGTGTCGGGCACGACCTGGAGGGCGTCGCCGTCCAGCCGGTACTCCCGGTAGCCCAGCAGGGTGAAGTGGTCGTCGGCGAGCCAGGCGAGCAGGTCGGCGCCCCGCCGCACCTCGTCGTCGTCCACCCCGGGCGCCGTCGTGCCGGGCGCGTCACGCAGGTCGGTGACGACCTGCGTGACCGCCTCCCGCATGGCGGTCCAGTCGGTCACCGCCGCGCGCACGTCGGCCAGCACCGCCAGCACGGCGGCGCGGATCTCCTCCGGGTCGTCCGTGGCGTCGTCGGAGGCCAGCCGGCCGATCTCGACGTGGATCCACGACTCGCGCAGCGGGTCGCCCGCGGCGACCTCCTCGACCTCCTGCTCGTCGGTCACCGGAGCGGTGCCCTCCTCGACGGCGCGGACGTCGAGGAGCGTGCCGGCGTCGTCCCGACGCACGAGGAGCTGCGGGTGCAGCACGACGTGGACGTCGCGCCCCTCCCGGTCGAGCTCCATCGTCACGCTGTCGACGAGGAACGGCATGTCGTCCGTGACGACCTCGACCACGGTGTGGCCACCGGCCGTCCAGCCGTTCTCCGCGACGGCGGGCGTCGCGACCCGCACGACGGCCTCGCCCGCGGCGCGCGTCTGCGCCAGGCGGCGGTGGGAGGCGAACGCCCCGTAGAGGTCCGACGGCGCGCGGTCGAGGATGTCCTCCGGCGCGACGTGCCGGAAGTAGGCCGTCATCAGCCCGTCGACGTCCTCCGGATCCACGCCGAGCGCCGCGCATCGTGAACGCGCGTGGGCGGCCGCCTCGGCCACCAGGTCGGTCTTGCTGCGGTCGAGGTTCCTGCCGTCCAGCGTCGTCGCCACGGATCGACCCTAGGTGGCGCCGACCTGCCCGAACAAGGGTCGCCGGGTGCCCTGTGGACGGCCGGACGACGACGCGAGGAGCCGTGCGTCATGATGACGCCCATGGCGAAGCGCATCTCCCACGACCTCACCTACGACGCCCCCATCGAGGACGTCCTCGCGATGCTCCTCGACGAGGACTTCCGACGCGCCGTCGCGACCGAGCAGCGCGCGCTGCGCTCGACCGTCGACATCCAGGGCACCACGGTGCGCTTCGAGACGGTCCAGCCCGCGAAGGGCATCCCCTCGTTCGCGCAGAAGTTCGTCGGCGACGAGATCACCATCGACCAGCGCGAGACCTGGACGGGCCACCAGGCCGAGGTCCACGTCACCATCCCGGGCAAGCCGGGCGAGATGAAGGGCACGGCGTCGCTGCGCGCCGTCGACGGCGGCACCGTCGAGACGGTCGAGCTCGAGATCAAGGTCTCGATCCCCCTCGTCGGCGGCAAGATCGAGGGCCTCATCGCCGACCTGCTCGGCAAGGCGCTCAAGGCGGAGAACCGCGCCGGGCGCGCCTGGCTGGCGCGCTGACGGGCTGCCCCGCCGGGCTCCCTGGCGGGCGCCCCGGTTTCAGCCCTGGTGCGGGTAGCGGTGGTCGGTCGGCGGCACGAACGTCTCCTTGATGGAGCGGGGGCTCGTCCAGCGCAGCAGGTTGGACGCGGCCCCCGCCTTGTCGTTGGTGCCCGACGCCCGGCCGCCGCCGAACGGCTGCTGGCCCACGACCGCGCCGGTCGGCTTGTCGTTGACGTAGAAGTTGCCCGCCGCGAACCGCAGCGTGGCGCTCGCCCGGGCGACCTCACGGGGGTCGCGGGCGAACACCGCACCGGTGAGCGCGTACGGCGCGAAGCCCTCCAGCTGCTGCGTCACCGTCTCGGCGTCGCCGTCGTCGAAGACGTGCACGACGAGCACCGGCCCGAAGTACTCGGTGCGGAACATCTCGTCCGTGGGGTCGTCGGCCACGACGAGGGTGGGCCGCACGAACCAGCCGGTGCTGTCGTCGTACGTGCCGCCGGCGACGACCTCCAGGCCCTTCCCCGACCGCTGGAGGGCGTGGGCGCGGTCGATCGCCGCCTTCTGCTTCGCGAAGGACCGGTCGTCGATGACGGCCCCCAGGAAGTTCGACAGGTCGGTCGGGTCGCCGACGGCGAGTCCGTCGACGTCGGCCACGAGCTGGGCGCGGATGCGCTCCCAGACCGAGCGCGCGACGTACGCCCGTGAGGCCGCGGAGCACTTCTGCCCGGCGTACTCGAACGCTCCCCGCACCAGTGCCGTCCGCACGGCGTCGGGGTCCGCCGACGGCAGCGCGAGGACGAAGTCCTTGCCCCCGGTCTCGCCGACGAGACGTGGGTAGGACCGGTAGCCCGCGATGTTCTCGCCCACCGTCCGCCACAGGTGCTGGAAGGTCGGCGTCGATCCCGTGAAGTGAATCCCCGCCAGGTCCGGGTGCGGCAGCAGGACGTCGGAGACCTCGAGCCCGTCACCCGGCAGCATGGAGATGACGCCCGGCGGCAGGCCCGCCTCGGTGAGCAGCTCCATCGTCAGCGACGCCGCGAGCTGCTGCGTCGGCGACGGCTTCCAGATCACCGTGTTGCCCATCAGCGCCGGCGCGGTCGGCAGGTTCCCGGCGATCGCGGTGAAGTTGAACGGCGTGACCGCGTAGACGAACCCCTCCAGCGGCCGGTGGTCCGTGCGGTTCCAGATGCCCGGCGCGTTCGCGATCGGCTGCTCCGTGAGGATCTGCCGGCCGTAGTGCACGTTGAACCGCCAGAAGTCGATCAGCTCGCACGCCGCGTCGATCTCCGCCTGGAACGCCGTCTTCGACTGCCCCAGCACCGTCGCGGCGTTCAGCCGCTGCCGCCACGGCCCCGCCAGCAGCTCCGCCGCCCGCAGGATCACCGCAGCTCGGTCGTCGTAGGACAGCGCCCGCCACCCCGGCGCCGCCTCCCGCGCCGCCGCGACCGCCGCCTCCGCGTCCGCCCGCGTGCTGTTGCGGGTCACGCCGAGGACGTGCGCGTGGTCGTGGGGCTGGACCACCTCGATCTCCGGGCCGCCGCCGGTGCGCCAGCCCGCGACGTACGCCGGCAGGTCGCGGCGCTCCGACTCCTGCCGCTCGACCTCCTCGAGCAGCGCCAGCCGTTCGGGCGCGCCGGGCGCGTAGGTCAGGTTCGGCTCGTTCACGGGTGCGGGGGGCGTCGTGATCGCGTCCATGCCTGCGATCGTGGCAGCCGTCCGCGCGCGGCTCAACCGTGCCGGTGCCGCGGCCTCAGAGGAGGGTGGGGATCTCCTGCGTCGCGAACCACGCCAGGTCGTGGTCGACCTCGACGCCGTCGACGACGTCGGGGAGGTCCTCGTCGGCGAGGTACGCCGCCACGATCGCCGGCGTCAGGTCCTCGACGTCGACGTGGGCCGAGGCGATGCGCTTCCACGGCAGGTCGGCGTCGACCTCGACGAGGGTCGGCTCGGCCTCGTCGCCCACCGGACGCACGGCCGGCACGTCGGCGGCGAGGACGAGGCGACGCGGCCGGTCGTCGGCGCCCCGCGCGGCGAGCGAGCCCACGCCGGCGGCGGCCTGAGCGGCGTACTCCCACTCCTCCGCCTCGCCGTCGGGCCACGCCTCCTGCAGCGCCTCGGTGACGGCGTGCGCGCGGAAGGGACCGGCGAGCCGTCCCTCCGCGACGATCCCGGCCAGCACGCCGGACGTCACCGGCACGAACACCCGCACGGTCATCGACCGGCCTCCGTCCCCTCGTCGTCCCCCTCGCCGACGCGGCGGTCGCCGCGGGCGGCCGAGCGCCCGCGCGGGGCCCTCCGTCGTGTCTCGCTCGTGGTGTCGAGCAGCTCGTCCAGCGCGTCGGTGAGGCACTGGCCGAACAGGTCCAGGTCGGCGATCGCGTCGCGGTCGCCCGTGACGCCGTAGTAGACGTGCCCGTCGTAGGACGTCACGCCGATCGCCAGGGCGTGCCGCGGCAGGAGCGGCGGCACCGGGTAGGTCTCGACCATGCGCGCCCCCGCCGCGTAGAGCGGGAACTGCGGACCCGGCACGTTGGTGACCGTCAGCTGGAACCGCTTGCTGCCCAGCTCGGCGAGCGCGACCCGCGAACCGAGCGCGTGGAACGTCGTCGGCGCGAAGCCCGCGATGCCCGCGAGCCGGTTCGCCGCGACGGCGCGGCCGGTCTCGCTGTGGGCCTTGAAGGAGTACGACACCTGGTGCAGCCGGACGACCGGGCTCGGCTCCCCGATCGGGAGGTCGACGAGGTGGCCCTGGATCTGCGTGCCCAGCGAGGTCGCCTCGAGCTCGTCGTCGATGACCGACATCGGCACGAGGGCGCGGACGCGCCGTGACGGGCCGAGCCGCTGGTCGCGCGCCATCAACCAGGTGCGCAGGGCCCCGGCCACGGTCGCGAGCACCACGTCGTTGACGGTGCCGCCGTGCACCTCCCGGACCCGGCGGTGGTCGGCGAGCCGGGTGCGGACGCCGACGACGCGCCGCTGCTGGCTGAGGGTGGCCGGGGTGATGGGCGACTCCGCGACCGGCGGTGCCGCCGCCAGGGGCCCGGCGAGCCGGGCCAACGGGCCCGCGACGCTGGTGAGCCGGCGCCGTACCCCCAGCGTGCTCCGCGAGACCGCGTCACCCGCCGTGCGGGCCGTCGCCAGCACCGTGGCACGCGACGTCAGCGACTCGCGGACGGCGTCGGCGAGGAGGGCGGGGTTCGCCGGGCGCCGGTGCGGGTGCCACTCGTCGGCCTCCATCACCTTCGGCTCGGCCTGCGCGTCGAGCAGCACCTGGCCGAGATCGACGGTCTCCACCCCGTCGACGAGCATCTGGTGCGACTTCGAGAGCATCGCCACCCGGCCGTCGGCGAGGCCCTCGACGACGTAGACCTCCCAGAGCGGCCGCGACCGGTCGAGCGGTCGCGAGACGATGCGGGCGACGAGCTCGAGGAGCTCGTCCATGCCGCCCGGGCGCGGGATCGCGGAGCGGCGCACGTGGTAGCCGAGGTCGAAACGCTCGTCGTCCACCCAGACCGGGTTGGCCACCCCGCCCGGCACGGCGAGGATCCGCTGCCGGTAGCGCGGCACGAACGCGATCCGGTCGCCGATGAGCGTCACGAGCCGCTCGTGGTCGAAGCCGGACTCCCCGGGGTCGAAGATCTCGAGCGTCGTGTTGTGGAGCGGGGTCGCCGCGGAGTCGGTGGCCAGGATCGTCATGTCCCGGGACCTCAGACGCTCGGTCACAGACCCACCCTCCCTGCCGTCCGCTGGCGACGGTACGTAACCTCGGAGGCGATTCTGACAGAGTGGAGCGGCGGGCGTCTCGGGCCGTCCGACGCCACCGGTCCAACGAAGGAAGAGACGACTGATGCGACCCGCCGTGCGTCGGTGCGCCACCACCGTGGCCACCGCCCTCCTCGTGCTCTCCGCCGCCGCGTGCGGCGGACAGGCCGACGACAGCGACACCGGGACGGACGGCCCCGACGCGAGCGGCAGCAGCGCCACGAACGCCCCGAGCGACCCGTCGTCGAGCAGCATCGCCGCCGACGCACTGGTCATCGAGATCTCCGTCGACGGGGACTCCGTCAGCCCCGACGCCGAGCGCGTGGCCGCGACCGTCGGACAGCAGATCGTCTTCCGCGTCACCACCGACGTCGCGCTCGAGATCCACGGGCACACCAACCCCGAGTTCACGATCGACGCACAGCCGGGCACGAGCGACCACACGACGACCATCGACCAGGTCGGCAGCTACGAGATCGAGCTCCACGACCCGGACCGCCTCCTGGTCCGCATCGACGTCCGCTCGTGACCGCCGTCCTTCTCGGGGGCCCGGCGACCCGGCCCGGCGACCAGGTCCTCGCCCACAGCGGGATCGGCGCCAACGCCGACCTGCCCATCCCGTTCGAGGCCGTCGTCATCGGGTCCTCGCTCGCGCTGACGGCCTCGTTCATCGTGCTGGCGGTGGCGTGGCGACGTCCCCGGTACGACGGCACGCAGCCCGGCACGACCCGCATGGCGCCCTGGCGTCCCGACCTCGTGGCGCGGATCGGGACCGTCGTCGACCACAGCGCGACGCGCACCGTCCTCCGCCTGCTCGGCGTGCTGTTCTTCGGCTACATGCTGTTCGCGCTCGTCGCCGGCCGGGACATCGTCACCAACCCCGGCCTCGGCATGTTCTACGTGTTCCTGTGGGTCGGCATCGTGCCGATGTCGGTGTTCTTCGGGCGGTTCTACCGCGCGGTCAACCCGGCCCGGGCGATCCACGCGGGCCTGGCCAGGCTCGCGGGCAACGACCCGTCGGTGGGCGCACGTGAGCTGCCCGCCTGGCTCGGCTACTGGCCCGCCGCCCTCGGCCTCTACGCCTTCGTCTGGCTGGAGCTCGTCAGCGCGACCGGCACGACGACGAGCAGCGTGCGGTTCTGGCTGGCCATCTACCTCGGCGTGATGCTCGTCGGCGGTGCCCTCTTCGGCGACACCTTCTTCGAGCGCTGCGACCCGTTCGAGGCGTACTCGACGCTCGTCGCCCACGTCTCCGTCTGGGGCCGTGACGACCACGGCACCCTCGTCGTGCGCAGCCCGCTCGCGAACCTGGCGACCCTGCGACCCGATCCCGGCCTCGCGGCGGTCGTCGCCGTGCTGTTCGGCTCGACGGCCTACGACTCGTTCCGCGAGTCGATCCCGTTCGCCAAGTTCATGAACAACACGACGATCGACTCCGACCTCATCCTCAACGTGTCGTTGATCGGTCTGGTCGCGCTGGTCGGAATCCTCCTCGCGGGGGCCTCCATGGCGACGCCGGCCGCCGGCGACGTACGGCGCAGCGCGCTCCCCGCGCGCATGGCACCGTCGATCGTGCCGATCATCGTCGGCTACATCGTCGCCCACTACGTGACCTACCTGCTCGAGTTCGGGCAGCAGGTCGTCATCTACATGAGCGACCCGCTGAGCAACGGATCCAACCTGCTCGGCACCGCCGATCTCCAGCCGTCCTACTTCCTCACCGACAACATCGGGCTGCTGGCCTTCATCCAGGTCGGCGGCGTCGTGCTCGGGCACATCCTCGGCGCGGTCGCAGCGCACGACCGCTCGCTCGCGCTGCTCCCGAAGCAGCACACCGTGACCGGGCAGCTGCCCATGCTCGTCGTCATGGTGACCTTCACGGCGGGCGGCCTCTACCTCCTGTTCGCCTCCTGACGCCGGCGGCGCAGCCGACCGCCCCGTGCGGTCGGCGTCGCGCCACCGGGACGCGGGACCACGGCGTCGGCGAGGCCGACGAGCGCACACGCGAGCGGTCCGTCGCCGGCGTCGAGCACATGCCGACCGGTCACGAGCGCGCGGTCGCAGGCGGCGACGTCGTCGGGCAGGACGTGCACGTCGCCGGTGCGCGCGACGTCCTTCAGCATCGTGCGCACCTGCGCCTCCGACCAGCCGAGCGTGGACCGCATCCGGTTGACGACGACGTGGACCGGGGCCGTCACCCCCAGCTCCCGCAGGTCGGACAGGCCGCGCGCCAGTCGGGTCAGACCGATCGGGTCGGCGGTGCCGACGACCACGACGACGTCGGCGGCGTGGAGCGCCGCGTGGGTCGAGGCGTCGCGCACCGCACGCCCCGCGATCTCGGCGACCTCGTCGGCCTCGATGCCGAAGCCGGTGTCGACGACCACGTCGCCCGCTGTCGCCGCCGCCGGCAGCAGTTCCTCGAGCACCTCCGGCCCCACCTCCGCCCACCGGTCGGGGCGCGGCAGACCGGTGAGCAGGTGGAGGTGGCGCTCGACCTGGCGCACCAGGCCGGCCCAGCCATGCTCGAGGTCGCCCGCCGCGTGCGCGCGGGCGGCGGCGAGGAGCCCGGACACGTCGTCGAGCACGCCGAGGGCCTGCGCCACCGTGCCGCCCCACGGATCGGCGTCCACGAGCAGCGCGGCGCGGCCCCG
>DASWYU010000195.1:0-5193 GCA_036404795.1 Nocardioides sp. | reverse complement strand
ACGGCGCGGGCACGGACCTCCGGGAGGCGGCGCTCCTCGTCGGCTCGGGCGGGGTGCTGCGGCACGCGCCAGGAGACACCGCGCGGGCCGTGCTCGCGGTGGCCACGGGCACCTCCGGAGCCGGCCCCGGAGGCTGGCTGGTGCCGGCGGCGCCACGGGTGGGGCTGGACGCGTCGTACGTGCTCGCGGCGGCGGGGCTGCTGGCCGCGGAGCATCCCGACGCGGCGCGTTCCCTGGTCCTGCCCCTGAGCGTCGGTCGGGCTGGGTAACGTGGCGCAGGTGGACGGGGAGCGGGGGGACGCGGAGCGCGTCGACGACGAGCGCACGACCGGGTCGGACGGGGGCGGGACCGACAAGCGGGAGCCGGACGAAGGTGAGGTCGGTGAGCTGCGCCGACGCCTCGCCCTCCTGGTGGCGCGCCGCAGCCGCGACGAGGACGAGCAACAGCGTGAGGACGAGCGCGCGCTGCTGCAGCAGATCGCGGCGCAGTGGGCCCTCGTGCGCTCCGAGCGCCGTCCGGTCGGGGCGAAGCCGCTGCCGATCGAGGCCGGTCAGTCCAACTTGGCGCGCGCCGAGGTGCCGTGGGGTCTCGACCTCGCGGCGGCCTGGGCCTGGCGCTTCCTCGTCATCGTCGCGGCCGGCGCCGTGCTCGTCGTCGCGTTCTGGCAGGTGCGGGTGGTCACCCTCCCCCTGATGATCGCGCTGCTCATCGCATCGCTCGGCAACCCGGTCGTGCAGTGGGGCCGGCGGCTGCGGATCCCCTCGAGCCTGTCGGCGATCGTGGTGGTGATCGGGGGCCTGGGGTTCGTCGCGCTGCTCCTCACGTTCGTCAGCCAGCAGGTGATCGACGGCATGAGCGACCTGGCCGACCAGGTCGTCGTGGGGCTGGGCGAGATCCGCACCTGGCTCAAGGACGGCCCGCTCAACGCCAGCGACTCCCAGATCGACGGCTACATCAAGCAGGCGCAGCAGTACATCACCGAGACCGGCGACAACCAGCAGCTCGTGCGGCAGGTGACCGAGGTCGGCACGACGCTCACGCACATCGCGGCCGGGTTCTTCATCGTGCTGTTCGCCTCCTTCTTCTTCCTGGCCGACGGCGCCCGCATCTGGTCGTGGTGCGTGCGGCTCGCCCCCCGCGGCGCGCGCGAGCAGATCGACAGCTCGGGCCGCGTCGCGTGGGTCTCCCTCACGCAGTTCATGCGCGCCACGGTGATCGTCGCGCTCGCCGACGCGATCGGGATCATGTTCGTCGCCTGGCTCCTCGACGTGCCGCTCGTCGCCGCGATCGGCGTGCTCGTCTTCCTCGGCGCCTTCGTGCCGATGATCGGCGCCACGATCGCCGGTTCCGTCGCGGTGCTCGTCGCGCTCGTCGACCAGGGGCCGCTGACGGCCCTGTTCATGCTGATCGGCGTCATCGTCGTGCAGCAGATCGAGGGCCACGTCCTCCAGCCGTTCCTCATGGGCCGCTTCGTCGCCGTGCACCCGCTGGGCGTGATCGTCGCGATCGGCATCGGCGTGCTCGTCGCCGGGGTGGCGGGTGCCCTCATCGCCGTGCCGCTCGCGGCCGCGGTCAACGCGGTCGTGCTCCACCTCGCCGACCAGACCGCGGCGCCGCCGCCGCACGGGGAGCAGGACATGGGGGAGGACCTCGGCGAGGATCCGGGCGTCGTCGGTGACTTCGACGCCGTGGGCGGGCGACCGGAGTGAGCGCGTGAGCGCCCCGACCCTCACCCTCGCCGACATCGAGGCCGCCCACGAGGTGCTCGCCGGCGTCGTCACGCGCACACCGCTCGAGGAGTCGCGCTGGCTGGCCGATCTCGTCGGTGGCCCGGTGTGGCTCAAGGCGGAGAACCTGCAGCGCACGGGGTCGTTCAAGATCCGGGGCGCCTACCTGCGGATGGCGCGGCTCTCGCCCGAGGAGCGAGCGGCCGGGGTGGTCGCCGCGTCGGCCGGCAACCACGCGCAGGGCGTCGCGCTCGCCGCCCGCATGCTCGGCATCGCCGCGCGGGTCTACATGCCCGAGGGAGCGCCGATCCCGAAGGAGCGGGCGACACGGGGGTACGGCGCGGAGGTCGTCTTCTCCGGCCGCTACGTCGACGACGCCCTCGTCGCCGCGAAGGAGCACGCCGCACGCACCGGCGCCGTGCTCATCCACCCGTTCGACCACCCGGACGTCGTGACCGGGCAGGGCACCTGCGGCCTCGAGATCGTCGAGCAGCTCCCCGAGGCGGCGACCGTGCTCGTGCCGACGGGCGGCGGGGGACTGGTCGCCGGGATCGCGGTCGCCGTGAAGGGGCTGCGTCCGGACGTGCGGGTCGTCGGCGTCCAGGCCGAGGGGGCGGCGGCGTTCCCGACGTCGCTCGCCCGCGGCGTACCGACCCCGGCGGAGGCCATGGCCACCATGGCCGACGGCATCGCCGTCGGCTGCCCGGGCGAGGTGCCGTTCGCGCTCGCGCAGGCGCTCCTCGACGACGTCGTGACGGTGAGCGAGGAGGGCATCTCCCGCGCGCTCGTCGGCCTGCTGGAGCGGGCGAAGCTCGTGGTCGAGCCCGCCGGCGCCGTCGCGGTCGCCGCGCTGCTGGAGCACCCGGGCCGGTTCGCGATACCGGCGGTGGCCGTCCTGTCTGGCGGCAACATCGACCCGCTCCTCATGGGCCGCGTCATCCGGCACGGCATGGCGGCGGCCGGACGCTACCTGTTCCTCCGGGTCACGTTGAGCGACAGCCCCGGCGGCCTCGCGGGCCTGCTCGCGGAGCTCGCCGCGGCGGGGGCGAACGTGCTCGAGGTGGCGCACGAACGCACGTCGCCCGCGCTGCGGGTCGACGAGGTGCAGGTGCGGATCCAGCTGGAGACGCGGGGCCCCGCACACGCCGAGGCCCTGCTCACCAGACTCGATGAGCAGGGCCTCCGCGTGACTCAGCCCTGGTAGGGCGTGGCGTCGAGGATGACGACGCTGAGGGTCTTGCCGTTGGGCGCCTCGTAGCTGACCTCGTCGCCCTTCTTCGCGCCGATGATGGCGCCGCCGAGCGGCGACTGCGGCGAGTAGACCTTGAGGCCCTCCGGCTCGATCTCGCGCGCGCCGAGCAGGAACTCCTCGGCCTCGTCGTCGTCGTCGCCCACGAACTTGTAGGTGACCTTCATGCCCGGCTCCACGATGCCGTCGTCGGCCGGCGTCTCGCCGACCTCGGCCTTGGCGAGCATGTCCTCGAGCTGGCGGATCCGGCCCTCGAGCTTGCCCTGCTCCTCGCGGGCCGCGTGGTAACCGCCGTTCTCCTTGAGGTCGCCCTCGTCGCGGGCGGCGGAGATGCGCTCGACGATCTCCTGACGCGCGGGGCCCTTCAGGTTCTCCAGCTCGGCCACCAGCTTGGCGTGGGCATCGGCGGTCAGCCAGATGACATCGGTGTCGCTGGACTGCGTCATAACCTCTCCTAGCAGCACGGCCGGGTGGCTCTCGCCGACCCGGCCGGGTCCGTGTAGTGCGAAGCCCCGCCGGTCTCGGTGCGTCCGGTGGGCCCGGGCGCCCGCGGCGGGGCAGATCAGAGGGACAGTGTAACCCCGACCTGGTGAACGGTGCGGCGGACAGCGCCGGACGGTGGGGTCAGCGGGGGCGCTTCTGGCTGGGGGTCGTGCAGCCGACGAGCTCGACGGCGTCGGCCCGCGCGAACGTGCGGAAGGCGTGCGTCACGACGCCGGGCTCGGTCACCTCGACCGACGCGTCGCCGACCGCCTCGTGGCTCGCCGCCAGCGCGCGCACCCGGCAGGTCGCCGCCTCGTCGCCCTCGAGCGCGACGTCGAAGCGCACGGAGACCTCCGTGTCGCTCGCGACCTCCCAGGTCAGGATCTGCGAGTGCACCGACGGCGTCCCGTGGAACCACGCCAGCCAGATCGACCAGGCGGCGCCCCCCAGCGCGGCGACGACGAAGACCGGGACGACGATCTTGCGCCGCCAGGTCGGCCGCTTCCCGTACCGGTCGGCCAGGGTGGGGGCGCTCGTGCTCACCCGACCATGGTGCCATCCGCGCCGCCACTAGGATCGGGCGCATGTCCCCCCGCGCCGGTCTGCGCCTGATGCACGTGCACGCTCACCCCGATGACGAGTCCAGCAAGGGCGCCGCCTCGACGGCCCGCTACGTCGCGGAGGGCGCCGAGGTCCACGTGGTCACGTGCACCGGCGGCGAGCGCGGCTCGGTGCTCAACCCGCGCATGGACCGCCCCGACGTCCTCGAGAACATCACGGAGATCCGCCGCGCCGAGATGGACGCGGCCCGCGAGATCCTCGGCATCACCCAGCACTGGCTGGGCTTCGTCGACTCCGGCTGGCCCGACGGCGACCCGAAGCCGCCGCTGCCCGAGGGCTGCTTCGGGCTGGTGCCGCTCGACGAGGCGGTCGAGCGGCTCGTGCGGCTCATCCGGTCCGTGCGTCCCCACGTCGTGACGACGTACGACGAGCGCGGCGGCTACCCGCACCCCGACCACATCCGGTGCCACGAGGTGTCGGTGGCCGCGTTCGAGGCGGCGGGCGACCCCGAGCGCTTCCCGGACGCGGGCCCCGCCTGGCAGCCGGCGAAGCTCTATTACCACCACACGTTCAACCGCCCGCGCACCCAGGCCCTCCACGACGCGATGGTCGACGCGGGCCTGGACTCGCCGTACGCCGAGCGCCTCGCGACGTGGAACCCGGAGCCCGACTGGGACGCCCGGATCACGACGCGGGTCGAGTGCGCGGCGTACTTCGGCGTGCGCGACCAGGCCCTGCTCGCCCACGCCACCCAGATCGACCCCGACGGGGCGTGGTTCGCCGTGCCGCTCGACATCGCCCAGCAGGCGTGGCCGACGGAGGACTACGAGCTGGTGACCTCCCACGTGCCCACCGTGGTGCCGGAGAGCGACCTCTTCGCCGGGGTCGAGGTGCCGGTGGCATGATGGGCCGGTGCTGCTGACCGCCCTCCTGTCCGACGCCACCCACCTGCTCGCCGAGATCCCGGCCGACGTGCTGGGCCTCGCGGCGGACCGCGAGGAGGGCCCGGAGCCCGAGGACGTCAAGGCCGGCTGGACGGGCTTCGCGGTCTTCATCGGCCTCATCGTCGCCACCGTGCTGCTCCTCGTCTCCATGGCTCGCCACGTCCGCAAGGTGCGCCGCGAGCAGGAGCTCGAGCAGGAGGCGGAGCTCGACCGCCAGGAGGCGGCCGC
>DASWYU010000194.1:0-2999 GCA_036404795.1 Nocardioides sp. | reverse complement strand
GGTGGAGCCCGGCGCGGCCCCGGGCGAGGGGCCCGGCTCCGGCAACCCCGGTCGCCGTTCCGGGGAGCTGAACGCGCTCGAGCTGGCGCGCTGGGGCTGGCGTCAGCTGACGTCGATGCGCACCGCGCTCGTGCTGCTGCTGCTCGTCGCGCTCGCCGCGATCCCCGGCTCCGTCGTGCCCCAGCAGGCGGTCGACGCTTTCGAGGTCACGCAGTGGCAGGACCGGCACCCGCAACTGACGCCCTACTACGAGGCGCTCGGCCTCTTCTCCGTCTACGACTCGCCCTGGTTCGCGGCGATCTACCTGCTGCTGATGGTCTCGCTCGTCGGCTGCATCCTGCCGCGCATCGCGGTCTACGCGAAGGCCGTGCGTGCCCGGCCGCCCCGCGCGCCGCGCAACCTGACCCGGCTGCCGGACCACGCGTCGTACCGGGACTCCGGGAGCGCCGAGGAGATCGGCCGCCGGTACGCCGCGGCCCTGCGCAAGCGGCACTACCGCGTCGTCGACACCGACGAGGACCGCGACGGGGACGTCGTCGTCGCGGCCGAGCGCGGCTACCTGCGCGAGGCGGGCAACCTCGTCTTCCACCTGTCGGTGCTCGTCGTGCTCGCGGGCTTCGCGATGGGCAGCCTGTTCGGGTTCCAGGGCGGCGTGATCGTGCTCAAGGGCGGCGGGTTCTCCAACAACCTGACGCAGTACGACGACCTCGACCCCGGCAGCCTCTGGTCCGCGGACGACCTGCAGCCGTTCGCGTTCACGGTCGACGAGTTCGACATCGACTGGTACCGCTCCGGGGCCGCCTTCGGGCAGGCGCGCGGCTTCGCCTCGCAGATCACGTACGTCGAGGACGCGACCGATCCGGACGCCGAGGAGAAGTCCTACGAGCTCAAGGTCAACCACCCGCTGAGCATCGAGGGCACCGACATCTTCCTCATCGGCCACGGGTACGCGCCCGTGATCACGGTGAAGGACCCCGCGGGCGAGGTCGTCTACTCCGGGCCCACGATCTTCCTGCCGACCGACCTCACGTTCGCCAGCTTCGGTGTCGTCAAGGTGCCGGACGGGCTGGCGGAGCAGGTCGGGCTGCAGGGCGAGTTCTACCCGAGCTACGGCTTCGACATGGAGACGGGCCCGTACTCCGTCTTCGGCGAGGCGCAGAACCCGTTCCTCTCGATGGTCGTCTTCACGGGCGACCTGGGGATGGACGACGGGCTGCCGCAGTCGGTCTACGCGCTCGACACCGACGAGCTGACCCCGGTCGACGGGGAGGACGGCGCGCAGTTCCGCCTGGACCTCGCGCCGGGCGAGAGCGCCGACCTGCCGAACGACCTCGGCACGGTCACGTTCGACGGCATCCAGCAGTGGAACCGCGTGCAGATCAGCGAGACGCCCGGCAAGCTCGTCGCCCTCGGCGGCGTGGTGGCGGCCCTGGTGGGCCTGCTCGGGTCGCTGTTCATCCGGCCCCGCCGGATCTGGGTGCGGGTCAAGGACGACGCCGACGGTGTGCTCGTGACCGTCGGTGTGCTCGACCGCTCCACCGGGGCCGGTGGCGGCGAGGAAGCCCTCGAGGGCATCCTGGAGGACGTGCGCGCGCCGGACGGCGCCGCCGGTGACGAGCGGGCACGCCCCGCGCAGGAGGAGGACGCATCGTGAGCAACGAGGCGTGGGAGATGCTGAGCAACCGGGCCGTGGGCTTCTGCGGGATCGTCTACTTCCTGGCGTTCGTCGCGCACCTGTGGCAGTGGGCCTCGTTGCGCCGGGTGCCCGTCGCGTCGGCGCGCAAGGTCGCCGTCGGTGCGGGCCGGTCGTCGGGTCGCGTGACCGGTCGCCGGGGCGGTGAGGCCTGGACCGAGGACGAGGTCGAGCAGGCCGCCGGTGAGGAGGCCCGGCGCCGGGTCGCCATGGGCGAGCGGCTCGGCATCCTGCTGACCGTCATCGCCGCCGGGGCCCACTTCGTCGCGCTCCTCGGCCGCGGGCTCGCCGCCGAACCCGCGCGCGTGCCGTGGGGCAACATGTACGAGTTCACGATGTCCGGCACGTTCTTCGTGACGCTGACCTACCTGCTGCTGCTCCGCCGCTTCAAGCTCGGCTGGCTCGGCCCGATCGTCACCGGCTTCGTCGTGACGGTGCTGATGATCGACGTCATCTGGCTCTACCAGCCGGTGGCGCCGCTGACGGAGGCGCTGAACTCGTACTGGCTCGTCATCCACGTCGTGTCCGCGGTCATCGCGACCGCGGCCTTCACGCTCGGCGGGTTCACCTCGATCCTCTACCTGCTCAAGGAGCGCGCCGAGCGGAAGGCGAAGGCGTCGGTCGCGGCCGCTGAGGGTGCGGCGGTGGACGGTGCTGCGGCGGACGAGCCCGTCGAGGAGCCCGTCGTGCGCGGCTACCTCGCGCGCGTGCCCGACCTCGTCGGCCTGGACCGCCTCACCTACCGGCTGCACGCCTTCGCGTTCCCCGTGTGGACCTTCGCGGTGCTCATCACGGGCCCGATCTGGGCGCACGAGGCGTGGAGCCGCTACTGGAACTGGGACCCCAAGGAGGTCTGGGCGTTCATCACGTGGGTCGTCTACGCGGCCTACCTGCACGCCCGCGCGACCGCCGGCTTCAAGGGCCGCAACGCCGCGATCCTCGCGCTGATCGGCCTCGCGACGCTGTGGTTCAACTTCATCGGGATCAACTTCTTCTCGACGTCGAGCATGCACAGCTACGCCTGACCCGGCCCGTTCCCCCTCCACAGGTGGGGTGTTCCGGGGGGTGGTGTGTTCCCCGGTCGACCGGGGAAAGTGCCGCTTTGACCATCAATATTGATGGTCAAAGCGGTCGGTTCCCCGGTCGACCGGGGAACACACCGCCTTGACCACCAACACACCGCCTTGACCACCAACACGCCACGACGTCAGACGGCGAACGCGGCGCGGAGGTGCGCGTCGTCGGCGCGGGCGGCGACGAGCGCCGCGAGCAGGACGCGGGCCTGGCCGGGGCGGAGCAGACGGGC
>DASWYU010000193.1:0-7171 GCA_036404795.1 Nocardioides sp. | reverse complement strand
GGCCACCGACGTCACGACCTTCGTGGTCGACGCCGGGATCACCTGCGGCACCCCCGTCGTCCACGGATCGGCTCCGGTGAGCGGGGCGACGGCGACGCCCACGCGGGGCCCGAGGTCCTCGTCGGCGAGCTGCGGACCGAGGGCCGCGGCGAGCGCGTCGGGGTCGAGCACCCCGGCGGTCGCATCGATGCCCGTCAGGAGGTCGGCGGGCTCCACGACCGGGGGCAGGTCGAGCCCCTCGGGCGCCGCCACGGCCGCCGGGTCACCCGCCCGATCGTCGGGGTCACCCAGCCACCGGTCGGCCAGGCCGAGCCTCCACGCCCCGGCGCCGGCCCCTGCCAGGACGACCAGCACCAGCACGACGAGCAGGGGGACCTTGCCGCCCCGCCTGCGGCGCGCGCCCTTCGCCACCTAGGATCACCTCAGTTTCGATCGGTACGGCGCCATTCTGCGCGAGTGCGCCGACAATCCTGACCGTGACCTCCGGTCGCGGCACCAACGACGATCGACCGCGCTGGCGCGGTCGCGACGCGGAAGGCAGCAGCGTGCTCGAGTTCGACGTACTCGTGGAGATCCCCAAGGGCGAGCGGAACAAGTACGAGGTGGACCACCACAGTGGCCGTCTCCGTCTCGACCGCACGCTGTTCACCGCGACGCAGTACCCGACCGACTACGGCTACATCGAGGACACCCTCGGCCAGGACGGCGACCCGCTCGACGCCATGGTCATCCTGCTGCAGCCGACCTTCCCGGGCTGCCTCATCAAGGCACGCGCCATCGGCATGTTCCGCATGACCGACGAGGCCGGCGGCGACGACAAGGTGCTGTGCGTGCCCGCCGGCGACCCGCGCTACAGCCACTACAACGACCTCGGCGACGTGTCGAACTTCGACCTCCTCGAGATCAAGCACTTCTTCGAGGTCTACAAGGCGCTCGAGCCGAACAAGTCCGTCGAGGGGGCCGACTGGGTCGGCGCCGAGGCCGCCCAGGCCGAGGTCGCCGCGTCGTTCCAGCGGTTCAAGGACAACGGCAGCAAGTACTGAGCTCCACCTGCTGAGCAGAGCCGGCCGACGGCCGGTGCGGCGCGAGGGCGGGCACCCCTGTGGGGTGTCCGCCCTCGTGCCGTGCGGGGGGCTGGTGTGTTCCCCGGTCGACCGGGGAACACACCGCGTTGACCATCAACATTGATGGTCAACGCGGTCGGTTGATGGTCACGGCGCCCGTCTCGGTCCGCGTTTTCCTCCGCCGCCGACGGCACCCACCGACGGCCCCGCCGAGACCCAGCGCGTACGTCGCGGCGAGGGTCCAGCACCGCGGCGTGCGTCGCGCGACGCTCACCCCCGCCCGATGCCGCCCGTCAGGCCGCTGCGGTCGGTCGCACGCCGCGGAAGTAGGCGAGCGCGCCGCTGGCCCGCACGGTGAAGCCCTCGAGCCCGACGTCGGCAGCCCACGATCGCAGCTCGTCGGCGGAGCACATCGGTCCGAGGAGGCCGGCCGCGCGACCGATCAGCCGCGCCGGCTCGAAGCGGACGCCGGTGTCGGTCAGCAGCGCCGAGCCGAGGAGCGTGCCGCCGGGCCGCAGCACGCGCACCATCTCGGCGAACGCCGAGTGCGGGTCGGGGAAGCAGTGCAGGCCGGTCAGGCTGAGCACGCGGTCGACGTGCTCATCGGGTAGCGGCAGCGCGGTCACGTCCGCCTCGAGCAGCGTCACCTGCTCGGCGACCCCGAGCCGCTCAGCGGTGCGCCGGGTGCGTGCGAGCATGGCGGGAGCGAGGTCGGCCGCGACGTACTCGATCCCCTGCCCCGGCCGGACCCCGCGCAGCGCGACCCCCGACCCGCAGGGCACGTCGAGGACCCGGGATCCCGACGGGAGCCCGCCCGTCTCGTCGGCCGCCGCGAGCAGTAGGCCGAGGTCGGAGCCCATACCGACCCGCCACGCCGGGCCCCCGACACGCGGGTGGTCGACCGAGAACGTGTAGACGTGCGCCCAGGCCGGGTCGCCGCCCCAGCCCCCCGCGAGGCTCCGGAGCCGACCGAGCACGCTCACGCCGGGTCCGCCACCTGCTCCGGGACGGGGTCGCCGGCGACGACGACCGGCCCGAGCAGGTCGGGGGCGCGGAGCACCTCCTCCGGCACGCCGAACGCGTCGACCAGCTCGCGCGCGATCGGGCGCACGCGCCGGCAGAGCGCGTCGATCTCGCGGCGGATCGCCTTCGAGCGACCGGCGGACATCCGGCCCGCCTCCAGGAACCACGCGCGGTCCGCCTCGATGAGCCGGAGCGCGTTGAGGTCGACCAGCAGCCCGAGGGCCTGCTTCTCCGGGCCGTCGCCGAGGCCCGCGACCCGCGCGGCGAAGGCCTCCTGCACGACCCGGTCCATGTGGGCGCGGGCGGCGGCGATGACGTGCGGCTGCACGCGGGAGAACACCTCGCCGGGGTTCATGCCGTCGTCGACGCCCCGCTTCAGCCGGCGCGCGGCCGACGAGATGATCTGCTCCTCGCGGTAGCGCAGCATCGCGAGCTGGAAGTCCGTGTCGAGCAGCCCGGCCTCGTCGTCGTCCTCGTCGCCGCTGGGCAGCAGGTCACGCACGCGCTCCAGCAGCTGGTGGGCCCGCGTCCGCTTCACGATCTCGTCGAGCGCGACGCCCGCGACGAGCTTGACCATCTCGAACTGGTCCGCGTCCTGGAACTCCCCGGCGAAGTCGGTGAGCAGCCCCTTCGCCACCAACTGCAGCAGGACGTGGTTGTCGCCCTCGAACGTGGTGAACACGTCGGTGTCGGCCTTGAGGGCGGCGAAGCGGCTGGCCGCCAGGTAGCCGGCGCCGCCGCACGCCTCGCGGCACTCCTGGATGGTGCGGGTCGCGTGCCAGGTGCCGACGGCCTTGAGCCCCGCGGCGTACGACTCCAGTGCCCGGCGCGAGCGCCCGTCGGTCCGCTCCCCGGAGAACACGGCGTGCAGGTCGCCGGCGAGCTCCTCCTGCGCGACGTGCAGGGCGTAGGTCGAGGCGAGCAGCGGCAGCAGCCGCCGCTGGTGCTGCCCGTAGTCGAGCAGCAGCTCCTCCTGGCTGCCGGTCGCCTCGAACTGGCGGCGGCGCTCGGCGTACCGCACCGCCAGCACCAGCGCGACCTTGGCCGCGTTGATCCCCGCTCCTCCGACGCTGACGCGACCCTGCACGAGCGTGCCGATCGTCGTGAAGAAGCGGCGCCCGGGGCTCTCGATCTCCGAGGAGTAGACGCCCGACGGGGAGACGGACGCGAAACGGTCGAGCAGGTTCTCGCGCGGGATCCGCACGTCGTCGAACCAGATCCGGCCGTTGTCCACGCCCTGCAGGCCCATCTTGTGGCCGCAGTCCTCGATGCGCACGCCCGGCGCCGGCACCAGCGTGCCGGCGTCGTCGCGCACCCGGAGCGGCACGACGAACGCGTGCACGCCCTGGCTCTCGCCGCCGATGTGGAGCTGGGCGAAGACCACGGCGAGCTCCGCGTGCCGCGCCGCGTTGCCGATGTAGTCCTTGCGCGCCGCGTCGTGCGGCGTCGCGAGCACGAACTCGTCGGTGCCGACGTCGTAGGTCGCGGTGGTCGCCAGCGCCTGCACGTTGGAGCCGTGGCCCGACTCCGTCATCGCGAAGGAACCGAGGAGGGTGCCGTCGATGATCCCCGGCAGGTACGCCGCGTGGTGGCGCTCGGTGCCGAGCTGCAGCACCGCGCCGCCGAAGAGGCCGAACTGCACCCCGACCTTGACGAGCACGGAGAGGTCGCCGAACGCGAGCGTCTCGAACGCGGCGATCGAGGCGCCGATGTCGCCGCCCCCGCCGTGCTCGGTGGGGAAGCCGAAGCCCGTCTGCCCGGTGCGGGCGACCTGCTGGACCACCTCGAGGACGCGATCGCGGTAGGCGTCGCGGTCGAGGTCGTCGACCTCGCCGAGGAGGTCGGCGTGCTCGACGAGGTTGCGGCGGACGAGGTCGCGGACCTCGGCGTACCGGCCGTCGAGGAACCTCTGCAGGACGGCCGGGTCGGGCGCGACGGGTCGGGTCTCGGGGGCGGCGTCGCGGGCGACGCCCAGGTCGGTGGCCATGCCGCAGAAACTACCGGCGGGTCACAATCCCCGCGCGCCTACTCGGTCGGTGTGACCGGGGGCCCCTCGGGGTCCCGCTGCCATCGCCGCCGCAGGTTGCGCCAGCTGAGCCGCGAGGACCGCGGCGAGGCCTCCTCGTCCGTCTCGACGCGCACGTCCACGTCCTTGCCGTCGGGGCCCAGCGGCACCCGCGACGTGGTCGTGGTCGGATGGCTGGAGAACCCGCGTCTCTCGAACTTCTGCCCGCTGGCGACGCCTCCGACGTAGAAGGCGACCACCGCGATCATGGCTCCGGCGATGTCGTCGGCGACGTAGTGCCAGCCGAAGTAGAGCGTCGCGATGATCGTGAAGCCGAAGTTGGCCCAGAAGATCCAGTGGATGACGCGGCTGCGGATCGTGTACTGCACCATCAGCGCCCACAGCAGCGTGATCGCGGTGTGCAGGCTCGCGAAGGCGGCCGTCGACTGCAGTCCGTCGCCGTCCCCCCACAACACGTTGGTGCGGGAGTAGAACAACGAGTCGGCGAGATCGCTCGCGCCGGTGTCGAGGTCGGCGTAGAGCCACGGGAAGGCGAACTTCGGGCCGAGCGCCGGCAGCAGGTAATAGCTGGCCGTGCCCAGCGTCCAGGCGATCACCTGGGACGTCACGAACCAGTAGCCGAACGAGATGTTGCGCGACCAGATCGTCCACACCGCGACGAGCACGGGGACGAGCGGCAGGTAGGTCAGGTAGATCGTCGAGATGAACTGCTCGAACCACGCGAAGCCGAAGATCGTGTGGAGCACGGCCGACGGGTCGTTGCCGAGGAACAGGATCTTGTCGAGCGCGTGGAGCTCGGTGTCGTACTTCGTCTCGCCCAGCACGAACGGGAGGAACGACTTGAGGTTCCGGTAGCACGCGTAGGTCACGTAGAAGCAGCCGATGCCCAGCGCCACCAGGGTGAACCGCTCGCGGGTCCAGTGCTCGCGCCAGCGCTGCTTCACCAGGTCGGGCACCTGCTTGAGCCGCATCCGGGAGTGCCACAGCGCGCGCGGCAGCAGGTCCGCCACCAGGGCGAGCCCGACGAGCAGCGGGAAGCGGAGCCAGCCCGGCCCGAGGAAACCCTCGGGGTCGACGACACTACGTCCGAGTGACAGCGCGGTGACGAACGTGAGGATCGCCATCGTCGCTGCAACCCCGATGAGGAGGACGTAGGCGCGGCGATACACGGCGGTCAGTGTAGACGGCGGCCCACCGCGTCCCGCGCCGTGGCACCGAGCGGTGCCGTCGCCGCGGGGTCGATCCGCACGCGCACCTCGCTGCCCGGCGCCGGCGTCGGGGCCCCCGGCAGCGGCACGACGTCGACCTCGCCGGTACCCGCGAGCGCCACGACCAGCC
This sequence comes from Nocardioides sp., assembly GCA_036404795.1. Classification (GTDB taxonomy): domain Bacteria; phylum Actinomycetota; class Actinomycetes; order Propionibacteriales; family Nocardioidaceae; genus Nocardioides. Next base: position 1,720 of record DASWYU010000193.1, on the reverse strand, counting down.
GCGGTCCCGCGCTGGTCGCGCGGGCCCGCACGAGGGTGCCCGTGACCTCGCCCGGCTCCCCCGCCGCGGCGACCGTGAATCCCGTACGGCGCACCGCCCGCCCCGCGACGACGTGCGGGTAGCCGAGGAGCCGGGCCACCGCCGCGTCCAGCGGGGCGGCGTCGACGTCGGCGACGTACCCCTCCTGGACGATCCGGCCGTCCCGCACGAGGGCGACCCGGTCGGCGACGGCGTAGGCCTCGTCGACGTCGTGGGTGACGAGCAGCGCCGTCGTGCCCGCCTCGCGGAGGATCCCGGCGAGGTCGCCCGCGAGCCGTTCCCGCAGGGCCCGGTCGAGGGCGGAGAGCGGCTCGTCGAGTAGCAGCAGCCGCGGAGAGCAGGCGAGCGCCCGGGCGAGCGCGACCCGCTGTCGCTCGCCGCCGGAGAGAGTGCCGGGCGCGCGGTCGGCGTAGCCGTCGAGCCCGACCAGGGTCAGCAGCTCCGCGACGCGGGCGGCCGTCGCGGCGCGCGGGGTGCGGCGCAGCCGCAACGGGTAGGCCACGTTGCGGCCGACGCTGAGGTGGCCGAAGAGCTGGCCGTCCTGGAACATCAGCGCGAACCCGCGCCGGTGCGGCGGGACGCCCACGAGGTCGGTGCCGTCGAACGCGACGGAGCCCGACGTCAGCGGCTCCAGGCCCGCGACGGCCCGCAGCAGGGTCGACTTGCCACTGCCGGAGGGGCCCAGCACGGCCAGCACCTCCCCGGCGGGCAGGTCGAGGCTCGCGTCGGCGAGCGCCGGCACGTCGCCGTACGCCACGGTCACCCCGCGCAGCCGCAGGCCCGTTCCCTTCGCTTCCACCATCACACCGCTCCCACGCTCGGCACCCGCAGGCGCTCCACCGCCAGCACCACGACCGTCACGGTCCCCGCCAGCACCACCGCCGCCGCCATCGCCATCCCCGGGTTGCTCTGCTCCCCCACGAGCCCCGGGGACCCGATGAGGCGCCCGATGACCACCGGCAGCGTGGGGTGGTCGGGCCGCGACAGGAAGGACGTGGCGCCGAACTCGCCGAGCGACGTCGCGAACGCGAAGCCCGCGGCGGCGAGCAGCGGCCGCCACACGACGGGGAGGTCGACGACGAGGAGCGTGCGCACGGGCGAGGCGCCCAGGGAGGCCGCGGCCTGGCGCTGGCGGTCGTCGATGCCGGCGAGCACCGGCACGAGCGTGCGGACGACGAGGGGCAGGGCCACGAGGGCCTGCACGAGCGGGACGAGCAGCGGCTCGTCCCGCAGCGCCAGTGGCGGTCGGGCGACGGTCACCAGCAGGCCGAAGCCGAGCACCACCGCGGAGACCCCGAGCGGGAGCATGAAGAAGCCGTCGAGCACCCCGCGCACGACGCGCTCGGAGCGGCCGCGCGTGCGCCGCGTGACGACGAGCGCCACGAGCAGCCCGAGGAGGACGGCCATCCAGGTGGCGTCGACGGCGACCTGCAGGGAGTTGCGCAGCGCGGTGGTCACCGGCACGACGAGCGCCGTGGAGATGCCCGGGTCGTCGAGCGCGCGGTAGTTGGCCAGGGTCCAGCTCCCCCGCACCCGCAGGGAGCCGACGACGAGACCGAGGATCGGCAGCGCGGTCGCGACGACGACGAGAGCGGTGACGAGGAGGGCCGGTACGTCGCCGCGCCGCGCCCGTCGCGGCCGGGGCGGCACCCGGTCCACGGGGACGGCCCCGTGCGCCCGG
>DASWYU010000192.1:0-16057 GCA_036404795.1 Nocardioides sp. | reverse complement strand
GCGGTCATAGCGAGAGGGAAACACCCGGTCCCATTCCGAACCCGGAAGTTAAGCCTCTCAGCGCCGATGGTACTGCGATCGCGAGGTCGTGGGAGAGTAGGACGCCGCCGGACATTTCTTCTAGTAGGGGTTGTCGTGACCTTCGGGTCACGGCAACCCCTACTCTTGTTTGCGTTCCCGCGGATGCGGGTTGTTCCAGTGTTGAGGAGTCGGACAGTGGCGGAGCAGGGCGGTCGGGGTCGAGGTCAGGGTGGTGGCCAGGGCGGTGGACGCCGTCCCGGCGGCCAGGGTCAGGGTCGTCCGGGCGGATCCTCCGGCGGACAGGGGCGTTCAGGCGGTCGAGGCGGCCGGCCCGAGAGCTCCGGTGGTTCGGCCCCCCGCCGTGGAGGCAGCGCTCCGGCGGGCGGGTCTCGCTCCGGGGGGCCCGGCGGTGCTCGTTCCGGTGGTCCCGGCGGTTCGCGTGCGGGTGGCTCGGCTGGTGCGAAGCGTGGGCCCGGCGGATCGGCCGGCTCCGGTGGGGGCGGTCCGCGCCGTACAGGGGGACAGGGAGGCCCGGCAGGCCGTCGGCCCGACCGTCGCGACGAGCCGCGGGTCGAGCGCACGGCCTCGCAGTCGCAGTACGACGGTCCTGAGCTGGACGCCGACATCACCGGTCAGGAGCTGGACCGGAACCTCGCGTCGCAGCTGAAGGGGATGCCGGAGAAGCTGGCGTCTCGCGTCGCGCGTCACCTGGTCGCTGCGAGCCGGCTCATCGACACGGACCCGGAGACGGCGTACCAACATACCCTGGCCGCGCGGGCTCGGGCGTCGCGTCTCGGCATGGTGCGGGAGGCGGTGGGCGAGGCTGCCTACGCCGCAGGCCACTACAAGGAGGCGCTCGCGGAGCTGCGGGCGGCCAAGCGGATGAACGGCGCGACGGCGTACCTGCCGATCATGGCCGACTGCCACCGCGCGCTCGGTCAGCCGGAGCAGGCGCTGAAGCTCGCCCAGAGTCCGTCCGTGGCGGGGTTCTCCGCGGAGGCGAAGGCGGAGATGACGATCGTCGAGGCCGGTGCGCGCCTGGACCTCGGTCAGACGGATGCGGCTCTCCGCACCCTCGAGCTGTCGCCGCTCAACAACAAGTCGCGGTCGGCGTGGGTGGTGCGGCTGCGGTATGTCTACGCCGAGGCGCTGCTGGCGGCCGGCCGTCCGTCGGACGCGCTCGAGTGGTTCCACCGGACGCACGCGATCGACGCGGACGAGGTGACGGACGCGGCCGACCGGGCGGCCGAGCTCGAGAAGTCGATCGACTCCACACAGGACTGACGACCCGCTCACCGTCCCCAGGGTGGGTGTGCGCCACCGTTCTCCGCAGGTCGACTCCGGTCCGACGCTGATCACGTCGGCCGCCGCCATGCTGGTCCCCGAGGGGAGGCAGGTATGGGTGACGTGGTGGAGCTGGAGGCGTGGCGGGAGCGGCGGAGGTCCGTGGCTCGGCCGCGCGAGCCGGGTCGGACGAGCGTCGGCGAGGCGGAGGTGCGGCGGATGCTCGCTCGCCGGTTCGCCGACGGACTGATGTCTCTCGGCGGCACGTCCGTCGTCGAGGTGCCGGGGCGCGACGAGTCGTAGGCTGCGCCGGTGATCCTCATCGACGAGCCCCAGGTGCCGTGGCGGGGACGCTGGTGGTCACACCTCGCGTCGGACGCGTCGTACGACGAGTTGCACGCCTTCGCCGCTGGGCTCGGTGTGCCGGCGCGGGCGTTCGACGGGGACCACTACGACGTTCCCGCGGAGATGTACGACGCGGCGGTGGCCGCAGGCGCGGTCGAGGTGCGGAGCCGGGAGCTGGTGGCGCGTCTCCGGGCCGCCGGTCTCCGGCGTCGCAAGTCGCGCGCTGCCGACCGGGGCGACGTCAGTCGCTGAGCTCGGCGATCTCGCGCGCGAGGTTCTCCCGAGCGGCAGTGTCCCATCGTCGGTGCGCGGCCGGCGTGCGGAACAGCCGTTCCCTCGCGGCGAAGTCCTCCAGGATCGCGCGGCGGCCGGCGCGGAAGTCCGCCTCGGGCACGTGGGCGTACTCGGTGCGGACGTCGGCGCGGTACTCGTCGTACCGGGCCGGGACGGCCGCCAGGATCGCCAGGTCGGCGTCGGCGAGTGTTTGGCCGCGGACGTCGTCGGGCTGCGGGTCGTGCCCGGCCGTCAGCCGCACGAGCCGGGCGACCTCCTCCGCGTCGACCCCGGTCTCGTCCCGCAGCTCGTCGAGCGCGAGGAGCGCCGAACGCTCCTCCATGGCCGGCGCACCGTCGTAGACGGCGTCGTGGAACCAGGCGGCCAGGATGACCTCGGTGTCGCCGGCGTGATCGAGCTCGGCGATGCGGCCGAGCACCTCCGCCAGGTGGCGGAGGTCGTGGTAGCCGCGGCCGTCGCCGTACGCCGCCACGAGTCGGTCGCGCAGGTCGGAGCGGTGGGGGAGCGGCCAGGGCAGGTCGAGGGGATCCACGGGCCCCAGCGTCTCAGGCCGCGGCCGCCCCGCGGGCCTGGCGGACGGTTGCGTCGACGAGGGCGACGATCTCGTCGGGGCAGTCGGACATCGGCACGTGACCGGCACCGTTCAGTGGCACGTGGTCGGCGTGGGGCAGGCGCTGCCGGGCCCGGGCGGACTGGCGGTAGGGGAGGATCCGGTCCTTCGTGCCCCAGGCGACCGTGGTGGGCACGCCGACGGCACCGCGGAAGGCGTAGTGCACCCCCTCGCGAGCGACCGCTGCGAACCCGGCGCAGCGCTTGAGGGCGAGGGCGTCGCCGTACGTCGTGTCCGCCGTGTGGCGCTCCGGGTGTGCGTAGAGCGGCAGGCCGATGAGCCGGCGTCCCAGCGCGGGCCGCGAGGCGGCGCGGAGCACGGGGTCGGGCAGCTGGCTCACGAGGCGCAGCACGGACAGGGTGCCGAGCGCCTGGAAGCGGTCGAACCGGCCGAAGAAGCCCGCCGGGCTCAGTGCCGTCACCGACGCGACGAGGTCCCGCGAGGCCAGCTCGAGCGCGATCGCACCGCCGAGGGAGTTCCCGACGACGTGGGGGCGCTCGACACCCCACGCCGCGAACTGCTCGGCGAGGTGGTCGCAGGCGACGTCCATCGTGTACGGCACGCCGGCCGGGAACGGCGCGGACTCGCCGAAGCCGGCGAGATCCACGGCGATCACGTCGTAACGCTCGCTGAGCCGGTCGAAGACGGGCCCCCAGGCCTGCCGGCGGTGACCGATGCCGTGGATGAGGACCACGGTCTCGCCGGAGCCGCGTCGGGTGTGAGCCAGCGGTGAGTGCACCACGTCGATACCTCCTGCACGCCAATGTGACATCGTGAGTGTTACATCGATGTTGGCAGAATGCACGCGTTCGTGATGACGGGTTCCAGGTGCGTCAGGACACGGGGACGCGGAACCGCACGCGGACCCGGTCGTCGACGACCAGCGCGGTGAGCTCGACGGTCGCGCCACCGCTCCCGCCGCACGATCCGTCGCCGGAGGCGAGGGCACGCTGCAGCTCGTCGTCGGCGAGGCCCACCGCCCGTTCGGGCGCGTCGATGCCGACGACCGCGACCGCCGTCGGGTGGAGCGCGAGCTCGCCGCCCTCGAGCCCGGGCTCGACGGTGGCCTCGAGGGGGACGCTGATCCCGAACGCGACGTAGGTCAGCTCGAGCAGCACCTCGCCGTCCCCGAGCCGCACCGCCACGTCCGCGTCGTTGAACACCGTGCCGGCGAGCTGCTCGGTCACGACCTCCTGCAGGCCGGCGGCGGACAGCGAGGCCTCGCCGCGCACGCCTCCTCCCAGCACCTGGAGCGCCACGGGGGTCGCGTCGACGGAGATCTCGACGGCGTCGGGCAGGCACGGGTCGTCCGCCGGTAGACCGCCGGCGACCATCCGCGGCACGACCTCGACGGCGACGAGTCCGGCGAGGCCCAGGGCCGACAGGCCGAGGGCGACCAGGCGCCGACGCCCCGGTCCTGCGGTGATCGCTGCCCGCAGCCCGAACGCGATCGCCGCGACGCACCCGACGACGAGGCCCACGAGGACGGCGGCGAGCAGGAACGGCACAGGGCTCCTCGGTCGGATGGTCGGCGGTCCACCGCAGCATGGCATCCCGGTGGCCGGGCCCGCGGGGCACGTACCCTCGTCGGATGATCAGGACGGAGGCGGCGACCGCGGGACCGCACGGCGTCCTGGCGTGTCATCACCACGCTCGCGGCGAGTGCCGGTCGTGCACGTGGCTCGCCGTTCCGTACGTCCGACAGGTGCGCGACAAGGAGGCGGACTGCCGCGCCCTGCTCGCGGACTGGCCGGAGATCCGGTGGGAGCCGTCCGTGCTCGGTGGGGTCGGAGGGTTCCGCAACAAGGCGAAGCTCGCGGTCGGTGGCACGGCCACCGCGCCGACCCTGGGCATCCTCGACGTGGACGGTGCCGGTGTCGACCTGCGGGACTGCGCGCTGCACGATCCGCGACTCGTCGCGGCCGCCGACCAGCTCGCCGAGCTCGTCGGACGGGCCCGGATCGCGCCGTACGACGTGGTGAGCCGCCGCGGCGAGCTCAAGCACCTGCTCGTCACCGTCGCGCCCGACGGTGGCCTCCTCGTGCGGTTCGTGCTCCGCTCCGAGGAGGCGGTCGCACGGATCCGCAAGCACCTCGGGTGGATCCGCGAACAGCTGCCGCAGCTGCGCGTGCTGTCCGTCAACCTCCAGCCCGAGCACAAGGCCGTGCTCGAGGGGCCGCGCGAGATCGTGCTCACGACCGAGTCGTCACTGCGGGTGCGGGTCAACGACCTCGACCTGCACCTCCTCCCCCAGAGCTTCTTCCAGACGAACACGGCGGTGGCCGAGGCGCTCTACCGCCAGGCCCTGGACTGGGCGGACGCGGTCATGCCGCGCTCGGTCGTGGACCTCTACTGCGGCGTCGGCGGGTTCGCCCTCCACCTCGCTCGCCCGGGCCGCACGGTGACGGGCGTCGAGGTGAGTGCAGCGGCCGTCGAGAGCGCGCGCCGCACGGCCGTGGCACACGGGCTCGCGGCGGAGTTCGTGGCGGGGGACGCGACGGCGTACGTCGCGGGCCTGGCCCCCGACCGGGTCCCGGACCTCGTGGTGGTCAACCCGCCGCGGCGCGGGAGCGGCGGCGAGCTCGCCGCACTCCTCGAGACGTCGCGTGCCCGACACGTCGTCTACTCGAGCTGCAACGCCGTCACGCTCGCCCGCGACCTGACGGCGATGCCGTCGCTCCGCCCGGTGCGGGCGCGGGTGCTCGACATGTTCCCGCACACGGCGCACTACGAGGCCATCGTGCTCCTCGAGCGACGCGGTCGCTGAGCCGCCCGCGCCGCGCGCACGTCGGCGCGACTCACGGGGAACGCGCCCGCGTCGGCCACGAGGTGCACGGTCTCGGTGCGCACCTCGACGGCCGCGCACGCCTCGTAGACCGCCTCGACCCAGGCGATGTCGTCGCGGTCGGGTCGCGGGCCACCCGGACGGCTGACGGCGACGGCCACGCCGTGTCGTCCCCGGAGCACGGAGCCCGCGAGCTGGTCGAGGAAGCGCTCCAGCTGCGCGGCGTCGCCCGGGGTCGGCTCGGCCGGGAGGTGGGCGACCTCCTGCACGAGGGACGACAGCCGGCGGGTGTCGCCGTCGACGACCGCGATCCAGAGGCTGCGGGCGCCGGGAGCGGGCGGATCGACGAGCTGCTCCCAGCTGGCTCGGAGCGTCTGGGGCGTGCGGGCGGAGGGTGTGGTCGTGTCCATGCCCACCACCCTGGAGCGCGTCGTCGACGGCCGCCACCGGCTCTCCACAGGCCCGGTGGCCCTCCACAGCCGGGCCCGACCGTGCGGTTGTCCACCGGCGCCCCGCTCGGGACGCCGATGGACCGTGTGGCGGGAGAACGTGGTGCTCACCGGCGTCCGCCGACGCCGACGACGAACGAGGGGGAGCAGCATGGTCGAGCGAGGAAGCAGCCCGGGGGGAGCGACGGGGCTCGCGACGGGAGCGCCGCCGGGAACCACGGGGCACCTGCGGCTGGTGCCGGACGAACCCGCGCGGGACCACCCGGTCGGCTGGGTCTGCGTCATCAGCCGGGCGGACGCCCTGGCCGCGATCGCGACCGGAGTGTTGTGCCTCGGCCCGACGGGCGAGTCCCGGCTGCGGCGGATGCAGCTCGGGGACGGCGTGGTCGTCTACTCGCCGCGGGAGGGCCGCCGCACCGGTGCGCCGGTCCGCCGCTTCACCGCGGTCGGCACCGTGACGGGGGTGGCGGCCTACCAGGGGGACGGGGTGGAGCCGGAGGACTGGTGCCGAGCGGTCGACCTGGCGGAGACGGGCGGCGAGGTGCCGGTCGCCGACCTGCTCGCGCGTCTGCGGTTCGTGCGCGACGAACCGGGATGGGGCGTCGTGTTCCGGCCGGGCTTCCTCGAGGTCGGGATCGAGGACGTGGAGGTCGTCCGCGCCGCAATGGCGGCGGCCGTCGATCCCGGGGGCGGCGCCTGACCCCTCACCTGCGGGGGCGCGGTGCCGATCGGACAGGCGTGATCCGTGTCCTCGTCGTCGACGACTCCGCCACCGTCCGCCGGCTCGTCACGACTGCGCTGACCGGCGCGGACGGCGTCGAGGTCGTGGGCACTGCCCGCGACGGGCGGGAGGCGGTCGAGCTCGCCGACCGGCTGGACCCCGACGTGGTCACGCTCGACATCGAGATGCCCGAGCTCGACGGGCTGGGGGCGCTCGAGGAGATCCGCGCGCGTCGTCCGCGGCAGATCGTCGTCATGTTCAGCACGCTCACCGAGCGCGGCGCGAGCGCCACTCTCGAGGCGCTGTCGCTGGGCGCCGCCGACTACGTCACGAAGCCCAGCAACGTCGGCAGCATGGCGGAGAGCATCACCGCCGTGCGGGAGCAGCTCGTGCCGCGCCTGGTGGCGCTCGCCGGGCTGCGCCGGCTCTCGACCGGCCAGGGACCGCTCGCGCGGTCGACGGGCGGAACCTCGGGGGGCGCCACCTCCCAGGCGGCATCCGGGGTGACTCCCACCGCGCCGCGGGTGGACGTGCCCAGGCGAGCTGGCGGGGCGTCGGGACCTGGCGGGGCGACGGGCGGGGCGGCCGGAGCCGGCCCCGCTCCGCGTGCCACCGGCGCGTCGGACGTGCTGCTCATCGGCAGCTCGACCGGTGGCCCGGACGCCGTCGCGCGGGTGCTCGCGGACCTGCCCGCGGACCTCGCCGTACCCGTGCTGCTCGTGCAGCACATGCCGCCGGTCTTCACGACGATGTTCGCGCAGCGGCTCGACAAGGTGTCGCCGCTGCAGGTGCGGGAGGCGGCGGACGGTGGGGAGGTGCGGCCGGGTGAGGTGCTCGTGGCGCCGGGTGACCACCACCTGGAGGTACGGCGCGTGGCCGGGGGACCCGTCAGGGTCGCGCTCACGCAGGACCCGCCCGAGCACTACTGCCGCCCGGCCGTGGACGTCCTGCTGCGCAGTGCGCTGGAGGTCTACGGCGGCGCGGCCACGGTGCTGGTGCTCACCGGGATGGGTGCGGACGGTGCCGCCGGCGCCCGCCGTCTCCGCGCCGCGGGCGCCCGGGTGCTCGTCCAGGACGAGGCGACCTCCGTCGTGTGGGGCATGCCGGGCGCGATCGCGTCGACCGGGGGCGCCGACGAGGTGCTGCCACTCGACGCGGTCGCACCGCGCCTCCGGTCGCTGCTCCCGAGCGGCGCACGCCTCCGCGCCTGAGCCGCTCGAGGCTCGGTATCGCAGCGGGCGGGGCAGCGCCGTACGTGCTCCGGGACGTCATGCGTCGCGAGCGCCGGGCCCTGCGGGACGCATGACGTCCGCGGCGGGCGGGGGATCCGCGGTGCCGGGCACGCCGACGGCCCCGCGTTCGACGAGAACGCGGGGCCGACGGGGCCTGTGGGGCCGGTGGGTCAGGAGCGGATGTCGAGGTAGGCGGCGCCGGGGGAGGGGACGGTCTGGCTGACGCGCTCGGCGTACGCGTGCTGGCGCCGGCGCAGGCCGAGCGCCTCGACGAGCTCGGCGCCCACGCGACGCTGCTCGTCGAGCAGCCGCTCCGCGCGGTCGAGGAGGTGCCGGGGGAGCGGGCCGATGTCCTCCGGCGCGTCCCACGCGTCGACGTCGGGCGGCTCGATGGCGCTGAGCAGCCGCTTCGCGACGAGGAGGTCCATCTCCATCTTCTCGATGGCCCGCTCCCACGCGACGTGCCGCTCGGCCTCGGTGCGCGGCGGACCGGGCTCCTCGGGCTCCGGGCGGACGGGCATCCCGGCGCCCGTCGCGGTGAAGGGGTTGAACTTCATCGGACCGTGGCGCTCAGGCCGACGCGGCGCTGACGGACGCCTGCATCGCGGCCTCGCGCCACGTGGTGCAGAGGTCGGTGACCATGGAGAGGCAGTAGGACGTGATCTCCGGGTCCTTGCGGGTGTTGGCCATGATCAGCTGGTTGTGCAGGAAGCTGTAGATCGAGCCGAGACCCGCGGCGCCGTCCCAGACGGAGGTGTCGAGGGTCGACCACAGCTCGATGACGATCTCCTGGGCGTGCACGAGCTGGTGGTGCGCCTCCTCCAGCCGGCCGTCCTGCTGCGCGTCGAGGGCGCGCTGGACGTCGGCGACGAGCCGCTCGTAGAGCATGACGAGCAGGCGCGCCGGGCTGGCGGTCGCGACCGACGCGGTCTGGTAGGCCGCGATCTGGGCGTTCCGGGCGTACGGGTTCGTGTTCATGGGGTGCCTTCCTTGACTTCCCGTGAGTGGCTCAGCTGCTCGGGGACAGCGACGAGATCTGGGACTCCAGCCACGACGACTGCGCCTGCATGGTCGTCAGGGCGGTCTCGAGGGCGGTGAACTGGCGGGTGAGAGCGGTCCGTCGCATCTCGAGTCGCAGGTCCCACTGGTCGATGGAGTCGTTGAGGCGCTGGATGCCGGCGTTGCGGCCCGTGATCGCCTGGGTGAGCGTGCCGGAGGTGGAGTTGCTGGCCGTGTCGGCGACGACGGCGATCCGTCCGACGAATCCGTTCGTGCCGGCGAGGGCGGCGGTGACGCCCTCGGGGTCGGCCGCGTACGCCGTCGAGAACGCGGCCTCGTCGAACGTCAGCTTCCCGTTGCGGTCCACCTGGACCCCGAGGGACGCCAGCGACGTCCCATCGGTGGGGTAGATCGCGGTGAGCAGCTGGTTGCGGAGCGACCGCACCGTCGGGTCGCCGGCGAGGGCGCCCGACTTCTTGGTCGTCGCGTTGTAGGACGTGAGCGTGTCGATGTCGGAGAGCGCCGCGTTGACGGTGTCGACGAGGGCCTTCATGGCGCCGGCGCGCCCCGAGGTGTCCGTCGCGAGCGTCACGTCGACGTGCGCGCCCACGGTGGTCGTCACGCCGAGGGTGATGTCCACGCCCGGCGTGAGGTCGGTGAAGGTGTTCGTCGGCGACGTCGCGACGATCCCGGAGCCGAGGTCGATCGCGGCGTCGACGCCGGCCCGGACGCTCGCGCCGCCGAGCAGCGCCGAGCCGTCGGCGGCGGTCAGGGTGAAGTCGGAGGCCGCCCCCGTGGCGGTCGATTCGACCAGCAGCCGGTAGGAGCCCTCGGCGACCTTGACGGTCGTGGCCCGCAGCCCGGTCGCGTTCGCGGGGTCGTTGATGGCCGCGGCGAGCCCGGCGAGCGTGCCGTCGCCGGTCTCGAGGTCGACCGTGGTGCCGTCGAGCCGGTCGAGGCGCACCGTCGTCGACGCGCCGGTGACCACGTCGGTCGACGCGGCCGCCGTCGCGAACCCGAGCCGGTGGCCCAGGGCGACGGACTGCACGGTGAAGCCGAACGCGCCCGCGACCGCCGTGGTGTCGGCCGCGATCGTGACGGTCGGCACCGAGGACGTGGCGGTGAGCGCCGACCACGCGCCGGCGGTCGTCTGGTCGTCGGCCCGCGTCTTCAGCGACGCGAGCCGGGAGTTGAGGGTCTGCAGCGACGAGACGACGGAGGTCTCCGAGCTGACACGCGTCTTCAGGCGGGTCTGGGAGACCGCCTCGAGCTGCATGAGCTTGTCGACGATGCCCGCGCTGTCGAAGCCCGACAGGCCGCTGACGCTGGTCGTGCTGGACACGGGTGACCCCCCTCCGGATATCCGGTCCTCGGGTGCCGACCGGCTCCGCCTCGTCGACGGACGAGGCGGAGCCGATCAGCGGGACGAGTACGTCAGCGCAGGAGCGACAGGACGCCCTGCGGCGCCTGGTTCGCCTGCGCCAGCATCGCCGTACCGGCCTGCGACAGGATCTGGGAGCGGGTGAAGTTCATCATCTCGCTCGCCATGTCGGTGTCACGGATCCGCGACTCCGACGCCGACAGGTTCTCGACCGCCACGTTGAGGTTGTTGATGGTGTGCTCGAAGCGGTTCTGCACGGCACCGAGGTTGGCGCGGTGGGTGGAGACCGCGGCGATCTGCTGGTCGATCAGGTTGACGGCCGCCTGGGCGTTCGACGCCGAGGAGAAGCTCAGGCCGCCGGCGATCGCGGTGGCCGTGCCGACGCCGGTACCGGCAGCGGCGGCGGTGGCCGCGGTGCCGCCGGTGACGGTGCCGCCGGTCTTCGACGTCACGACCAGCTGGTTGTCCTGGTTCACCGAGGCGTTGAAGGAGTTGGCGAAGTTGGCGTTGTTGTTGAGCGCCGTCGCCACGTCGCCGACCGTCGTGTAGGTGCCCGCGGCACCGAGCGTCACGGAGACGTCCGTCGTGCCGTTGGTGAAGGACATCGCGCCGGTCACGGCCGTCGGGGTGGCGACGTCGAAGCGGGCGCCGCCGTTGCCGAGGTTGCTCGCCACCGCGGAGATGTTGACCGCGCCGAGGTTGACGCCGATCTGGCTCGCCGTGTCGCCGTTGGCGCCGACCTGGAAGTTCATCGTGCCGGCGGTGCCGTCGAGCAGCTTGCGGCCGTTGAAGTTGGTCGAGTCCGCGATGCGGGTGAGCTCGCTCTGCAGCTGCGTGGCCTCGGTGGCGATGTTGGCGCGCGCCTCGGGGCTGTTGCTGTCGTTGGCGGCCTGGACGCCCAGGTCGCGCATGCGCTGCAGGATCGAGTGGACCTCGGTGAGCGCACCCTCCGCGGTCTGCACGACGGAGATGCCGTCCTGCGCGTTGCGGGCCGCGACCTTGAGACCGCCGACCTGCGAGCGCAGGCCCTCGGAGATCGCGAGGCCGGCGGCGTCGTCCGCGGCCCGGTTGATGCGGAAGCCGCTGGAGAGCTTCTCCAGGGACTTCGACATCTGGTTCTGGGTGACCGACAGGTTCCGGTACGAGTTGAACGCGTCGATGTTCTGGTTGATGCGGAGACTCATGGTTCCCTCCTGGTTCGAGTCTGACTACGGGGCCCGTCCGTGGGCTCCCTCGGTGTGTGGATCGGCCTCAGCCCGCGAGACCTGAGGAGTTTTCTGCGGTACGTCGAGGAGCGGCCGCCGCCGGCGGGAACGCCAGCACCCGGCGGTCGCCCGCCCGGCCCACGTCGGCCGCGTGGCGCGACATGACGGCCGTGACGTACTGCTCCCGGCGACGTGCCGCGCAGCCGCCCGGGCGGGCGGCGGGCTGCACGAGCTCGGGAGCGAGGGCGTGGTTCATGGCGTCGCGCAGCTGCACGAGCGCCTCCGCGCGGATCTGGGAGATGCGCGACTCGCTGACGCCGAGCTCGGCGGCGATGTCGGCCATCGGGCGCTCGGCGAAGAAGTAGCCCTCGACGACGACGCGCTGGCGGTGGGGGAGCTCGGCGACCGCGGCCACGAGGTACTGCAGCTGCTCGGTGTTCTCGAGCATCTCCTCCGGCGTCGCGGTGTCGCTGACGAGCGTCTCCTCGAGCGTGGCGCCCGACGCGCCCTGCAGGGAGAGCACCTGCGCCCGGGCGATGTCGTCGTCGTTGGACTCGACCTCGACGACCGAGAGACCGACCGCGCTGGCGACCTCGTCGGAGGTGGCCGGTCGACCGAGGGTCGCGGCGAGCCGGCCGCGGGTCTCCTCCAGGTCGCGGGCCCGGCGACGGACCGAGCGGGAGGCCCAGTCGACGCTGCGGAGCTCGTCGAGGATGGCGCCGCGCACCCGGCGTGCGGCGTACCGGGTGAACGGCACGCCCCGCTCCTCGTCGAAGGACTGCGCGGCCTGCACCAGGGCGGTGAGTCCGGCCGACGTGAGGTCGTCACGGCTGACGTGGGAGGGGACGCGGGTCATCGTCTCGCGGACGATGTGTCCGACCAACGCCACGTGGGACGTGATCATCTCGTCCTGCTGACGGGTTGCGATCGGGGCCATGACTCGATCCTTTGGCGTGTCGCACCCTTCGCGCGACGCCAGGCCTGTTACAAGGACCCCTCGTCACGAGAGTGGGGACTTTGGTCCCGGTCCGACCTAGTTCCGACCGATCACGCCAGAGGTCCCGCCTGTCCGACTTCCGAAGGACCACGCAAGGCAACCTCAAGAACACCTCAAGCGCCGCTGAGAGCAGCCGATGAGGGATCTGTGGGTCGCTGTGAGGGTGTATCGAGGGTCGTGACGACGGGGATTGGCTCAGGCGCGGGGGCGTGCTGCCGAAGGAACAGGGCAGCACGGACGAGGGTCCGAGCACTGCGGGACCGGGACCGGTCCCGACGAGCAGACCGGCGCAGCGCCGGTGCGGACCAGGTGACTGAGGGGATCGACGTGGAGAAGCTGTCGCTCATCCTGTGGCGGGAGCGCGAGCTGCTGGACACGCTGCTCTACCGGCTGGAGCTCGAGCAGCTCGTGCTGGCGAGCGGACGCACGCGCTGGTTGGTGCGGACGACGCAGGACGTCGAGGCCGTGCTGACCACGCTCCGCGAGACCGAGCTGCTCCGGGCGATCGCCGCGGACGAGGTCGCCGAGGCCCTCGGGCTGACCGCCAACCCGTCCCTGCGGGTGCTCGCCGAGAGCATGGACGAGCCGTGGCGCACCGTGTTCACCGAGCACCGCGACGCCTTCGTCGCCCTCACCCGCGAGATCACCGAGCTGGCGGACGCCAACCGCGGCCTCATCACCGCCGGCTACCGCTCCGCGCGCGAGACGCTGCTCGCCGTGGGCGGCGTCGAGACCGGCTACTCGCCCGACGGCACGGCGACCACCGACGCGACGGCCCGCCCGCGCCTCATCGACCGGAGCCTCTAGGCCATGTCGGGGACCTTCGCCTCCTTCAACACGGCGCTGTCGGCGCTGCGCTACCAGCAGACCGCCCTCGACACCGCCTCGAGCAACATCGCCAACTCCTCGACCGCCGGCTACGTGCGGCGCCGGGCCGAGGCCGAGACCATCGGCGCCTCCACCCAGCCCGCGCTGTGGAGCCGCTCCGGGGTCGGCGGCGAGAGCGTCGGGCTCGCCGGCATCAACCGCCTGACCGACGCCCTCCTCGACGCGCGCGTGCGCGCCGAGCACGGCAAGCAGTCCTACCTCGACACGCGCGTCGCCGTGCTCGAGCGGGTGGAGAGCGGCATCGGCGAGCCCGGTGACACCGGCGTCTCCGCGGCGATCATCGACTTCAAGGGCGCCTGGCAGGACCTGGCGAACAGCCCGTCCAACGAGGCGAGCCGCGGCCAGGTGCTGGCGCAGGGCGCCGCGCTGGCCGACGCCGTGCAGCAGCAGGCCCGCATGCTCGAGGCGGAGATGGGCGACGACCGGGCGCGCCTCACCGCCATGGTCGACGAGGTCAGCACGTTGGCCGGGGACCTGGCCGCGACGAACTCCTCGATCGCCATCGCGAAGGTCAACGGCACGGACGCGGGCGTGCTCCTCGACAAGCGCGACCAGCTCGCGCTGCGGCTCTCCCAGCTGACCGGTGCGAGCGCGACGCAGCGCTCCGACGGCGGGTTCGACGTCTCCGTCGGCGGTGTCGCGCTCGTCAGCGGTGACCGCGCGGGCACGTTCTCCGTGGTGTCCGGCATCGGCCCGGGCGGCACCGGTGCGCCGCCGGTCGTCCTGGGCGTGACGCCCCCGGGCGGCGCGGCCGCCACCGCGGTCTCGACGTCCGGCGCGACCGGCGCGATGGTCGAGGTGCTGAGCACGACGCTGCCCGCGTACGCGAGCGAGCTCGACGCCGTCGCCCGCCAGCTGGCCGATGCGGTGAACGCGCAGCACACCGCGGCGTACGACGCCACCGGCACCCCCGGTCAGGCCTTCTTCGCCTACGACCCGGCCGACCCGGCGGGCTCCCTGCGGGTGGCGATCACGTCGGCGTCGCAGGTCGCGGCGTCGGCCGTGCCCGGCGGCGGCCGCGACGGCTCGGCCGCCGACACCATCAGTCGTTCGTTCGTGGCTGCGGAGGCGTCGTACTCGCGCCTCGTCAACTCCTTCGGCACCACCGTCGCCTCGGCGGGTCGCCTCGCGACCACCCAGCGCACGCTCACCGGCCAGGTCGACGGTGCGCGCGAGCAGCTCGCCGGCGTCAGCCTCGACGAGGAGATGGTGGCGATGGTCGCGGCGCAGCGGGCCTACGAGGCGGCGGCACGGCTCATGACGACCGTGGACTCGGTGCTCGACACCCTCATCAACCGGACGGGACTCACGCGATGACCATCGGACGCGTCACCCAGGGGATGCTCTCGCAGCGCGCCGTGGGCGGGCTGCAGACCAACCTCGCGCGCCTGGCGGAGATCCAGGAGAAGCTGTCGACCGGCCGCTCGATCAACCGGGCGTCGGACTCGCCGACGGACTCGACGGCCGCGATGCGGCTCACCTCCGCCGTGGGCGACGCGAAGCAGCACAGCCGCAACGCCGCCGACGCGCTCGGGTGGCTCGGGATCACCGACACCGCGCTGCAGTCCGTGAGCGCGCAGCTGCGCCGCGCGAGCGACCTCGCGATCCAGGGCGGCAACGCCGGTGCGCTGAGTGCCGACTCGCGGGAGGCCATCGCCGTCGAGCTCGAGCAGATCCGGGACGGGCTGATCGGGGTGGCGAACACGCAGTACCTCGACCGCCCCGTCTTCGGGGGCATCACGGCGGGCTCCGCGGCGTACGACGCGAGCGGCGCCTTCGTCGGCGAGGCGGGCGCCGTCAACCGGACCGTCGGGGCCGGCGCGCAGGTGCGCGTCGACGTGCTCGGACCGGAGGTGTTCGGGCCCGCGGGGGACACCGTGTTCGACCGGCTCACGGCGCTGGCGGGCGCGCTGCGCTCGGGCGACACCGCGGGCGTGCGGACCGGGATGGACGAGGTGAAGGCGTCCCTGGGGCGCGTCACCGGGGCGCTCGCCGAGGTGGGCACGCGCACCAACCGGGTCGAGTCCGCCCAGCGGCGCGCCGACGACGCCGTGATCACCCTCGGCTCGGCGTTCAAGGACGTCGCGGGCGTGGACATCGCGGCCACCGTGGTCGACCTGCAGATGCAGGAGGTCGCCTACCAGGCCGCGCTCGGCGCGGCGGCGCGCGTCATCCAGCCGAGCCTGATGGACTTTCTGCGATGATCGCGACCATGCCCGCGCACTCGCGCGAGGTGGAGAGGACGGAGAGCAGCGACGTGTCCGAGATCCCGGTGATCGAGATGGTCCGGCCCATGCCGGGCTTCCCCGACGCGCGTCGCTTCGCGCTGGTCGAGGTGGACGAGACCGGGCTGCTCTGCGACCTGCGCTCCGTCGAGGACCCGGGCGTGCGGTTCCTGGTGGCGCCGCCGGCGGCGTTCTTCCCGGACTACGCCCCCGAGATCGACGACGAGACCGCCGCCGAGCTCGGTGTCACCGCCGCCGAGGACGTCATCGTGCTCGTCGTGCTCCGCGCCGGCCGGTCGCTGCAGACCACCACCGCCAACCTGCTCGCTCCCGTGCTCGTCAACCGCACGACCCACCGCGCCGCGCAGGTCATCCTCGACGACGCCGCGCTCTCCGTCGCCACGCCGCTGCCGGTGGGGTGAGGGGGCAGGTCGCCCGGGTTTCCCGCGCGTACGGCGCCGCTCCGGCCACGTCGCCTTGTAGCGTTGCGCGCATGCTGGTCCTGAGCCGCCGCGTCGGCGAGTCCGTCGTCATCGGTGACAACGTCACCGTGACCGTGCTCGAGGTGCGGGGCGACGTGGTCCGGATCGGCATCGACGCGCCTCGTTCCGTGGCCGTCCA
>DASWYU010000191.1:0-15199 GCA_036404795.1 Nocardioides sp. | reverse complement strand
CGCGACGTACGCCTGCGACGCCCGCGCCGACGTGATCCGGTCGCGGGAGCCGTGCGTCACGCGCAGCGCGCGGCCGCGGAGCGCGGCGACGGGCTCGCCGGGCGGGAACCACGGCGCGAGGGCGACGACGCCGACGACGGTGGGGTGGTCGGCGACGTGGACGGCGGTGCGGGCGCCCATCGAGTGCCCGAGGAGCACGACGGGGAGGTCGGGGAGCTCGAGGTCCGTACGGCGCAGCGCCGCCCGCGCGTCGGCCACCGGGGCCCCGCCGTTCCAGCCGCGGAGGGCGTAACGGAGCAGCCAGGTCGTGTAGCCGGCCTCCGCGAACGCCGGGGCGAGGGTGCGCTGCATCGCAGCCGACCGGCGCCAGGAGGCGCTGCGACCGTCGACGGCGCGGTCGGAGTGCTCCTTGCCGCCGTGGAGCATGAGGACGACGCCGCGCGGCTGCGCGGCGTCGAACCGGGTGAGGGCGTGGTCGGGGGTCGGGGTCCGTGCGGGTTCCACGGTGTCCCTTCGTACCCGACCACGCCCTCGGATGGGTGGATCAGCGGCGTCGGTCAGCCGACGTGGACGCCCTCCGGGGCGTCCGTGGCCAGCTCGGCGTGCTTGACGTCGAGGAACAGCCACACGACGAGGGAGCCGAGCAGGATCAGGCCGGCGCCGACGAGGAACGCGGTGGTGCTGCCGTCGGCGAACGCCGCCAGCTGCGTCGCGCCCTGCGTGAGCGCGCCGCCCTGCTCGGCGGGGATGCCCGCACCGGCGACGGCCTGGCCGGCCTGCGGGGCGAACGTCTCGGCGCTGCCGCTGGCCACGTGGGAGGCGACCGTGGCGAGCGTCGCGAGCCCGAGAGCGCCACCGACCTGCTGCATCGTGTTGAGCACGCCGGAGCCGATGCCCGAGTCCTCGGCCCGCACGTGGTGGACCGCGGTGAGGGTCAGCGGGACGAACGTGAGGCCCATGCCGAAGGACATCAGCAGGAGGTAGGGCAGCAGGCTGCTCACGTAGTCGATGTCCACGGCGGAGCCGCCGCTCGCCAGCGAGGAGACGACGTCGCCGGCCGACAGGTCGGCGGGCAGCCGGGAGAAGCCGAAGAGGGCGATCGCGGCGAGGATCGTGCCGGTGCCGGCGATGAAGCGCGGGTCGATGCGGCTGACCAGGTTCGACGACAGCGTCGCGCCGGCGATCATGCCGACCGAGAACGGGAGGAACGCGAAGCCGGTGTGGAGCGGCTCCCAGCCGCCGACGTTCTGCACGTAGAGGCTGAGGAAGAAGAACATCGCGAACATCGCGGCCGGCACCATCATCATCGCGACGAAGCTGGCGGCACGGGTGCGGTTGGCGAAGATGCGCAGCGGCATGAGCGGGTCGGCGACGCGGGTCTCGATCGTGACGAACGCGGCGAGCAGCACGACACCGGCGACGAGCGCGGCGATGGTGCCGGTGTCGCCCCAGCCGTGCGCCTCCTCGCCGGCGCGGGTGAGACCGAAGACGACGGCCAGGAGACCGAGGGTGCCGGTCACGGCGCCGGGGATGTCGAGGCGGCCGGCGTGCCGGACGGACTCGGGGAGGATGCGCGGAGCGAGCAGGGCCGCGACGATGCCGATCGGCACGTTGATGAGGAACGTCATGCGCCAGCCCTCGATGTCGAAGCCGAGGAACGAGCTGTGGCCGGTCAGCCAGCCGCCGAGGATGAGGCCGAAGGCGGCACCGATGCCGGACATGGCGGCGTAGATCGCGAACGCCCGGTTCCGGGCCGCGCCCGCCGGGAACGTCGTCGTGATGAGCGCGAGGGCGGCCGGGGAGGCGAGCGCCGCGCCGAGGCCCTGCAGACCGCGGGCGCCGAGCAGGGTCGCCTCGTTGGTGGCGAAGCCGCCGAGGAGCGAGGCCACCGCGAAGATGACGAGGCCGGCCATGAGCACGTTGCGGCGGCCGAGGAGGTCCCCGAGGCGGCCACCGAGCAGCAGGAGGCCACCGAACGCGAGGGCGTAGCCCGTCACGATCCACGACAGGTTCGCGGAGTCGATGTTCAGGTCGGCCCCGATGTAGGGCAGCGCGATGTTCGCGATCGTCGCGTCGAGCACGACCATCAGCTGCGCGACGGAGATGAGGACGAGCGCCCACCCGAGGTGGCGCGCCGCCGGCGGGGCGGCGGCCTCGTCCTGCGCGGGGGCAGGAGAGGTCGAGGACAGGTCGGTCATGGGGTTCCTTCGGTGGTTCGACCGCGTGCGGGCGCAGGCGGGCAGGGACGCGTCGCGGCGCGGGGAGGGTGCGTCGCGGCGTACGGCGGTGGGTCGGGACGAGCGGGGACGTGCGGCTGCGGGGAGACCGGTCAGGTCGTGGCGGGCTCTGCGGGCTCGGAGGGCTCCACCGGTTCGGAGGGCTCCGGGACCGCGCGGGTGGCCGCGGGCAGGATGATCTCGTCGATGATCCGGATGACGAGGTCACGCGTCGGGGGCTCCCCGAGCACGATGGAGCGGTGCAGCACGATGCCCGGCAGGGCGGGCTCGAGCAGGTCGAGGTCGAGGTCGGCCCGGATCTCCCCGCGCGCCTTCGCACGGGCGTAGATCTCGCGGCTGACCGCCAGCTTGGGACCGAGGAACCGCTCGCGGAAGCCCGCGGCGAGCTCCTCGTCCGTGGTGATCGCGGTGAGGACGCTGGCGAAGATCGTCAGGGCCTTGTCGTTGACGAACCCGGTCGGCGTGCCGAACGCGGCGACGAGGTCGCCCCGCAGGGAGCCGGTGTCGACCGGGGCCTCGGGGCCGGCCTTGAGGGTGCAGAGCGTGTCGAGCACCAGGCTGGCCTTGGTCTCCCACCGGCGGTAGAGCGTCGCCTTCGAGGCCTGGGCGGCCTTCGCGACGGCGTCCATGGTGAGACGGTCGTAGCCCACCTCCACGAGGACCTCGGCCGTCGCGTCGCGGATCTGCTGCTCACGGTCACCCTCGACACGGGGGCGGCAGATGCTCGGGCGGGGCAGGTTCATCAGGTCCTTCTTCGGCGGGATGGAACGAAACGGTTTCGTTCCGTCGGAGACTGTAGACCCGGGTCGGCGATGAAACCAAGTCGTTTCATCGTGTGATGTGGGCCGCGTTCGTCGTCTCTCGGGACGCCCTGCGCGGGTCTGGGTGGGTTCCGGTGCACATGGAGCAACGGAGTCCACCCGCTCTCGGCGGGTCGGGGGATGAGGGTCGCCTCTGGAAGAATCCCCCCGGTGAGCATCGAACCCCTCGTCCTCGGCATCGAGACCTCGTGCGACGAGACGGGCGTCGGCATCGTGCGAGGCACGACGCTGCTCGCCGACACGGTCGCGAGCAGCGTCGAGGAGCACGCGCGGTTCGGCGGCGTCGTACCGGAGGTCGCCAGCCGCGCTCACCTCGAGGCGATGGTGCCGACCATCGAGCGGGCCTGCGCGACAGCGGGCATCCGCCCGAGCGACGTCGACGCGATCGCGGTGACGAGCGGACCGGGGCTCGCGGGTGCCCTGCTCGTGGGGGTCGCGAGCGCGAAGGCGCTGGCGCTGGGGCTGGGGAAGCCGTTGTACGGCGTCAACCACCTCGCCGCCCACGTCGCCGTCGACCAGCTCGAGCACGGCCCGCTGCCGGAGCCCTGCATCGCGATGCTCGTCTCGGGCGGGCACTCCAGCCTGCTCAAGGTCACCGACCTGACCCTCGGTGTCGACCCGATGGGCGCGACGATCGACGACGCGGCGGGCGAGGCGTTCGACAAGGTGGCGCGGCTGCTCGGCCTGCCGTTCCCCGGGGGACCCCACGTCGACCGCGCCGCGGGCGACGGCCAGATCTCCATCGACTTCCCCCGCGGACTGACCGCCCGCCGCGACCTGGAGCGCCACCGTTTCGACTTCTCGTTCTCCGGCCTGAAGACGGCCGTGGCGCGCTGGGTCGAGGCCCGCGAGCGCTCCGGCGAGCCGGTGTCCGTGCCCGACGTCGCCGCGAGCTTCCAGGAGGCGGTCTGCGACGTCCTCGTCCGCAAGGCCCTCGACGCCGCCACCTCGGAGGGCGTCGAGGACCTCCTCCTCGGCGGCGGCGTCGCCGCCAACTCCCGGCTCCGCGCGATGGTGCTCGAGCGCGCCGAGAAGGTGGGTGTGCGGGTCCGCATCCCGCGGCCCGGCCTCTGCACCGACAACGGCGCGATGGTCGCGGCGCTCGGCGCCGAGATGGTGGCCCGCGGGCGCACCCCCTCCGCGCTCGACCTGCCCGCCGACTCCTCCCAGCCCGTCACGAGCGTGCTGGTCTGAGGGCGCCGGCGGGCGTCGGCATCAGCGCAGGAAGAAGCGCTCCCCACCGTTGTCGTACGTCGCGTCGTACGCCTCGATCGGCGCGGCGAGATCGGCCTGCCCCGTGGTGACGTCGATCCGCACGAGGGCATAGCGGGCAGCCGGCTCACCCGTGGCGCTTTGCCGCACGCTGACGAGCAGCGTCCGCGGGCTCTCCCACACCCCGGCCCAGATCTGGGTCTGCGACGCCTCCGGCCAGGCGAGGTCGACGACCGAGGCGCCGGTCGCGGCGTCGAGGATGCTCTCGACCTGGCCGCCGTGGGCGACCTGGCTCTCGGACGGACCGGCGAGCACGTACCGGCTCTGGGGATCGAACACCCCGTAGCTGCGGCACCCGCTCGTCGACCAGCCGAGCGCCTCGTCGTCGTCCACCCGGCGGACGGTCGCGCAGTTGCCGTCGGGCGCGTACGTCGTCCGCACCGCCAGCTCGCCGTCGGGCGAGGCGGCATCCGTCCAGTCGAGCGCCAGCTCGGACCGGCTGCCGTCGGAGCCCACGAGGAGCGTGCGTGACAGGTCGGGGTTGCCGATGCTCACGAGGACGCCGCCGTCCCGGAAGCCCAGCGGGGGAGCGATCGGAGTCGACGTCTCGCCCGAGGTGAGCTCCGCACGACTCACCTCGTCGCCGTCCGCGTCGACGACGACGACCTCCATCGGGCCTCCGACGGCCTCCGTTCCCGACGACGTCAGCGACTGCTCCACCCAGGCCACCCTCGCGGTCGCCGGGTCGTAGGCCATCGGGCCGGCCACGTGGAGACCGTCGCCTGAGCCCGCGACGGTCTCCACAAGCTCGCCGTCGGCGCTGAGGTGCTGCAGCTCGTACACCCCGGCCCCGTCGGGGGCGACCGTCGCCAGCCATTCACCAGCGCCGTACGGGACGACGTCGCCGATCGCCGGGGGACCGGGCACGGCGCCCGGCACGGTGTAGGTCGCCCCATCCGGCAGGTGCAGCACGCCGTCGAGCTCGTACGGCACACCGGCGGCATCGCCCGCCGCCAGCTCGTCCAGGTCGATCACGACGCTCTCGCCGCGCACACCGGGACCATCGGGGGCGGTGCTCGACGTACCGCTCGTCGCCGGGTCCACGGACCGGTCGGTCGACCCGCCGCCGAGCAGCCCGAGGGGCGTGACGACGGCGAGCACGACGGCGGCGGCCCCGGCGCCGACGACGGTGGTCCGGGTGCGGCGGATGCGGCGTGCGCGACCGCGCACGGCGTCGAGGTCGAGCTGCGGCGTACCGGCGTCACCGGCGTGCTCGCGCAGGGTGCGGCTCAGGGCCTCGTCCAGGTCGTTCGTCATCGCTGCTCCTCTCCGGAGAGGTCGCTGGGGGTGCGGTCGCGCAGGGCCGCGAGGGCGCGGCTGGCCTGGGACTTCACGGTGCCGGTCGAGATGCCGAGGGCGGCGGCGATCTCGCTCTCGCTGAGGCCCTCGTAGTAGCGCAGCACGATCACGGCGCGCTGTTTGCGGGGCAGGGTCTGCACGAACTCCCAGAGCCGGCCGGCGCTGCCGTCGTCGTACGTGTCGCTGTGCTGCACCGTGTCGGGCACCTCGTCGGTGCTCGACTCGCGCCGCTTCCACGCGCGCCGCCACAACGAGTTGTTCTCGTTGACGAGGATCCGTCGGGCGTAGCCGTCGAGGGAGGCCTGCGTCTCCACCTTGTCCCACGCGAGGTAGAGCTTCGCGAGGGTCGTCTGCACGAGGTCCTCGGCGATGTGCTGGTCACCGCACAGCAGGTAGGCGGTGCGCAGCAGGCTCGCCTGCCGCACCGCCATGTAGTCCGCGAACTCGTCGTCGCGGGTGCGTCGCCGGGGCGTCGTCACCGTCGCTCCTGGGGTCGACATCTCTCACCTCCATCCTTCCGCCACCAAGACGCGGGCGTCTCCGGATCGGTTGCATCGGGGAGAATGCTCCGGTCAGGTCCACGAACTCCGGGAGAGGGAGTCGCACATGCACGAGGTCAAGGCGGTCGTTGCGAAGTCGGTCGGTGAGCCGGTGAGCCTGGAGACGATCCTGGTGCCGGACCCGGGGCCGGGTGAGGCGTTGGTGAAGGTGCAGGCGTGCGGGGTGTGCCACACGGACCTGCACTACCGCGAGGGTGGGATCAACGACGAGTTCCCGTTCCTGCTGGGCCACGAGGCCGCGGGTGTGGTCGAGGCGGTCGGGCCGGACGTCACGACGGTCGCCCCGGGTGACTTCGTGGTGCTGAACTGGCGTGCGGTGTGCGGTGACTGTCGTGCGTGCGACCGCGGTGAGCCGCAGTACTGCTTCGCGACCCACAACGCGACGCAGAAGATGACGTTGGCCGACGGCACGCCGCTCTCGCCGGCGCTGGGGATCGGGGCGTTCGCGGAGAAGACCTTGGTCGCGGCGGGGCAGTGCACGAAGGTCGACGCGGAGGCTCGTCCGGCCGCGGTGGGTCTGCTGGGCTGCGGTGTGATGGCCGGTATCGGTGCGGCGATCAACACGGGCAACGTCTCGCGCGGTGACGTGGTCGCGGTGATCGGTTGCGGTGGCGTGGGCGTGGCGGCGATCGCGGGTGCGGCGCTGGCCGGTGCGGGCACGATCATCGCGGTCGACATCGACGCGAAGAAGCTCGAGGGTGCGACCAAGCTGGGTGCGACGCACACGGTGAACTCGAAGGAGACCGACCCGGTGGAGGCGATCAAGGCGATCGCGGCGGCTGCGGCGGGTCACCGGGGTGCCGACGGCGCCGACGTGGTGATCGACGCAGTGGGTCGTCCGGAGACGTGGAAGCAGGCGTTCTACGCCCGCGACCTCGCCGGCACCGTCGTCCTCGTCGGGGTGCCCACGCCGGAGATGACGATCCCCGAGATCCCGCTGATCGACGTGTTCGGTCGGGGTGGATCGCTGAAGTCGTCGTGGTACGGCGACTGCCTGCCCAACCGCGACTTCCCGATGCTGGTCGACCTCTACCGGCAGGGGCGCCTCGACCTGGACGCCTTCGTGACCGAGGAGATCGGGATCGAGGACGTCGAGGCCGCCTTCGAGAAGATGCACCACGGCGACGTGCTGCGCTCGGTCGTGGTCCTCTGATGGCCCCCCACCAGCCCGGCCACCACGCCGCCGGCGGCGCGCGGGTCGACCACGGCGTCGTCGCGGGCACGTTCTCCCTCGACGGCGAGACGTTCGACGTCGACAACAACGTGTGGGTCGTCGGCGACGACACCGAGGTGATCGTCATCGACGCCCCGCACGACGTCGACGCGATCCTCGGGATCGTCGGGGACCGGAAGGTCAAGGCCATCGTGTGCACCCACGCGCACGACGACCACGTCCGCGTCGCGCCCGAGCTCCGCAAGCGCACGAGCGCCCCGATCCTGCTGCACCCCGACGACCGCCCGCTGTGGGAGCTCACCCACGGCACCGGTGAGCACGGCGAGCTGTGGGACGTGGACCTCTCCGACGGCCAGGAGATCGCCGTGGGCGGTACGACGCTGACGGTGCTCCACACGCCGGGCCACGCCCCGGGAGCGGTGTGCCTGCACGCCCCCGACCTCGGTGCTGTCTTCACCGGCGACACCCTGTTCCACGGCGGCCCCGGCGCCACCGGTCGCTCGTTCTCCGACCGGCCGACCATCGAGGCCTCCATCCGGGCGAAGCTGTTCGCTCTGCCGGACGACACCGTCGTCCACACCGGCCACGGCGACGACACCACCATCGCCGCCGAGAAGGCCAACCTCGCCTGACGACGGCACGCCCGGTCTGAGCGGAGACTCGCTCAGACCGGGCGGACGAGCAGCGCCGTACCCTCCCCGGCCACCCGTGTCAGCACGATCGTCGCCTCCGCGTCACCGCGGAGCGCGAGCCGCTTGCGCAGCTGCTCGGGCACGACCTCGACACCGCGCTTCTTGATGGTCAGCCGGCCGACGCCGCGCTCGCGGAGCGCGGCGCGCAGGGCCTTCTCGCGGTAGGGGAGCTCGTCGAGCACCTCGTACGTCGCGGCGAACGGCGTGCGGAACCCGGCGTCCGACGTGACGTAGGCGATGTGCTCGTCGACCAGGCCGCCCTCGACGCTGCCGGCGACGGCGGTCACGAGACCGGCGCGGATCACGGCGCCGTCGGGCTCGTAGAGGTAGCGGCCGACCGCGCGGACCGGGCGGTCGGCGCCGACAGCACCGTCGTAGGGGTCGTCCTCCTCGGTCAGCGTCGCGAGCCCCTCGGCGCCGAGGACCGTGGCCCGGCGCCGCGCCACGGCCAGGTGCCGCGACCACAGCACGGCCTCCTTCACCTCACCGCGGTCGCTCACCCACTCCGCCTCGACGCCCTCGGGCACGAGGTCGTGGGGGAGGCCCGGTGCGAGCTTCGCGACGGCGGGGCGCTCGGTGAGCAGGCCGGCGACGAAGTCCCACGACGGCACCCACGCGTCGGCGTCGAAGACCCGGCCGCGACCGTCCCGGCGGGCCGGGTCGATGGTCGCGACCCCGAAGGCGTCGAGCGGCAGCGTCGTCGCGTCGGCGACGGAGGCGGCCCCCTCCAGCCCGAGCGCGGCGAGGTTCGCCTCGGCCATCGCGACGCGCAGCGGGTCCAGGTCGACGCCCGCCGCGACGAGCCCGGCCCGTGCCAGCGCCGTCAGGTCGCCGCCGATGCCGCACCCCAGGTCGATCACGGACGACGGCTGCGCGGCCGCCAACCGGGCCGCGCGGTGGTCGGCCACCCGCCGGCGGGTGGCCTGCTCGAGGCCGTCGGGCGTGAAGAACATGAGCAGCGCGTCCTCGCCGAACTTCGCGACGCCGCGCACCCGGAGGCCCACCTGGGTCAGTGCCGCGGCGGAGCGCTCGGGGTCCGGTTCCGTACGGCGCACCGTCGCCGCCGCACGGACCGGGTCGCCGTCGGCGTCGGCGTACGCCCGCGCCGCCACCTCCAGGAGCGTGCGGCCGTCGTGCGTCAGCAGCCACCGGAACGTCGCGAGGTCCACGAGAGGCATCCTCGCAGGGCGCCGCCCGGTCGCGGGCCGCGGGCGTTTCGGCCTCCGGTGCGGAGGGCAGCAGGGAGCGTCATGGACGGATCACGGGGGACGAGGTCGCGTCTGCTCACGACGACGGTGGGCGGCGTGCTGCTCGCCGCAGCGCTCCAGGGGTGCGGCGCCGACGAGACCGCAGGCGTCCAGGAGGCCGAGGCGGCCTGGATCGACGGCGTCGTCAACGAGGTGCTCCTCCCGACGGGCGCGCTGCACGTCGCCGTCACCTCCGTGCTCGACGGGCCCGTGCAGGGCAGCGAGGGCGAGGGGCCGTTCGTGGGGGTGCGCTGGCAGGTCGTGCCGCGCGCCGGGACGAGCACGACGCAGGCGGCGCAGCCCGTCGAGGTCGTCGCGGTCGTCGACGGTGAGCGTCTCGACCTCGGCGCCGAGGTCGAGGAGTCGGACGCCCGGCTCGGTGGGGGCGTCCTGGTCGGGGTGCCCGGCGGCTACGACCTCGACGACCTGCGCGTGGAGATCGGCTTCGACGGCGTCGTCCAGACGCTCGCGCCGTGGTCGGGGGACCTCGAGCGGGGCGAGGCGGAGGTGCTCTACGAGGACGTGACCCGCTCCTGGCAGACCGCGGCCTGCCCGGAGCTCGTCCCCGCCGACGTCGTCGTCCCCGACCCTCCCTTCGCGACCTGCGAGACGGACGCGGTGACGGTGCGGGCCTGGACCCCCGAGACGGGGTGGGCGGAGCCGGGCACGCTGTGGTGGACGGTGCGGCTGACGTCGCGGGACGTGGCGTCGGCGCCCGTCGGCCCACCCGGGGCGGAGGCGTCGTGGTTCGTCGTCGACGTCGTGGCCTCCGACGTGACCCTGGACGGCGTCGCCCCGAGCGATCTCCGGCCGGGCTTCCAGGGCACGGACGACCAGTTCGCCGGCGCCGGGCTGACGGGTGCCGTCTACACCTTCGCCGGGCCCGCGGAGCTGCCGACGACGCCGGAGGGCGCGACGCTGCGGCTGGAGCAGACCTACTCCCTCGACTCGTACGACGACGTCCCGCCGCCCGACGGAGGGGTGCGGGTGAGCGCCGAGATCCCCATCGGTCCCGTCGTGGCGCTGCCGGACGACGCCGAGGGGGACGCGTGACGACGACGGAGGCCCGCGAGCCGGGCCGTCGTCCGCGCCGGCAGGTCGTCCTCGTGGCAGCCGGAACCGCCCTCGTCGCCCTGCTCGTCGTCGCCTTCCTGGTGCTCGATCCGTTCGTCGACGGACCGACGCCGGCCCGGGTCGGCCAGGTCGTCACGACGGGCGCGTGGAACTCCGACGACGCGCCGCGCGAGGACGCCGAGGTCACCGTCGCCCTGCCGCCCGGGGACGTCGTGCTCCGGGTCGGGGAGCCGCGCGACGCGCTCCCCGACGTCGCGGGGTTGGAGCAGGGCGGCGTACCGGCCCCCGACGGCGGCGCGTTCGTGCCCGTGCGCTGGGAGTGGGGAGCGCGCTCGGTGCGCACCGACGTCGGCGCGCAGCCCGACGCGCCGCCGGGCGTCGGCCTCGACGCGGCACCCGCGCCGGAGCTCGGGCTGCTGGTCGACGGGGAGGTCGTCGCCCTGCCGATCGGCACGCCGGGAAGGGGCGGGCTGGAGACCTGGTCGTTCGTCGCCACGGACGGCGAGGCCGAGCAGACCTGGGTGGTCCGCTACGACGGCGTCGAGGTGCGCATCACCGGCTCCTCGGCCGGTCTCGAGGTCGGCGACGCGGGGTCGACGGCGGGGTACGAGGACTACGTCCGGGACCGCTCGGGCGAGCAGCCGACGACCGTGCTCCCGGTGGCGACGACCCCCGCGTCGGAGCCGCGGGGCTCGAGCGACGCGCCGCTGACGATGATCGTCGGCGGGGCGACCCGGGAGCCGTACGTGACCGGCCTCGGCTGGGCGCCCGACGGGACGACCTGGGTGGTGCTCACCCTCCGGATCGAGGGGGCGTTCGAGACGCAGGCGGGCGACGTGGTCTACGGCCTCGACGACCTGCGCTGGCGGACCTTCGACGAGGTGACGCTCACCGTGGGCGCCGACGGGGAGGAGCTGCCGGCGCCCACGCGGAGCCCGTACCACCTCTACGAGGTCTACGCGCCCTTCGTCCTCGCCGTGGTCGAGGTCCCCACCGGGGTGACGACGGTGACCCTGGACGCCCGCGCGACCATGCCGGTGCGGTACGCCGAGCCCGAGAGCGCCGCGGCGCCCGACGCGCTCGAGCTCCGCTGGAGCGGTGAGGTGGAGCTGCGGTGAGCAGGCGGAGCACGTTCGTCGGGGCGATCGCGGCCGTCGTGACGCTCGGCGCGGGCCTGACCGCGTGCGGCGGGCGGACGGACCTGGGCGCCGTGCACGCGATCGAGCCGGCTGCCGTCGAGGGCGTCGCGAGCGCCGTACGGGTCCCCGGTGGGGAGCTGCGGGTGGAGGTCACCTCGCTCCTCGACGAGGACCCGGGCCGGCCCTACGGCGATGGCGCCGAGGGGGAGGAGGACGCGACGGCGCCGTTCGTCGCCGTCGCCTGGCACCCCGAGTTCCCGGCCGGCGGCGCGTCGACACTGGCTGCGGCGATGGGGACGACCGAGGTCGCGGCTGTCGTCGCCGGGGAGCGCGCCGTGATCTCCGACCCCGACGCGATGGTCGACGAGAACGGGTTGCCGGTGTCCGGCGGTGCGGTTCTCGAGGTGCCGCAGGGGTACGACGTGGCGGACCTCCGCGTGGAGGTCGTCGTCGACGGCGTGACCCAGGTGCTCGACCCCTGGGCCGGGCAGGTCGAGGCCGGGGACGCGGAGATGCTGTACGCCGACGTCCCGACCCGGTGGGACCCCCGACCGTGCGCCGAGCTGGAGATCCGGCCGCCGCTGCGGACGTTCCCCGGTGACGGCGTGCTCTGCGACGTCGGCACGGTCGTGACGTCCCCGTGGCGCTCCGACCTCGGCTGGGCCGGTGCCGGCGAGACCTGGTGGACGGTCTACCTCGGCACGCACCTGACGCTCAGTGATCTCGGGGCGGCCGACGACCCGGACGGTGACGAGCCGTGGGACGCCGGCCCGCTCCTCACCCACGAGGTCACGCTCGACGGCGAGGCGCCCGCGGCCGAGGCGCCCGGTGCGCAGGGAGCGACGACACCGATCGCCTCCGACAGCCAGACCTACGGCTACTACACCTTCGCGGGTCCGGCCGAGCCGCCGGCCGCGGCCGACGGTGCGACGTTCCGGATCCGGCAGACCTACGCCGTGCTGGCGGCGAACGACGCACCGGCACCACCCGCCGAGGAAGCGGTCGTGGACGTGACGATCCCC
This sequence comes from Nocardioides sp., assembly GCA_036404795.1. Taxonomy (GTDB): domain Bacteria; phylum Actinomycetota; class Actinomycetes; order Propionibacteriales; family Nocardioidaceae; genus Nocardioides. Next base: position 2,662 of record DASWYU010000191.1, on the reverse strand, counting down.
GTCGGTCCCGCGGTGCCCGTCACGGCGGAGGGCGACCGGTGAGGCGGCGTACGACGGCGGTCGCCGCCCTGGTGCTGCTCCTGGTCGCCGGGCTCGTCCTCGCGGTCGTGCTGGTGCAGCGCGACGACCGCCCGACGGCCCGCGTCGGGCACGTCGTCGCGGCGACCTTCGACCTGCCCGGGGCGGACGGGGTCCCGGAGCGCGCCGGGGCCGCGAGCCTCACGCTGCCCGGTGGCGACCTCGAGGTCGTGGTCGGCGCTCGCAGCGAGGTGATCGACGCCGACGCCGAGCAGCAGTCCGTGCCCCCGCCCGACGGCGGCGCCTACCTGCCCGTGGCGTGGCGGTGGACCAGCTCGACGGTGCGCTGGGACCTCGCAGGACTGCCCGGTGAGCCCGCGTCGGTCGTCGCCGACCGCGCCCCCGACGTGACGCTGACCCTCGTCCAGGACGGGGTCCGGTACCCGCTCCAGGCCCCCGCCCCGCTCTCCGTGAACGGTGGCGACGACGACCGCTGGTTCCCCGTGGCCGTCGGTGGCTCCGAGGACGTCGCCCTCGTCGTCGCGTTCGACGGCGAGGAGCAGGTCCTGGACGTGACCGGGTCCGGGATCCGGGCCGGCGACCCCGGTCGGTTCGCGGCGTACGAGGGCTACGAGCGCGAGCCCGACCGGGCCCGCGACGACGTCGCCACGCTGATCCCTGCCGACCTCGGCGCGGGGCTGGCTACCACGTTCGACGGCGAGGGCACCCCGGCCTCGCCGGGCGACGGCACCCTCGTCGTCCAGACCGTGTCGCCGGAGCCCTACGTGACCGGGCTCGGGTGGGCGCCCGACGGGGAGACCTGGCTGGTGCTGCCGCTCGCCGTGGACTTCTTCGGGGAGATCCGCAACGCCGCCGGCCTGGCGAGCGTGCCGCTCGACTGGAGCTTCTACGACGCGGCCCCGGAGGTTCGGGTGGGCGCCGACGGCGCGGCGCCCGAGCCCGTCGTGGTGCTCACGCCCCCGGCGGGCGACTTCCTCTCCCCGGGCAGCGCGGCGGTCGCGGTCGCGCTCGTCGGCGAGGGGACGACCACGGTCGCCCTGGAGGCGTCGGCACAGATCGTCCAGCTGCGGACCTACGAGGACGTCGACCGGGCCGACTTCCCCGACGTCGTCCCGCTGGCCTGGTCGGCCCAGCTCGCGGTCGACTGAGCACTGCTGGCACTCGTTGGGTCGGAGTGCTAACGTCATCGCTGGCACTCTCCGGGTGAGTGTGCCAATCGTCGACGAAGACGGCGCGACCCCCGCGACGGCGTGCCCGAACCGGCGACGACCAACGCCCCGTCGGGCGGCGTCCGCCGTCCGACTTTCGGATCCGCACGGAAAGTGGAGGTCGACATCGTGTCGGTCAACATCAAGCCCCTCGAGGACCGCATCGTCGTCAAGCCGCTCGACGCCGAGCAGACCACGGCGTCCGGTCTCGTCATTCCCGACACCGCGAAGGAGAAGCCCCCGGAGGGCGAGGTCCTCGCGGTGGGCCCGGGCCGCTGGAACGAGGACGGCGACGAGCGCATCCCGCTCGACATCACCGTCGGCGACAAGGTCATCTACAGCAAGTACGGCGGCACCGAGGTCAAGGTCGCGGGCCAGGAGTACCTGATCCTCTCGGGTCGCGACGTCCTCGCCGTCGTCTCCTGATCGACGAGTGACCCCCGAGCCGTGCGCCCCGTGAGCCCGCCCCCGGCGGTCAGCTCCGGGGTGCACGGCTCGCGCCGTACCCACCACCCGCAGCATCTCTGAGGAGAGACATGCCCAAGATCCTGGAGTTCGACGAGAACGCCCGTCGCTCGCTCGAGCGCGGCGTCGACGCGCTCGCGAACACCGTCAAGGTGACGCTCGGCCCCAAGGGCCGCTACGTCGTCCTCGACAAGAAGTGGGGCGCCCCCACCATCACGAACGACGGCGTGACCGTCGCCCGTGAGGTCGAGCTGGACGACCCGTTCGAGAACCTCGGTGCCCAGCTCACCAAGGAGGTCGCGACCAAGACGAACGACGTCGCCGGTGACGGCACGACGACCGCGACCGTCCTGGCGCAGGCCCTGGTGCACGAGGGCCTCCGCGCCGTCGCCGCCGGCGCCAACCCGCTGGGCCTCAAGCGTGGCCTCGACCTGGCCGCCGCGGCCGTCGGCGACGCCCTGCGCGACGCCGCCCGCGAGGTCGACAACAAGGAGGACGTGGCCTCGGTCGGCACGATCTCCTCGCGCGACGCGCACATCGGCGCCCTGCTCGCCGACGCGTTCGACAAGGTCGGCAAGGACGGTGTCATCACCGTCGAGGAGTCCAACACGCTCGGCACCGACCTCGAGTTCACCGAGGGCATGCAGTTCGACAAGGGCTTCATCTCGCAGTACTTCGTGACCGACTCCGAGGGCCGCGAGGCCGTCCTCGACGACCCCTACATCCTGTTGCACCAGGGCAAGATCTCGGCCATTGCCGAGCTCCTCCCGCTGCTGGAGAAGGTCATCGCGACCGGCAAGCCGCTCTTCATCCTCGCCGAGGACGTCGAGGGCGAGGCCCTCGCCACCCTCGTGGTCAACAAGATCCGGGGCACCTTCAACTCGGTGGCCGTCAAGGCCCCCGGCTTCGGCGACCGCCGCAAGGCGATGCTCCAGGACATGGCCATCCTC
>DASWYU010000190.1:0-7342 GCA_036404795.1 Nocardioides sp. | reverse complement strand
GTCGACGACCACACGCGTCGCGGGACCGGCACTCATGCGTCCACCCCCGCCGTGCGGAGGAACGTCGACCACCGGGTCGCCGCGAGGTCCGGGTCGCGCAGGAGCCCGGCGGCGTCGGCGAGCTCGACGACGCGGCCGAGGTGCACCGCGTCGCGGCCCGCCTGGAGCCCGCCGAGCATCGTGAAGCCGCGCTGGTGGCCGTTGAGCCAGGCCAGGAACGCGATGCCCGTCTTGTAGTGGAAGGTCGGCGCCTCGAACAGGTGCCGTGAGAGGGGCAAGGTCGGGGCCATGGCCGCGTCGTACGCCGCGGTGTCGCCCTCGTCGAGCGCCGCCAGTGCCGCCGACGCTGCCGGGGCCACGGCGGCGAAGGCGCCGAGGAGCGCATCCGAGTGGTGCGTGCCGTCGCCCCTGATCAGCTCCGGGTAGTGGAAGTCGTCCCCGGTGTAGAGCCGCACCCCGGCCGGCAGCGCCGCCCGCAGCCCGCGCTCGTGCTCCGCGGACAGCAACGAGACCTTGACCCCGTCGACCTTCGCGGCGTGCTCGTGCACCAGCGCCAGGAACGTGGCGGTCGCCTCGGCGACGTCGGTGCTCCCCCAGTAGCCGCGCAGCCGCGGGTCGAACGCCTCGCCCAGCCAGTGCAGCACCACCGGCTCGGCGACCTGGCCGAGCACCGCGCCGACCACGTGCGCGTAGTCCTCCGCGTCCCGCGCCACGGCGGCGAGCTGCCGCGACGCCATGACGATCACCTGCGAGCCGCAGCTCTCGACGAAGGCGACCTGCTCGAGGTACGCCGCCAGCACCTCCTCCCGCGTCGTCAGATCGCCGCGGTGGTCGGTCCCCGCGCCGGAGGCGATGCGCGCCCCGACGCTGCGGGCCTGCTCGGCCGAGCGCCGGACGAGCTCCTGCGTGCCCGCCCAGTCCAGGCCCATGCCGCGCTGCGCGGTGTCCATGGCCTCGGCCACGCCGAAGCCGTAGCGGAACAGCTCGTGGCGGAAGGCGAGGGTCGCGTCCCAGTCGATCGCCGCCGGCGCGCCCGGCGTGTTGTCGCCGAACGGGTCGGCGGCCACGTGGGCGGCGGCGAAGACCTCCCGGGAGGCGTAGCTCCCCGGGTGGTCGACCCACGGCCCCGGCGCCCCGAGGGCCAGCCGGTCGAGGGAGCCGTCGCGCCGCGGCACCAGGACCTTCACGACGTCCTCGTCTCGAGGACCACGCGGCGCCCCTCGGTCGAGGAGGTCAGGCCGGCGTCGACGAGCTCCAGGCCCCGCACCGCGGACATGAAGCCCCACGGGTGCGGCCGGCCGTGGTGCACGTCCGCCAGGTAGGTCTCCCACTGCGCGCGGAAGCCGTTCGAGAACTCCTGGTTGTCGGGCACCTCGTCCCACTGCCCGCGGAAGTCGAGGTCGGTCGGCAGGTCGGGGTTCCACACGGGCTTCGGCGTGCGCTCGCGCGGCTGGATGCGACACCCGAAGAGACCGGCGACCGCCGAGCCGTGGGTGCCGTCGACGTGGAACTCGACGAGCTCCTTGCGCTCGACGCGCGTCGCCCAGGACGAGTTCATCGACACGATCGTGTCGCCGATCTCGAAGAGCCCGTACGCCGCGTCGTCGGCCGTCGCGTCGTAGCGGTTGCCCTGCTCGTCCCAGCGCTCCGGGATGTGCGTCACCGCCTTGGCCATCACGGCGTCGACGCGGCCGAAGAGGTGCTCGAAGACGTAGTTCCAGTGGCAGAACATGTCCAGGACCATCCCGCCGCCGTCCTGTGCCCGGTAGTTCCAGCTGGGGCGCTGCGCGGGCTGCCAGTCGCCCTCGAAGACCCAGTAGCCGAACTCGCCGCGCACCGACAGGATGCGGCCGAAGAAGCCGCCGTCGATGAGGCGCTTCAGCTTCACGAGGCCCGGCAGGAAGATCTTGTCGTGGACGACGCCGTTGACGGTGCCGGCGGCGGCCCCCGCCTCGGCGATCTCGAGGCCCTCGTCGACGCTCTCGGCGAGCGGCTTCTCGGTGTAGACGTTCTTGCCGGCGGCGAGCGCCTTGAGGATCGCCTTCGTGCGCTCCGAGGTCACCTGGGCGTCGAAGTAGATGGTGGCCGTGTCGTCGGCGAGCGCCTCGTCGAGGCTCGTCGTCCAGTCGGCGACGTCGTGCTGGGCGGCCAGGGTGCGGAGCTTCTCGGCGCTGCGGCCGACGAGCACGGGCTCGACCTGGATGCGGTCGCCGTCGGGGAGCAGGACGCCCCCGTCGTCGCGGATCGCCAGGATCGAGCGCAGCAGGTGCTGGCGGTAGCCCATGCGGCCGGTGACGCCGTTCATGACGATGCGGCGGGTGTGGACGGTCATGTCTTCTCCGTTCGGAGGGGCAGCGCGGTGGCGCTGAGGAGGGGTCGGTTCAGGGGGCGGCGGTGGCCGCGGGGCGACCGCCGAGGTAGAGCTCCGCGAGGCGCGGGTCGGCCAGGAGCTCCGGGGCGGGCCCCGTGATGTGGACGGTGCCGAGGTCGAGCACGCAGCCGATGTCGGCCGTCTCGAGGGCGCGGCGGGCGTTCTGCTCGACGATCAGCACGGCGATCCCGGCGTCCCGCATGCGCACGACCTGCTCGAACATGGTCGAGGTCCGCTTCGGGTCGAGGCCCATGCTGGGCTCGTCGAGGAGCACGACCTTCGGGCTGACCATGAGCGAGCGGGCGAACTCCACCTGCTTCTGCTGGCCGCCCGACAATGCTCCGGCGAGGTCGTCCCAGCGCTCGGCGACGATCGGGAAGAGCGTCTTCACGAAGTCGACGCGCTCGGCGACGAGCGCCTTGTCGCGCACCGTGTAGGCCCCGAGGCCGACGTTCTCGGCGACGGTCATCTCCTTGAAGACGGAGTGGCCCTGGAGCACGTGGGACAGACCGGCCCGGATCATGTCCTGGGGACCGTTGCGCGTCACATCCTGGCCGTCGACCAGGATCCGGCCGGACCGCGGGGTGAGCATCCCGCTGGCGACCTTGAGGACGGTGGACTTGCCGGCACCGTTCGGCCCGACGAGGCAGACGATGCTGGCGGCGGGGACCCGCACGGTGAGGCCGCGGAGCACGAGGGCGGCGCGGCCGTAGCCGGCCTCGACGTCGATCAGCTCGAGCAGCGGGCGGGGGGCGTCAGACACCAAGGTAGGCCTCCAGGACTCGTGGGTCGTGCTGGACGACGGAGGGCGGGCCCTCCGCGATGGGTCGACCACGGTCGAAGACCACGACGTGGTCGGACAGGCTCATGACCATGTCCATGTTGTGCTCGACGATGACGAAGGTGCGGCCCTCGGCGTTGAGCTCGCGCACGAGCGTGCCGATGCGTCCGATGAGCGCCGGGTTCACGCCGCCGGCCGGCTCGTCGAGCATGATCGTCTCGGGGTCGACCATGAGCACCCCGGCGAGCTCGAGCAGCTTCTGCTGGCCGTAGGAGATGTCCCGGGCCTCCGACTGCTCGAGGTGGTCGATGCCCACCCGGCGCAGCAGCTCGCGGGCCTTCTCGATGTCGGCGTCGTTGCGAGAGCCGGCGAGCCGGTGGAGCACGGACGGCGAGCGCACGCCGACGAGCATGTTCTCGAGCACCGTGAGGCGCGGGAAGATCCGGCAGAGCTGGAAGCTGCGCCCGATGCCGGCGGCGGCGATGCGGTGCGGCGGCTTCGCCGTGATGTCGCGGCCCTCGAGGGTGACGGTGCCGGCGTCCGGCTTGATCATCCCCGTCACGCAGTTGAAGAACGTGGTCTTGCCGGAGCCGTTGGGCCCGATGAGCGCGTTGATCCTCCCCTTGTGGAAGGTGACGTCGGCGCCGTCGATCGCGCGCACGCCGCCGAAGCTCTTCGTGAGGCCCCGGGTGGCCAACGACGGGACGAAGGTCTCGTCGGTGCCGGCGCCGGGGGTGGCGGTCTCGGTCATCGCTCCTCCTGGTTCGACGGGACGGTCGCGAGGTCGCGCTCGCGCGGTGGGGCGTCGCCCGCCCGCGCGGTCTCGACCCGCTCGTTGTGCTCGAGCAGCTCCTCGGCCGTCATCTCCCGGATCGAGGTCCGCTTGTCGGGGCGGAACCGCTCGACCAGCGAGCCGATCGCCGGCAGCACGCCGTCGGGCATGAAGAGGACGACGAGGGCGAGCAGCAGGCCCAGGGCGACGAGGTGGAACTGCGAGTCGCCGTAGTGGACCTTGAAGAACTCCAGCGAGTAGCCGACGACGACGGCGCCGAGCACCGGGCCGAAGAGGCTCCGGATGCCGCCGAGCAGGCTCATCAGCACCATGTAGGACCCGATGAGGATCGAGAACTGGAAGATCGGGTCGAGGTAGCCGAACCAGAGGGCGTAGAGCCCGCCGGCCGTGGCCGTCATGAACGCCGAGATGACGAAGACGGTCAGCTTGTAGGCCCCCGTCGGCACCCCGAGTGCCTGCGCCTTGTCCTCGTCCTCCCGGATGGCCTTGAGCCCCATCCCGAAGCGGGACCGGTCGATGGCCCACCACAGCAGCAGCGCGACCGAGATGAAGGCGACGTGGATGAAGAAGAACCGCTCGTGCTGCTCGGGTCGCAGGACGTCCTCGCCGAACGGCCGCGGGACGCGGAGCCCCTGGGCACCGCCGGTCAGCGACGCCCACGACTGGGCGACGAGCAGGAGGATGAGCACCAGCGCGATGGAGACGATCACGAAGGAGGCGCCGCGCACCCGCAGAGAGGCGATGCCGATGGGCACGGCGAGCACGGCGACGACGAGCGCCCCGACGAACAGCGCCACCCACGGGTCGAGGTCGGCCCGCGTGATGAACAGGGCCGTGGCGTAGCCGCCGAGCCCGGAGTACGCCGCGTGCCCCAGCGAGATGTAGCCGGTGAAGCCGCCGACGAAGTTCCACGACACGGCGAGGGCCGCGTAGCTGGCGATGACGACGCCGACGGAGAGGATGAACGGGTCGGACGCGGTCGAGGGGAACGTCAGCACGAGCACCGCGACGACGGCGAGGGCGACGACCCGGGCCCCGAGGAGCACCCGGTCGAAGGTGGAGCGGCTGGTGGTGTCAGAAGCGCTGCGCAAGACGACCTCCGAAGAATCCCTGGGGGCGGACGAGGAGCGTGGCGAAGAGCGCGACGTAGAAGACCGTCTGCGCCCACGTGGTGCCCATCGGGATCTGCAGGAGGCTCTGGCCGACGCCGAGGAGGAGCGCGGCGATGGCCGCGCCCGGGATGCTCCCCAGGCCGCCGACGACGATGATCGCCATGAGCGGGCCGATCCAGTGCCAGTGCAGCGACGGGTAGATGGTCGAGTCGAGCGCGAGGGCGGTGCCGCCGATCGCGGCGGTCGCGAGGCCGAGCCCGAAACCGAAGCCGGCGATGCGGTCGGTGTTGATGCCGAGCAGCCGCGCGGCCTCGGGGTGCTGGATCGTGGCCCGCAGGGCCTGGCCGAACCGCGTCACCTTGAGGAGCACGAACAGGCCGATGAGCGCCGCCGCCGCGAGACCGAAGGCGATGAGCTTCACCACGGCGATGTGGGCGCCGAGGATCTCGATGCTGGAGCCCGAGTAGCCGAGGTTGATGCGGCGCTGGGTGCCCGAGAAGAAGAAGCCGAGCAGCCCCTCGATCGTCAGCGCGATCGCGAAGGTGAGCAGCACCGACATCATCGTCAGCGTCGCCGGACGCAGCCGTGAGATGAGGCCGCGCTGCATGAGGTAGCCGACGCCGAAGAAGAGCGGCACGGTCACCACCAGCGACAGCAGCGGGTCGAGGCCCGTCTCGCGGTGGAAGAACCAGGCGAGGTACGCCGCGAGGATGAGGAACGCCGAGTGGGCGATCATCACCACCCGCATGACGCCGAAGTAGAGGGTGAGTCCCGCGGCGAGCAGGGCGTAGAGGCCGCCCAGCAGGATGCCGAGGATCAGGGTCTGGAGGAGGAGGGATCCGGACACGAGCGCCTCACCAGGCCGGCTTCGGGTAGACGAACTCGGCCTCGGCCAGGTCCTCGGGGAGCACGATGCGGATCTCGCCGCCGACGTACTGCTGGATGAGGTGGGCGCTCTGCGGGCGGCCCTGGCCGTCCCAGCTGAGCGGGCCGACGACGGTGTCCACCTCGTTGTCCCGCAGCCAGTCGATGAGCTGCTGCTGGCACTCCGGCGACGGGTCCGCGCACTCGACGGCCTCGACGGCCGCCGCGACCACCTCACCGGTGGTCCAGGCGTTGGCCTCGTCCTCGCTCGGCGCGTGACCGTGCTTCTCGGTGAAGAACTCCACGAACGCCTGGTTCTCCGGGAACGGGGACTCCGGGGTGTAGCCCGTCGGCGAGACGATGCCCTCGACCTGGTCGCCGATCGCGGCGGGGAACTCCGGGTTGGTCGGCGCCGTCGAGAACGCCGCGAGGTCGGGCTGGTAGCCCAGCTGCTGCAGCGCGACGATGAGGTTGACCGCGTCCTGGTACTGCGTGCCGCCCACCACGATGTCGGCGTCGGAGTCGGCGATCTGCGCCGCGATGTTGGAGAAATCGGTGGTGTTCGGCGGGTAGACCTCGTCGACGACGGTCTCGACGCCGGCGGCGGCGAGCTTGTCGCGGAGGCCGTACGCCGTGCCCTGCGCGAAGGGGTCGTCCATCGTCGCGTACGCCGCGGTGCGCGGCCGCTGGCCCTCCGGCATCGCCAGGATCTGCTCCGCCAGGAGGTTGTAGTGGTCGTCCGCGACGGCGGGCGCCGCGTAGAAGAGGTTGTCGAAGCCCTGCTCGAACACCTCGTCGGCGGCCCCCGCCGGCTCCACGAAGAGGAACCCGTAGTCCTGCGCGACCTGCGCGGCTGGCACGACCAGGCGGGTGGAGAACGGGCCGAAGATCAGGTCGGCGCCGTCCTGGTTGATGAGCCGCTCGTAGTCGGAGGCGACGCGGTCGGCGTTCGACTGGTCGTCCAGGATCACGAGCCGCACGTCCTTGCCGAGCAGTCCGCCGTTCTCGTTGACGTACTCCGCCCAGGCCTCGTAGCCGCGCTGCACGCCCTTGCCGGGCTCGCTGAAGTCGCCGGTCAGCGGCAGCGAGATCCCGATGACGATCTCGTCGTCGTTGCCGCTGCCCTCTCCGCTGTCGAGCCCGCAGGCGGCGAGCGTCGACGCCAGCGCGATGCAGGCGGCGGCGACGCCGGTGCGCCGCAGGTTCACGCGGGCGGTTCGCCTCGTCGGTCCAAGCCTCATGGTGGTGAGCCCTTCGTCGATGTAAGCGCTTACGTAAGCGCTTCCGGTAACGTAGGCGGGGCGATGGCGTTGTGGCAAGGGTCACACCGCAGAATCTTCAGGACGCACGACGAGAGGAGCGGCCCGTGGCGGGCAAGGAGGGCGGGCCCCGGCTCATCGACGTCGCGCGCGCGGCGGGCG
>DASWYU010000189.1:0-7544 GCA_036404795.1 Nocardioides sp. | reverse complement strand
CGGCGCCGCGAACGCGGACGTGGCGTAGCCGGTGAGGAACGCCTCCGGGAGCACCACGACGTCGGCGCCCTCGTCGCCCGCCCGGGCCACGAGCCGCGCCGCCGTGCGGACGTTCGCGGGCACGTCGCCCGCCACGGCCTCCGCCTGCGCGGCGGCGAGCCTCACTGCACGACGACCTCGACGCGCTGGAACTCCTTGAGCTCCGTGTAGCCCGTCGTGGCCATCGCGCGGCGCAGCGCGCCGACGAGGTTCATCGTGCCGTCGGCGACCCGGGAGGGGCCGAACAGGATCTCGTCGAGCGTGCCGACGGTGTCGAACTCGACCCGCTGGCCGCGCGGCAGCTCCGCGTGCCACGCCTCGGCGCCCCAGTGGAAGCCACGGCCCGGCGCCTCCGAGGCGCGGGCGAACGGGGAGCCGACCATGACGGCGTCGGCGCCGCACGCGATGGCCTTCGCCAGGTCGCCGGACGTGCCGATCGAGCCGTCGGCGATGACGTGCACGTAGCGGCCGCCCGACTCGTCGAGGTAGTCGCGGCGCGCGGCGGCGACGTCGGCCACGGCGCTCGCCATCGGGACGGCCAGGCCCAGGACCGTGCGCGTGGTGTGGGCGGCGCCGCCGCCGAAGCCGACGAGGACGCCGGCCGCGCCGGTGCGCATGAGGTGGAGCGCCGCCTGGTAGGTCGCGCACCCGCCGACGATGACGGGCACGTCGAGCTCGTAGATGAACTCCTTGAGGTTGAGCGGCTCCGCCTGGCTCGAGACGTGCTCGGCGCTCACCGTCGTGCCGCGGATGACGAACATGTCGACGCCCGCGTCGACGACCGTCTTCGCGTGCTCCTTGGTGCGCTGCGGCGAGAGCGAACCGGCGACCGTCACGCCCGCCTCGCGCATCTGGCGCAGGCGCTCGGTGATGAGCTCGGCCTTCACCGGCTCGGTGTAGATCTCCTGCAGCCGCGCCGTCGCCGCCACACCGTGCAGCCCCGCGACCTCGTCGAGCAGGGACGACGGGTCCTCGTAGCGCGTCCACAGGCCCTCGAGGTCGAGGACGCCGAGGCCACCGGCCCGACCGAGCGCGATCGCGGTCTCCGGGCTCATCACCGAGTCCATCGGCGCGGCGACCACGGGGATCTCGAAGCGGTAGGCGTCGATCTGCCACGCGACGCTGACCTCCTCGGGGTCGCGCGTGCGCCGCGACGGCACGATGGCGATGTCGTCGAAGGAGTAGGCCCGGCGGGCGCGCTTGGCGCGGCCGATCTCGATCTCGGTCACGGGGAGCAGTCTCCCACCGCGGGGGTGCGGAGTCGAAGCGGCACGGCTGCGTCACATCCGCGCGGGTGGGCGGTTCACCGGTCGACGGACGGGGTACGCCGCGTCCCGGCCCGCACGGGCCGTGTCCGTCACCCCGCCCGCAGTCCCCGGAAGGTCCCGATGAAGCGCACGATCCTCGCCACCCTCACCACGCTGTCCCTCGCCACCCTCGCCGCCTGCGGCGGGAGCGACGACGACGCGAGCGGTGAGCCCACCACCGAGGAGGCCCGCACCGGCGTGCTGGCGAACAGCGAGTTCGGCCTCGCCGACGGCAGCACGACCGAGGTGCCGTTCGACGACTCCGTGCTCTCCGGCGGGCCGCAGGAGAGCCTGACGACCCCCGCCACCGTGCTGACCTCCGGCATCACGCCGGACGCCGAGGAGATCGACTTCGTCGCCGAGGTCGAGATCGAGGCGATCACGCCGGGCTCGATCGAGGACTTCGACCTCGACGCCGCCGGCCTGGAGACGGTCGGGGACGCGGTGCCCTACTACATCGCCTCGACGGCGCGCTACGTCAACGGCCCCGTGGCCCAGCAGCCCGACGTGGCGTTCTTCGACGTGCTCGACGCCGCGGGCGCCAGCATGGACAGCGGCGTGTTCCTGACGTTCGGCACGCTGCCCGCCGACGCGTGCGACGACGTCTACAAGGCGCAGGCGTTCGGCGAGGGCGCCCAGGCACGCAGCTGCTCGCTCGTGTTCCTGAACCCGGGCGAGCCCGCCTCGATCGCCTGGGACCACCCCTCGGCGGGCGAGGCGCCGGGCGGTGCCGTCACCTGGCCGATCGGCTGACGGCTCAGCGCGACTGGTAGTTCGGCGCCTCGGCCACCATCTGGATGTCGTGGGGGTGGCTCTCCTTGAGGGAGGCCGAGGTGATCCGGATGAACCGCCCCTTCTCCTGCAGCTCCGGGACGGTGCGGGCGCCGACATAGAACATCGACTGGCTGAGGCCGCCGATCAGCTGGTGCGCGACGGCGGCCAGCGGGCCGCGGTAGGCCACCTGGCCCTCGACGCCCTCGGGCACGATCTTGTCGTCGCTCGTGACCTCGGCCTGGAAGTAGCGGTCCTTCGAGTAGGACTTCTTGCCCCGGCTGCTCATCGCGGCCAGCGAGCCCATGCCGCGGTACGCCTTGTACTGCTTGCCGTTGACGAACACCAGCTCGCCCGGGGACTCCTCGCAGCCGGCGAGGAGCGAGCCGATCATGACGGTCTCGGCGCCGGCGACGAGCGCCTTGGCGATGTCGCCGGACTGCTGCAGACCGCCGTCGGCGATGACCGGCACGCCGGCCGGCTGGCAGGCGAGCGACGCCTCGTACACGGCGGTGACCTGCGGGACGCCGGCGCCGGTGACGACGCGGGTCGTGCAGATGGAGCCCGGTCCGAAGCCCACCTTGACCGCGTCGGCGCCCGCGTCCACGAACGCCTGCGCACCCTCGCGGGTCGCGATGTTGCCGCCGATCACCTGCACGTGCTTCGTCGCGGGGTCGGACTTGAGGCGGCGCACCATGTCGAGCAGCAGGCGTACGTGGCCGTGGGCCGTGTCGGCCACGAGCACGTCGACGCCCGCCTCGATGAGGGTGGTGGCGCGCTCCCACGCGTCACCGAAGTAGCCGATCGCCGCGCCGACGAGGAGGCGGCCGTCCGCGTCGTACGACGCGTCGGGGAACTGCTCGGACTTCACGAAGTCCTTGACCGTGATGAGGCCGGCGAGCTTGCCGTCGGCGTCGACGAGCGGGAGGCGCTCACGCTTGTGCTTGCGCAGGAGCGCGGTGGCGTCCTCGCGGCTGATGCCCACCTGTCCGGTGACGAGCGGCATCCGCGTCATCATCTCGTCGACCTTGGTCGTCGCCCACTCCGCGACCGGGGTGAACCGGAGGTCGCGGTTGGTGATGATGCCGAGGAGCGTGTCGGCGGCGTCGACGACCGGGAGGCCGGAGACCCGGTACTCCCCGCAGATGCGGTCGAGCTCCTCGAGGGTCGCGTCGGGGCCGATGGTGACGGGGTTGGAGATGATGCCCGTCTGGGTGCGCTTGACCAGGTCGACCTGGTAGGCCTGGTCCGCGACCGAGAGGTTGCGGTGGAGGATGCCGATGCCGCCCTGGCGCGCCATGGCGATCGCCATCCGCGACTCCGTGACGGTGTCCATCGCGGCCGAGATGAGCGGCGAGCGCAGCGAGATCTCGCGCGTCAGCCGCGACGTGGTGTCGATGTCCTGGGGCGCCAGGTCGGAGTAGCCCGGCAGGAGCAGCACGTCGTCGTAGGTCAGACCGAGGGCGGCGAACTTGTCGGGGACTCCGGGCGTGGCGCTCATGCGCGCCATTCTAGGGGCGCTCGACCACCCGTCCGGACGGGTGCCCGGCGACGTCGGTCACCCGGGACGAGCGAGCAGGTCAGCGCCCCAGATCAACGTCGCAGGGGCGTCAGGTCCCGCACCGGGATCCGCACGGTGAGGACGTCCGCCGCCATGCGGATGCGCCCCCGCAGCCCGGCCGCGAGCACCATCGGCAGGACGGCCTGGTTGTCGGCCCGGGTCGCCAGCACGATGTCGTCGGCACCCTCACCCGCCGCGAGCCGGGCGATGTCGGCGAGCAGCCGGGTGCCGATGCCCCGCCGCTGCCAGGCCGGGTCGACCTCGAGGTCGACGGCCCGCAGCCCGGGCTCCGCGACCGTGGCCGGGTCGGAGGCGGGACGCAGCTGCGCGGCGCCGACGACGGTCCCGCCGACGTCGGCGCGCACCGCGAGACCGACGACCTCGTAGGACAGGGTCGCCCCACCGCCCATCCGCCGGTTGGCCGAGCCGAGGACGGACGGCGTGCGGGCGAGCACGTCGGAGACGAGGTCGGCCATCGCCGCTCCCCGCGCATGCTCGGTGGCGGTGAACGGCGCCCGGCGGCGCACCTGCACCCGCACGTCGCCGACCGTCATCTCCATGAGGTCGAGGACGTCGCCGCCCGCCTCCGCGTCGCCGGACGCCGCCTCGGCGTCGAACAGCTGCGCGACGACCTCGGGGAAGCGGGACGGCTGGGCGATGACCGCCCGCGCCGCCTGCACGTAGCGTGCCGGCTGGTCCACCAGCGCCGCGTCGGTGCAGGGGGTACCCACGACGTCACTGCCGCCGGCGCGCTCGAGCAGCGCCGTCACCTGCGCCTCGGTCCAGCCCGCGGGGGTGCGCACGACGAGCTCGTCGGTCACCGCCGCGACGCCGGGGAAGATCTGGAAGCCGAGGATGTTGACGCCCGCCGCGCCGCACTCCTGGGCCAGCGCCGCCAGGGCGCCCGGACGGTCGGGGAGGGTGGTGCGCACTCGCCACAGCATGGCTCGACAGTGCGCCCGCCGTGTTTCGTGGTGGCCGCGCCCGTGTTTCGCCCGTGCAACACCTCCCGTACCCCGGCGCCGGAGAAGGCCCCGGGCAGGAGCTGTCGGTGACGCTGGAGGCGCTGACGCCCCTGTACGCCGCGCCCGAGGCCTTCTCCGCCGCCGAGCCCACGAGCCGCTCCGACGTCTGGTCGATGGGCGCGACGCTGCACGCGATGATCTGTCCGAAGGGCTCCCCGCGCCGTACGGCCGACGGCTCCGCGGGCTCGATCGAGCACGTCTTCGCCCACCTCCACGACCGGTTCCCCGACCCCGGCCGGCCCGGCACCGCCGAGCTGATGCGCGTCGTCGACCGGGCGACGCACCCGGACCCGGCGCAGCGCTTCGCCCGGCCTACGCGACGGGGCTGCTCGACGAGGACACCGCCTCGGTGCACGAGAGCGACGTGCTCGCCGACCCGGTCGTCGAGGCGACGTGCACGACCGACGCACTGGCGGCGTACGCCGAGGGTGCCGCGAGCGGCGCCGACACGAGCGTGCTGCCGCCGCGCGAGGTGGCCTTCGCCTCCGGCGAGCGCGGCTTCTCCTGCCTCACCGACGCGGTGGGCTGAGCCCCTAGCCCACGAGCTCCGGGACGACGAACGCCCCCGGTTCCGCGCGGAACCGGGGGCGTCGTCATCGCTCCGGACGGAGCGGGGAGCTGTCGCTCAGTGGCCGTGCCCGTGGCCGTGGCCACCGGCGGCCGCCGGCTCCTCCTCCTCGGGCTTGTCGACGACCAGGGTCTCGGTCGTCAGCAGCAGGCCCGCGATGGAGACGGCGTTGACCAGCGCGGAGCGGGTCACCTTGACGGGGTCGAGGACGCCCTGGGCGACCAGGTCGCCGTACTCGCCCGTGGCGGCGTTGTAGCCGTTGCCCACGCCGAGCTCGCGCACCTTGGAGACCACGACGTAGCCCTGCTCGCCACCGTTCTCGGCGATCCAGCGGAGCGGCTCGTCGACGGCCTTGCGCACGATGCGCACGCCGACGGCCTCGTCACCGGTGAGCCCGAGGTCGCCCTCGAGCGCCGCGGCGGCGTGGATGATCGCGGAGCCACCACCGGGGACGATGCCCTCCTCGATCGCGGCGCGCGTCGCGGAGACGGCGTCCTCGATCCGGTGCTTCTTCTCCTTGAGCTCGACCTCGGTGGCCGCGCCGACCTTGATGACGACGACGCCGCCGGCCAGCTTGGCGAGGCGCTCCTGGAGCTTCTCGCGGTCCCAGTCGGAGTCGGTGTTCTCGATCTCCGCCTTGATCTGGTTGACGCGGCCCTCGACGGCCGACGCGTCGCCCGAGCCGTCGACGATCGTGGTGTTGTCCTTCGTCACCACGACGCGGCGGGCCTGGCCGAGCACCTCGAGGCCGACCTGGTCGAGCTTGAGCCCGACCTCGGGGGCCACGACCTGGGCGCCGGTGAGCACCGCGATGTCCTGGAGGATCGCCTTGCGGCGGTCACCGAACGCGGGCGCCTTGACGGCGACGGAGGTGAACGTGCCGCGGATCTTGTTCACGACGAGCGTGCTGAGGGCCTCGCCCTCGACGTCCTCGGCGATGATGAACAGGCTCTTGTTGGCCGCGATGACCTTCTCCAGCAGCGGGAGCAGCTCGGCGACCGAGCTGATCTTGCCCTGGTTGACGAGCACGTAGGGGTCGTCGAGGACGGACTCCATGCGCTCGGTGTCGGTGACCATGTAGGGCGACAGGTAGCCCTTGTCGAACTGCATGCCCTCCGTGAAGTCGAGCTGCGTGCCGAGGGAGTTGGACTCCTCGACGGTGATGACGCCGTCCTTGCCGACCTTGTCGAACGCCTCGGCGATGAGCTCGCCGATGTGCGCGTCGCGGCTGGAGACCGTGGCGACGGCCGTCATGTCCTTGACGTCGTCGACGGTGCGGGCGGTCTCGTGAAGCTTCTCGACGACGGCCGCGACGGCCGCCTCGATGCCCTTCTTCAGGCCGACCGGGTTGGCGCCGGCGGCGACGGCGCGCAGGCCCTCGTGGACCATGGCCTGTGCCAGCACGGTGGCGGTGGTGGTGCCGTCACCCGCGACGTCGTTCGTCTTGGTGGCGACCTCCTTGGCGAGCTGGGCGCCGAGGTTCTCGAACGGGTCGTCGAGCTCGATGTCACGGGCGACGGTCACACCGTCGTTCGTGATGGTGGGAGCGCCCCACTTCTTGTCGAGCACGACGTAACGGCCCTTCGGGCCGAGGGTGACCTTGACGGTGTCGGCGAGCTTGTCGACGCCGCGCTCGAGGGCGCGGCGGGCGTTCTCGTCGAACTCCAGGATCTTGGGCATGCATGTGCCTTTCGGGAGAACGAGGTGGAATGGGCGACGCCCCGGCCCGGCGCTGTGGCCGGCGCCGGGGCGTCAGGGGTTCAGTTGACGACGGCGAGGACGTCGCGCGCCGAGAGGATGAGGTACTCCTCGCCGGCGTACTTGACCTCGGTGCCGCCGTACTTGCTGAAGATGATCTTGTCGCCGACGGCGACGTCGAGGGGGACACGGTTGCCGTTGTCGTCGACCCGACCGGGGCCCACGGCGACGACCTCGCCCTCCTGCGGCTTCTCCTTGGCGGTGTCCGGGATGACGAGTCCGGACGCGGTGGTCTGCTCGGCTTCGCTCGCCTTGATGACGAGACGGTCCTCGAGCGGCTTGATGGTGACCGACACTGGTCGACCTCCCTTTCGCGGGTGTACATGAAGGTGGGCTGTGCGCGCCGTCGCGGGGGCCGCGCACGATTGGCAATCTCACGTGGAGAGTGCCAATTCGGAATGTAGCACGTCACTGGCACTCGGTGTAGTCGAGTGCTAGGCGGATCGCGCTTGCTTCGCTGCGCGCTCACTCGGGCTCGGGCGCTGAGCGCCCTCCCGCTGGCCGCTTCTCGTCGC
>DASWYU010000188.1:0-16287 GCA_036404795.1 Nocardioides sp. | reverse complement strand
CGCCCTCGGGGACCCGGGTGGAGACGACGACGGGTACGCCGCGGGCCAGGCTCCGCTCGACCCCCGCGACGACCGCCGGGGTCGCGTTCCCGGCCCCGAGCCCGGCGAGCACGATCCCCTGCGCGCCGGCCGCGAGGCTGGCGTCGAGGTGGGTGGCGTCGCAGCCCGGGTGGACGGCGACGACGTCGACCCGCACGTCGTCGACCGGCGCGGTCAGGTGGGGCAGCCGACCGAGGCCGGGGGTGTCGACGAAGCCGTCGACGGCGTCGGTGCTGCGCTTCGCGAGACCGGCCGCGCGGAGCACGCGACCGCCCATCGCGACGAGGACCCCCTCGCCGCGGTGCGTCGTGGACGACGCGACGGCGAGCGCCGCGCGGACGTTGGCCGGCCCGTCGGCGTCGGGGGCGTCGGCCGTCCGCTGGGCGCCGGTGACCACGACGGGGCGGGCGTCGCGGTGCTGCAGGTCGAGCAGGAGCGCGGTCTCCTCCATCGCGTCGGTGCCGTGCAGCACGACGACGCCGACGCAGGCCGGGTCGCGCAGCTGCTCGCCGACGGCGTCGCTGATCCGCTGCATGTCGGCGAGCGTCAGCACCGCCGAGTCCTTCGCCAGCAGGTCGACGACGCGCACCTCGGGGCCGTCGGCGCCGTCGGGCGCGAGACCCGCCAGGAGGTCGGCGGCGGCCAGCACCGGCGTGCTGGCGCCGTCCGTGCCGCGGACGCTGGCGATCGTGCCGCCGGTCGTGACCAGGGCGACCGTCACTCCAGGCTCCTCTCGAGGTGCTCGCCGCGCTCCGCGGCGATCGCCGCGATCCGGCCGCGGCAGCAGAACCATCCCACCACGAGCGCCGGACCGATGAGACCGATGGAGGCGACGGTCCACGTGCCGACCGGACCGTCGACGGCCATGAGCACCAGCACGGCGAGCAGGAACACGAGGGTCAGCAGGCCGGTCCACGGGGCGCCGAACAGGCGGAACGACGGCCGCTCGAGGAGGCCCTGCCGAGCACGCTGCCAGAGCCGCAGCTGGCACAGGATGATGACCGCCCAGGCGCTGATGATGCCGAGCGCGGAGAGGTTGAGGGCGATCTCGAAGGCCTGCGACGGCACGATCGCGTTGAGCACGACGCCGAACGCGGTGACGACGGCGGTGACCGCGATACCGCCGGAGGGCACGCCGTTGCCGTTCATCCGCGCGAGCGCCGCCGGGGCGGAGCCCGAGACGGCCATCGAGTGCAGGATGCGTCCGGTCGAGTAGAGGCCCGCGTTGAGCGAGGAGAGCACGGCGGTGAGCACGACGAGGTTCATGACGACGTCGGCGCCCTCCACGCCGATGGACCCGAAGAAGGTGACGAACGGGCTCTCGCCGGCGCTGTAGGACGACGCGGGCAGCAGCAGGGTGAGCAGCAGCACCGAGCCGACGTAGAACACCGCGAGGCGGATGATGACGGTGCGGACCGCGCGGGGCATGACCTCGCGGGCGTTGGCGGTCTCGCCCGCCGCGGTGCCGACCAGCTCGATCGACGCGTAGGCGAACACGACGCCCTGCATGATCACGAACGCGGGCAGCACGCCGTGGGGGAACAGGCCGCCGTTGTCGGTGATGAGCGAGAGCCCCGGCTGGTGGCCGTCGACGGGCGTGCCGAGCACGACGAAGCAGATGCCGACGACGAGGAACGTCACGAGGGCGACGACCTTGACGAGCGCGAACCAGAACTCGAGCTCGCCGAACACGGTGACGGACAGCAGGTTCATGCCCAGCACGAGCAGGAGCGCGATCATGGCGAAGACCCACTGGTCGATCGGGGCGAGCCAGTCGACGTACTGCTTGAAGAAGTTCATGTAGAGCCCCACCGCGGTGACGTCCGCGACCGAGGTCATCGCCCAGTTCAGCCAGTAGAGCCAGCCCGCGGCGAAGGCCATTTTCTCGCCGTAGAACTCCCGGGCGTAGGACACGAACGAGCCCGACGAGGGCCGGTGCACGATCAGCTCGCCGAGCGCGCGCAGCACCAGGAACGCGAAGAAGCCGCAGAGCGCGTAGACGAGCACGAGCGCCGGCCCGGCGTCGGCGAGCCGGCCGCCCGCG
Organism: Nocardioides sp.; assembly: GCA_036404795.1. GTDB lineage: Bacteria > Actinomycetota > Actinomycetes > Propionibacteriales > Nocardioidaceae > Nocardioides. The sequence goes on along the minus strand of DASWYU010000188.1, from coordinate 14,204 downwards.
CCCATGAAGAGGCCGGTGCCGATCGCGCCGCCGATGGCGATCATCTGGATCTGGCGGGGACGGAGACCCTGGCGGAAGCCCGCCTCCTCCTCCGTGTGCACGACACCGGTGGTGGTGCTGGTCTGGTCGGTGGACATGGCAACCTCGCGGTCAGGTGGGGGACGACCTGCCAGGCGACCTGCTCGGGGAGCTCGCGGTCCCCGCGGACGCCTACTGGGGGGTGCACACGGCGCGAGCGGTGGCGAACTTTCAGGTGACGGGTACGCCGATCGGTCACCACGCGGCGCTCGTCGCGGCCCTCGCCGTGGTCAAGCAGGCGTCGGCCGCCGCCAACCACGAGCTCGGGCTGCTCGACGACGAGCGCTACGAGGCGATCGTGTCGACCTGCCGGGAGATCCGCGGGGGCGCGCTCCACGGCGAGTTCGTGGTCGACATGATCCAGGGCGGCGCCGGCACCTCGACCAACATGAACGCCAACGAGGTGATCGCGAACCGTGCCCTCGAGCTGCTCGGCCACCCCCGCGGCGCCTACGCGCACCTGCACCCGAACGACCACGTCAACCTCAGCCAGTCGACGAACGACGCCTACCCGACCGCGGTCAACGTCGCCCTCGTGACCGCGCTCGACGAGCTGCTCGCGGCGATGGTGCGGCTCGAGGCGGCCTTCGGCCGGAAGGCGGCGGAGTTCGCCTCCGTCGTCAAGGTCGGTCGCACCCAGTTGCAGGACGCCGTCCCCATGACGCTCGGCCAGGAGTTCTCCGCCTTCGAGGTGATGGTGGGCGAGGACCGGGCACGGCTCGCCGAGGCGGCGACGCTCCTGCTCGAGATCAACCTCGGCGCCACCGCGATCGGCACGGGGCTCAACGCCCCGGAGGGCTACGCCGCCCTCGCGTGCGCGCACCTCGGCCGGCTCACGGGCCGCCCGTTCGTCACCGCCGCGAACCTGGTGGAGGCGACGCAGGACCCGGGCGCGTTCGTCCACCTCTCGGGCGTGCTCAAGCGCGTCGCGGTGAAGCTGTCGAAGTCGTGCAACGACCTGCGGCTGCTCTCGTCCGGCCCGCGCGCCGGGTTCGGCGAGATCACGCTGCCGCCGGTGCAGGCCGGGTCGAGCATCATGCCGGGCAAGGTCAACCCGGTGATCCCGGAGATGGTGAGCCAGGTGGCGTACTCCGTCATCGGCCACGACGTCACCGTCACCATGGCGGCCGAGGCGGGCCAGCTCCAGCTCAACGCGTTCGAGCCCGTCATCGTGCACGCGCTGCTGCAGTCCATCACCCAGCTCGCCGCGGCCTGCCGCACGCTCGCCGACCGCTGCGTCGACGGCATCGGCGCGAACGTCGACGTCATGGCGGCCCGGGTGCGCGACTCGATCGGGCTCGCGACGGCGCTCAACCCGCTGATCGGCTACTACGCGGCCACCGAGGCCATCGCCCCGGCGGTCAGCCCGGAGGCCGCGCCCCGTCCATGAGCGTGCTGAGCACCTGCGCGACCTCGCGCAGGTGCTCGGCCATCCGCTCGCGCGCCGCCGCAGCGTCTCCCGCCGCGATCGCGTCGAGCACGCGCCGGTGCTCCGCGTTGGAGGCCTCGCGCCGGTGGGCGACGAGGTTGACGAGCTCGGACTGCTGGCTCAGTGCCTCGCGGGCGTCGGCGACGACCTTGCGGAAGAGCAGGTTGCCCGACGCCTCGGCGATCGCGGAGTGGAAGCGCGAGTCGAGCTCCGTCCACGCGTGGGGGTCCTCCTCGGCGTCCATCGCGTCGGCGAGCGCCGCGATCGCGGCGAGCTGCTCCGGCGTACGGCGCTCCGCCGCCCATCCCGCCGAGGGGACCTCGATGAACGGTCGGGCCTCCACGAGGTCGCGCGCCGAGTAGGAGCCGTAGGTGAGGTCGGGGGCCGGGGCCGTCGCCACGACGTACGTGCCGCTCCCCGTGCGGGTCTGCGTGAGCCCGAGGGCCTGCGTCGAGCGGAGTGCCTCGCGCACGACGGGGCGGCTCACGCCGTACCGCGTCGCGAGCGCCGCCTCGGCGGGGAGCCGTGTGCCGACGGGGAGCGACCCCGACCCGATCGCCGTGCGCAGGTCGTCGAAGACCGCCTCGGCCGCGTTCTTGCGGTGGATCGTGACAGGCCGCGAGAACCACTCGGCCGTCTCGCCCATGGTCGCCGCCTCCCCCTCGGTTCCGCGTCACCCTAGGCGACCCGGGCCGTCGGACTCCGGCCGGGCGGACGGACGGACTTTACAGATCCCACTCTCTTGTCAACGCTTTACAGACCGCTTACATTTGTCAAATGCCGGATGTGAGCGCGGCCACACCGCCCTCCCGTCCGGCCGGTCCGACGAGACGAAGGGGTCGCGAGATGGATGACGTGCAGCGGGTGGCCGGAACGGTGCCGGAGGGCTCCACGGAGCAGTGGAAGGACCGGAAGCGCTACCTCTGGCTGATCGGTCTCGTGGTCCCGTCGCTGGCGTTCCTCGCCATCGGCCTGTGGGGCCTCACGGGCTGGGGCGTGTGGCTGTGGCTCGGCCCCGTCGTGATCCTCGGGATCGTCCCGGCGATCGACCTGATGACCGGCCTCGACCGCTCCAACCCGCCGGACGACGTGATCGAGCAGCTGGAGCAGGACCGCTACTACCGGTGGATCACCTACCTGTTCCTGCCGATCCAGTACGCCGGGTTCGTCGCCGCCATGTGGATGGTGGCCGGCGGCGAGATGTTCGGCGAGACCCTCGCCACCTGGGAGAAGGTCGGCATCGCGGTCTCGATCGGCTGCATCGGCGGCATCGGCATCAACACCGCGCACGAGCTCGGTCACAAGAAGGAGGCCAACGAGCGCTGGCTGTCGAAGGTCGCGCTGGCGCAGAGCTTCTACGGGCACTTCTACATCGAGCACAACCGCGGCCACCACGTGCGCGTCGCGACGCCGGAGGACCCGGCGAGCTCGCGCCTCGGCGAGACCTTCTACCGGTTCTGGCCGCGCACCGTCCTCGGCTCGCTGCGCAGCGCGTGGGAGCTGGAGGCGAAGCGCTACCGCCGCAAGGACAAGCACCCGTTCCGCCTCGGCAACGACGTGCTCAACGCCTGGCTGATGTCCGCGGTGCTCTGGGGTGGCCTCGTGGTGTGGTTGGGGGTCGGGATCCTGCCGTACCTGCTGATCCAGGCCGTCGTCGGCTTCTCCCTGCTGGAGGTCGTCAACTACCTCGAGCACTACGGGATGCTGCGCCAGAAGGTCGGCCGCGAGGGCCGTCAGCGCTACGAGCGCGTGCTCCCGCAGCACTCCTGGAACTCGAACAACATCGCGACGAACGTGCTGCTCTACCACCTGCAGCGCCACAGCGACCACCACGCGAACCCGACGCGGCGCTACCAGACGCTGCGCGACTTCGAGGAGTCGCCGGTGCTGCCGACGGGCTATGCCGGGATGATCGTCCTCGCCGCCGTCCCGCCGCTGTGGCGCCGGGTCATGGACGAGCGGGTGCTCCGCCACGTGGGCGGCGAGCTCGACCTGATCAACATCCAGCCGGGCAAGCGGGAGTGGGTGGAGAAGCGGTACGGCGCGCGCGCCGCCGCCATCCGCGCCGAGCTGCGGGGCGACCTGCCGGCCGCGGGGCAGGGGCTCGACGACGCGACCCGTGTCGACATCGCCGCGCTCGACGAGGTGCTCGCGGCGCGCTGCCCGGGCTGCGGCCACGTCTACTCCGTCGCCGAGGGTGACGAGCGCGAGGGCTTCGCGGCGGGCACCGCCTGGAAGGACGTGCCCGACGACTGGACCTGCCCCGACTGCGGCGTGCGCGAGAAGGTCGACTTCGTGCCGCTGACCCAGGACGAGCAGCGGAGCGTGGCATGAGGATCGTGGCGGACCTCGCGACGTGCGAGGGCCTCGGCATGTGCGAGGCGATGGCTCCGGACTTCTTCGAGGTCGACGACGACGGCGTGGTCGCCGTGCTCGACCCCGCGCCGGGTGAGGAGCATCGCGCCGACCTCCTGGCGGCGGTCGACGCCTGCCCGGTGCTCGCGCTCGCGCTGGAGGGGTGAGGATGGAGGCATGAGTGTGGGGCGACTGGTCGTGGTGGGTGCGTCGCTCACGGGCCTACGGGCGGTGGAGGCGGCCCGACGGGCCGGGTACGACGGGGAGCTGGTGCTCGTCGGCGACGAGGTGCACGCGCCGTACGACCGCCCGCCCCTCTCGAAGGCCTTCCTCGACCCCGACGGCGAGCGCGGCGCGGGCGAGGTGACGCAGTTCCGCACCGAGGAGGTGCTGCGCGACGAGCTGCGGGTCGACCTGCGCCTCGGCGTGCGGGCCACCGGCCTCGACACCGCCGCCGGGGAGCTCGTGCTGGGGGACGAGCGGCTGGCGTACGACGCCCTCGTCGTCGCGACCGGCTCCGTGCCGCGCTGGCTGCCGGGCACCGACCCGGCCGGTCCCGACGGTCCGCTCGCGGGCGTCACCCAGCTGCGCACGCTCGAGGACGCCCGCACGGTGCGGGCCGCGCTCGAGGCGGGCGCCCGCACGGTCGTCGTCGGCGCCGGCTTCATCGGCTCGGAGGTCGCCTCCGCCGCTCGCAAGCGCGGCCTGCCGGTGACGATCGTCGAGGCGCTCGACCTGCCCCTGACGCGCTCGATCGGCCCGGAGATCGGGGCGGCCTGCGCCGACCTGCACCGCGCCGCCGGCACCGACCTGCGGCTGGGCGTCGGGGTGGCGGGACTCGAGGAGGACGTGGTCGACGGGCGGCGGCGGGTCCGCGCCGTACGGCTCACCGACGGCACCACCCTCCCCGCCGACCTCGTCGTGCTCGGCATCGGCGTGCGGCCCGCGACGGCGTGGCTCGAGGGCAGCGGCGTCGCGCTCCACGAGGGTGACCGCGGGGTGCTCGTCGACGCGACGATGGCGACGAACGTGCCGGGGGTGTACGCCGCGGGCGACGTCGCCCACGTCGCGAACCCCCTCTTCGACGGCGAGCAGCACCGCCTCGAGCACTGGACCAACGCGGCCGACCACGGGGCGGCGGCGGCGCGGCACGCCCTCGACCCGGCGGCGGCCGCCCCGGTGGTGACGGTGCCCTACTTCTGGTCGGACTGGTACGGCCACCGCCTCCAGTTCGTCGGCACCCCGCGCGCCGAGGAGGTGCGCGTGGTCGTCGACGAGCTCGCGGCCGGCGGGGGCTTCGTGGCGCTCTACCGGCGTGCCGACCGGGTCGTCGGCGCGTTCACCGTCGACCGCCCGCGCGACATCATGAAGCTCCGGCGCCGCGTGCTCGACCGGGGCACGTGGGACGAGGCGGTGGCGTACGCCGCGGGAACCGCCACCGTCGCGACCTGAGGCTCCGTCACTAGACTCGGGGGCATGGCCGCGGAGCAGATCGGGGAGCCCGTGCCGGGCGAGGAGCCGCTCACCCTGCGCGACCGCATCCTCGACGCCGCGACCGTCCTGACGGGCCGGGACGGCTGGGGCAAGGTCACCATGGCGCGCCTCGCGGCCGAGGTCGGCGTGAGCCGGCAGACGGTCTACAACGAGGTGGGCGGCAAGCCCGACCTGGCCGAGGCCATGGTGCTCAACGAGCTGGCGCGCTTCCTCGCCGAGGTCGACCGGGCGTTCGACGCCCACCCGACCGACATCCTCGACGCGCTGCGCGACGCCTGCCGCGGCATCCTCGAGGTGGCGCAGGACAACGAGCTGCTGCACGCGATCGTCTCCGCCACCCACGGCGCGGAGACCGAGCTGCTGCCGCTGCTGACCACCCACGCGGAGTCGCTCCTGACCACGGCGACCACGGTCCTCCTCGACCGGATCGCGCCGTTCGACGTCGACCTGCCGCCCGCGCAGCTCGCCGCGAGCGTCGACGTCATCGTGCGCACCGTGCTCAGCCACGTCATGCAGCCCGGCGGCTCCCCTGCGGAAGTCGCCGAGACGCTCGTCTGGATCGCCGGGCGCGTGCTGGGGCGCGCATGACGCTGCTCGTCACCGGGTTCGAGCCCTTCGGCGGGGACGGTGCCAACCCATCCGGCGACGTCTTGCCGCTGCTCGCCGCGTCCTGGGACCGGCCCGAGGAGCTCGTCACCGCGGTGCTGCCCGTGGAGTTCGGCGTCGCGGGCGACCGGCTCGAGGAGCTCGTCGCGGCGCACCGTCCGGGTCTCGTCGTGGCGCTCGGGCTCGCCGGCGGCCGCCCGGGGGTCACGCCCGAGCGGGTCGCGGTGAACCTCGACGACGCGCGGATCCCCGACAACGCGGGCGCCCGGCCCTGCGACCAGGCGGTCGTGGCGGGCGCCCCGACGGCATACCTCTCCACCCTCCCCGTCAAGGCGGCCACCGCCTCGCTGCGCGGCGCCGGCCTGCCCGCCGACCTCTCGCACACCGCCGGCAGCTTCGTCTGCAACCACCTGTTCTTCCGGCTGCAGCACGCCCTCGCGGGCACCGACGTGCGTTCGGGCTTCGTGCATGTGCCGAGCGTCGACGTGGTGCCGCTGCCCGACCTCGCCCGCGGCCTCGGCGCGATGCTCGCCGCCGTGCTCGACCACGCCGGCCCCGACCTCGCGACCGTGGGCGGCATCGTCGACTGAGCGCCGTACCCGCCGGCCGTGGTGAGTGACCGCCACTTTCTGCAGGGCTCACACCACGACCGGTGTCCGGCGTTCACACCGCGTCGCGCCACGCCTTCGCGCGGAGCAGCCGCAGGCCGTTGAGCGCGACGACGACGGTCGAGCCCTCGTGGCCGGCGACGCCGATCGGGAGCGGCAGGGTGCCGACGACGTCCCACGTCACGAGCACGACGATGACGGCCGACGCGAACACCAGGTTGGCCTTGACGACGCGCTCGGCGCGGCGGCTGAGGGCGATCGCGCGGGGCAGCGCGGTGAGGTCGTCGCGCACGAGCACGGCGTCGGAGGTCTCGGTCGCCAGGTCGGAGCCCGTGCGGCCCATGGCGATCCCGACGTGCGCGGTCGCCATCGCGGGAGCGTCGTTGATGCCGTCGCCGACGAGCGCGACGCGGTGCCCGGCGGCCTGGAGCGAGCGCACCGCGTCGACCTTGTGCTCGGGCAGCAGCCCGGCCCGCACCTCGCCGATGCCGACGCGGGTGGCGAGGGCGTCGGCGGCGGCCCGGTTGTCGCCGGTGAGCAGGACGGGGGAGGAGCCGGTGAGGGTGTCGAGAGCGGCCACCGCGGCGGGGGCGTCGGGACGCACCCGGTCCGCCAGCGCGATCACGCCGCAGGCCCGGCCGTCGAGGAGGACGAGGATCGCCGTACGACCTCCCGCCTCCTGCGCCGCCACCACCCGCGCCACGGCGGGCTCCGCCGCTCCGCGCGGCGACGCGACCTCGACGACACGACCCGCGACGGTGGCCGTCACGCCGCGGCCGGGGGTGGCGAGGAAGTCGTGGGCGGGGGGTACGGCGAGGGCGAGCCCCTCGGCGTACCGCACCACCGCCCGTCCCACCGGGTGCTCGCTGCCGCGCTCGGCGGCCGCGGCGAGCGTGACGACCCCGTCCTCGGTGAGCCCGGCGGCCCCGGCGTCGGGCAGCAGCGCGACGTCGACCACCTCAGGCGTGCCGAGGGTGAGGGTGCCGGTCTTGTCGAACGCGACGCGGTCGACCTGCGCGAGCCGCTCGAGCGCCACGGCCGACTTGAGCAGAACGCCGTGCCGGCCGACGTTCGCCATGACGGCCAGCAGCGGCGGCATGGTCGCGAGCACGATCGCGCAGGGCGACGCGACGATCATGAAGGTCATCGCGCGCAGCAGGGTGGGCTCGAACGCGGCGCCGAGGAGGAGCGGCACGCCGAGGAGCAGCAGCGTCGCCACCACGACCACCACGGAGTAGCGCTGCTCGACCTTCTCGATGAACAGCTGCGTGCGGGCCTTCGTCTCCGATGCCTCCTCGACCATCGTCACGATGCGCGCGACGACGGAGTCGGCGGCCGCCCGCTCGACCCGGACCGTCAGCACGCCCGCGCCGTTCACCGTGCCCGCGAACACCTCGGCCCCGACCTGCTTGGCGACGGGCAGCGGCTCGCCGGTGATGGACGCCTGGTCGACGTCGGAGGCGCCGTCGACGACGGCGCCGTCCGCGCCGATGCGGTTGCCTGGCCGCACGAGCACGAGGTCCCCGGGCACGAGGTCCGCGGTGTCGACCTGCTCCTCGCCGCCGTCGGCGAGCACGCGGACGGCGCGCTCGGGGGCGAGGTGGAGGAGGGCGCGGACGGAGTCCTGGGTACGACGCGTCGCGATCGCCTCCAGGGCTCCTGACGTCGCGAAGATGACGATGAGGAGGGCCCCGTCGAAGACCTGGCCGATCGCCGCGGCGGCCAGGGCCGCGACGATCATCAGGACGTCGACGTCGAGGGTCCGCTCGCGGAGCGCCTGCAGCCCGGCGAGCGCCGGCTCCCATCCGCCGGCCGCGTAGCAGGCGAGGTAGAGCGTCCAGAAGAGCCACGTCGGCCCGCCCGCGAGGTGCACGATCCCGCCGATCGCGAACAGTGCGGTGGCGGCGGTCGCCCAGCGTGCCTCGGCGACCTGCCAGATCGTGCGGTGCAGCGGAACGGGACGCGGGAGCGTGCGGGGGGCGCCGGCGGTCGGCGTCGGGCGCGAGCGGGTGTCGAGCGTGCTGGGCATGCAGGAACTATTACATGAACACATCTGCATGTATATGCCGGTATCCTCGTCCCGTGGGTCACGGAATCGACGACAGGCCGTCGCGGGCGAAGCTCGACGCGGCGACGGCGAAGTCGGTGGCCGCGACCCTCCAGGCCCTCGCCACCCCCAGTCGGCTGCTCATCCTGGCCAACCTCCAGGAGGGCCCGATGACCGTCGGCGACCTCGTGGCCGCCGTCGGCATGGAGCAGCCCGCGGTCTCCCACCAGCTGCGTCTCCTGCGCACGATGGGCCTCGTCGAGTCGGAGCGCCGCGGGCGCCACGTCATCTACACGCTCTTCGACAACCACCTCTCCGAGCTCCTCGACCAGGCGATCTACCACGCCGAGCACCTCGGCGCCGTGGCCCGACCCCGCGAGGACGACCCGGTCGACTGACGGCGGCGTGCGCCGGACCGGACGGGCTCCCCCGAAGGGGGCAGGGACGTCCCCCGCAGTCCGGGTGTGAGGTGCGCTACTGAGCGGTACCCTTCTCGGCTGGGAGGGAGGCCCGATGCACCTGCGACGAACCGGACGACGCGCGGCGGCCGCCGCGGCGCTGACGCTCGCCGTCGTGCTCGCGGGCTGCACCGCCCAGCCGGCCGCGGACGACCTCGACGGCGCGGCGGCCGACACGACGACCGATGCGACGGAGCCCGCGCCCGACCCGGCGCAGGGCGGGGTCGCGCTCGACGACCCCCGGCTCGACCTCATGGCCGAGCACGCCGAGGAGGCGCCCTCGGCGCTGACCGAGCCGCTGCTGGGCGCCGACCTGCTCGTGTCCTCGACGGCCGAGCTCGACGCGGACACGATCGCCGCGATCCGGGAGCTGCCCGGGGTGGAGGCGGCGGAGCCGATCGGGTTGGCGCAGATCCCGGTGCAGGACCAGGTGCTGACGGTGGCGGCGGTCGAGCCGGCGTCGTACCGGCGCTACACCCCCGCCGAGAGCGCCCAGCTGCTCGACGTCTGGGAGCGGGTCGCGGAGGGCGAGATCGCCGTGCCGACCGACATCGGCGAGACGCTGCGCGACGCGGACGGCTACCTGCGTCTCGGCAACGAGGACGGCGCTCCCGACCTGCACGTCGGCGCGCTGGCGCCGCAGGTCACGCGTGTCCAGGGCGTCGTCAACAAGAGCTGGGGCGCCTCCCTCGGCATCCCGTCCGACAACGCGCTGCTGATCGCGACGGGTTCGACCTCGCCGCAGGAGGTGCGCCCCGCGCTCCAGGAGCTGGCCGGTGAGGGCGCCTCCGTGCAGCTGCTCGGCCCCGACCTCGACATCTCGGTGCAGCAGACGGCGGTGCTCACGGGTGGGTCCGTGGCGGCCGCGGTCGGCACGTTCAACTACACGGTGCTCTCCGGCGGCCGGATCGCGCCCGACCCGGCGTGGGTGAGCGAGAACATCCGCACGCAGCAGGTGCCGATCCTCGGCACCGTGACCTGCCACAAGGTGATGCTGCCGCAGCTCGAGGCGGCGCTGCGCGAGATCGTCGAGCGCGGGCTGGCCGACAAGATTCACCCGGGGGAGTACGGCGGCTGCTACTACCCGCGCTTCATCGCCAACACGACCCAGCCCTCGCTCCACTCGTTCGGCATCGCGCTCGACCTCAACGTGCCCGGCAACGGCCGCGGCACGGTCGGCGCGATCGACCGCTCCGTCGTGCAGATCTTCAAGAAGTGGGGCTTCGCCTGGGGTGGCGACTGGGGCTGGACCGACCCCATGCACTTCGAGATGGCCCAGCTGGTGCAGGCGCGCTGAGCGCGCCGTACGGGACGCACCTCCCACCCCGAGCGCTCGCTCGGTAGCGTGACCCCATGCGCGCTGCGACAGTGACCTCCCTCACCGGCCCCGACGACGTCCGGGTGGGCGAGCTCCCCGACCCCGAGCCCGGTCCGGGTGACGTGCTCCTCGAGGTGCACGCCGCGGGCATCTCGTTCCCCGACCTGCTGCTGAGCCGGGGGCAGTACCAGCTGCGGCCCGAGCCGCCCTTCGCCGTCGGTACCGACGTGGCGGGCACCGTGGTGAGCGCTCCCGAGGGCTCCGGCCTGGCCGTGGGGCAGCGGGTCGTCGCGGCCGCGGGGTCGGGCGCGGCGGCCGAGCTGTTCGTGGCACCGGCCGCGATGGTGCTGCCGCTGCCCGACGAGGTGGGCTTCGAGGCGGGCGCCGCCCTCGTCATGAACTACCTGACCGCGCACTTCGCGCTCCTGCGCCGCGGGGGCATGCAGGCCGGCGACGTCGTGCTCGTGCACGGCGCCTCGGGCGGCGTGGGCACGGCCAGCATCCAGGTGGCGAAGGCGTACGGCGCGCGCCCCGTCGCCGTCGTGTCGACGGAGGCGAAGGCGGAGGTCGCGCGGGCCGCGGGCGCCGACGACGTCGTGCTCCTCGACGGGTTCAAGGACGCCGTGAAGGAGCTGACGGGCGGCCGCGGCGTGGACCTGGTCGTCGACGTCGTGGGCGGCGACGTCTTCCTCGACTCGGTGCGCTCGCTCGCGCCCGAGGGCCGCCTCCTCGTCATCGGCTTCGCGGCCGGCCAGGGCATCCCCGAGATCAAGGTCAACCGGCTGCTGCTCACGAACACCGACGTGCGCGGCGTCGGCTGGGGGGAGCACGTCCGCCGCAACCCCGCCTTCCTCGCCGAGCAGTGGGCCGACCTGCTGCCCCACCTGCGCAGCGGCGCGCTCGACCCGCCGATCGGTGCGACGTACGCGCTCGAGGACACCGCGCAGGCGCTCCGCGACCTCGACGAGCGGCGCGCGACGGGCAAGCTGGTCGTGCGGGTCCGCTGAGGACGGGCCACCTACCTGAGCCCCCTGCCCGAGCCGCCGGGGCGGCGGCACCCACGGTCGTTCTAGTGTGTTGCCCGTGACGATGCTCGACGCCGCCCGCGAGGGCATGGACCTCGCCGTCCGCCCCACCGACGACCTGTTCGGTCACGTCAACGGCCGCTGGCTGGAGACGGCCGCGATCCCCGACGACCGCTCGAGCTGGGGGCCGTTCGTGGCGCTCGCCGACGCGGCCGAGGCCCAGGTGCGGGAGATCGTCGAGCAGCACGCGGCGGCCGACCCCGCGTCGCTCGACCCCGACGCCGCGAAGATCAGCGCGCTCTACCGCTCGTTCCTCGACACCGACGCCATCGCCGCGAAGGGCCTCGCGCCCGTGGAGCCCTACCTGCACGCGGTCGCCGGGCTGCGCGACCTCCGCGAGCTGGCCGCGCTGGTCGGCGAGCTCGAGCGGGTCGGCGGCACCGGCTTCTTCGGGTCCTACGTCAACACCGACGCCGGCAACTCCGAGCGCTACCTGTTCCACCTCTACCAGGGCGGCCTCGGCCTGCCCGACGAGTCGTACTACCGCGAGGAGCGCTTCGCGGAGACGGTGGAGAAGTACGTCGCGTACCTGACCCGCCTCTTCACCCTCGTCGGTCAGGACGACCCGGAGGGCGCCGCCGAGACGGTCGTCGCGCTCGACCGCCGGCTCGCGCACGGCCACTGGGAGCGGGCAGCGACGCGCGACATCCAGAAGACCTACAACCTGCTGACGCTCGACGACCTGGTCGCGCTCTGCCCGGACTTCGACTGGGAGGTCTACGCGCGGAACCTCTCGGGTGCCTCCTCCGGCGCGGCCGACCTGCTGGCCGAGGTCGTCGTCAAGCAGCCGTCGTTCCTCGAGCACCTCTCGGGCGTGCTCCGCGCCGTGCCGATCGAGAGCTGGCGGCTGTGGCTCGCCGCGCGGGTGCTGCGGGCGTTCGCGGCGTACCTCACCGACGACCTCGTCGAGACCAACTTCGACTTCTACGGCCGCACGCTCTCCGGCACGCCGGAGCTGCGGGCGCGCTGGAAGCGCGGCATCTCGTTCGTCGAGCGCGCGGTGGGGGAGGCGGTGGGCCGCGAGTACGTCGCACGCCACTTCCCGCCCGTCGCGAAGGAGATGATGGACGAGCTGGTCGCGAACCTCGTCGAGGCCTACCGGCGCTCCATCGGCGCGCTCGACTGGATGACGGCCGAGACCAAGGAGCGGGCGCTCGAGAAGCTCGGTCAGTTCGTCCCGAAGATCGGCTACCCGACGACGTGGCGCGACTACTCGGCGCTCGTCGTCGTGCCCGACGACCTCGTCGACAACGTCGCCGCCGTCGCGGCCTTCGAGACCGACCGCCAGCTCGCGAAGATCGGCGCGCCCGTCGACCGCGACGAGTGGCTGATGCTGCCGCAGACGGTCAACGCCTACTACAACCCGGGCACCAACGAGATCTGCTTCCCGGCCGCGATCCTGCAGCCCCCGTTCTTCTCGCCCGACGCCGACCCGGCCGAGAACTACGGCGGCATCGGTGCGGTCATCGGCCACGAGATCGGCCACGGGTTCGACGACCAGGGCTCGCAGTACGACGGCCTCGGCAACCTCCGCGACTGGTGGACACAGGCCGACCGGGAGGCGTTCGAGGCGAAGAGCCAGGCGCTCGTGGCGCAGTACGACGCGTTCAGCCCCCGCAACCTGCCCGACGAGCACGTCAACGGCTCCCTCACGGTCGGCGAGAACATCGGCGACCTGGGCGGTCTGACGATCGGCCACCAGGCCTACCTGATCTCGCTGGGCCTCGACCCCCGCGGTGGCCCGACGGTGACCCCCGGCGACGACGGGCTCACGGGCTCGCAGCGCCTGTTCCTCTCGTGGGCCCACGTCTGGCGCACGAAGCGGCGGATCGAGCAGGAGCGGCAGTACCTGACGATCGACCCGCACTCCCCGCCGGAGTTCCGCGCGAACATCGTGCGGAACCTCAGCGAGTTCCACGCCGCGTTCGGCACGCAGCCGGGCGACGGCCTGTGGCTCGACGAGGAGCAGCGCGTCCGCATCTGGTGACCGGCTGACGCGACGTCGCCCGTCGGGGCATGCTGCCGCCGTGAGGGAGACGGCGCCGGAGGACCTCGTCGCGCTGCTGGCGGCCGCCGACGCGTCGCGCCTCGGCGCCCATCTCGCGAGGGACGACCTGCCCGCGCCGGTGCGGGTGCTGGCCCTCGCCTGGACCCACCGCTGGACCGAGGCCCTCGCGACCGCGGCCGTCGTCGGTCCGCACGACCCGCCCCTCGCCCGTGCCGCGGCGGCCTGGGCGGCCGCCGCCGATCCCGGTCCCGGCTCCGCCGCGGCTCTCGATCGGGTCGTGGCGTGGGTCCGCACCCCGGGTGCGGTGGACGCGCGGGACCCGCTCGACGGCTTCGCGGCGTACGTCGCGGTCGAAGCCGCGCTCGCCCACGCCCGGCCCGCCCTCGCGCGGGAGCTGCTCGACCTCGTCGTGGACGCGCCCCTGCCGGGCCCGGTCCTCCCCGTGCTCCCCGTGCTCCCCGTGCTCCCCGTGCTCATGGCCTGCTGTCGCGCCCGGGTGCTCACCTTCCACGGCGACGTCGCCGCAGCCCACGACGCGTGGACGACTGCGTCGCCCCTCCGCGACGCGCTGCCTCCCGGGTCGGCGACCGCGACCCTCCACGACGCCACCGGGTGCCTCGTCGCCGGGAACCGCTCCGAACGCACCCGCGCGGCCGCGCTGGCGCGGCAGGTGGCCGCCGCCCTCGACGATCCCGGCGCGGGGGCCGATGCGGAGGCC
>DASWYU010000187.1:0-2638 GCA_036404795.1 Nocardioides sp. | reverse complement strand
GCGCGCGCCTCGCGGTCGAGGCGGCGGTGGCGGCGCTCGCGGCGTACGGCGAGGGATCACGCGCGGCGGGGGCGCCTGCAGGGGCGCCGGCGGAGCCGGGGGCGCCGAACTGTGCGGTTGGTGGGTCCGTCGCGGCCGGATTCATGTCGCAGCCGCACAGTTCCGCACGGGTCGCCGCGATCGGCCCGGACCTCCTCGCCCGGTGGCGCGACGCGGTCGCGGACGACGTCGCGGCCGAGCCCCTCGACGCGACGGCGCCGGAGCGGCCCGAGATCGCCTACGGCACGACGGTGCTCGCCGCACTGGCCACGCCGGACGAGGTCGTGCTGCTCCAGCTCGGCGACGGCGACGTCGTCCGGGTGACGGCGGACGGTGGCTCCGACCGGCCCCTACCCGTCGACCCGGACCTGGCGGGCCGGGTCACGACGTCGCTCTGCCAGCCCGATCCCCTCGCGTCCCTGCGGATCGTCGTGCTCGACGCCGCCGACGTCGCCCTCGTCTGGCTCGGCACCGACGGGTTCGGCGTCGGCCGGGTCGACGGCGAGGACTGGTGGCGCCCCGTCGGCGCCCAGCTGCTCGCGCACGTCCACGCAGCGGGCATCGACGACGTCGCCCGGCGGCTCCCGGGCTGGATCACCGAGCCCGCCGACGTCGGCGGCGACGACGTGACCGTCGCCGTGCTCGCCCGCGAGGCGTAGCCGGGCGGAGGCTCAGCCCCCGGAGCGCGTGGCGTAGTCGCTGGCGGCGGCGTACACGGACGCGACGTAGGCGTCGTCGTGGTTGTAGGAGAACACCGCGTCGGCCCAGCCCTGCCCGGTGGTGAGGTCGTGGCCGTCGTGGCAGAGGTAGCGGGCGGCGGCGTACGCCGCGTCGTCGAGGTCGTTGGGATCCATCTCGCCGTCGCCGTCACCGTCGGAGCGCCAGCGGTCCCAGGTCGAGGAGATGAACTGCATCGGGCCGACGGCGTGGTCCCACTCGGGGTCACCGTGCCACTCCTCGAGCAGCGGGTCCGACGGGATGGCGGCGAACCCGCCGGAGCCGTCGAGGGCGGGACCCACGATGGGCGGCCGGGCGTGGCCGTCGAGCCCGAGGATGCTGTCGTGGATGGTGCCGTGGCGGGACTCGACGTACCCGATCCCCGCCAGCGTCGACCACCCCATCGAGCACGACGGCGACTCGGAGCGCAGGCGCAGCTCGGCGACCGCGTAGGCGTTCACCGCGACCGGGGGGATGCCCGTGGCCTCGGCGATCTGGGCGGTCCAGGCGGGGTCGACGACCGGGACGACGGGTCGTCCGGCGGGGACGACGGGCGACGGGTCGGACGCGGGCGGCACGAAGCCGCCGGGCGCGGAGGCCCCGGGCTGCGGGGCCGGCGGCGGCTCCGAGTCGCGCTCCAGCCACCACGCGGTGCCGAGGAGGGCGAGGCCGAGCGCGACGACGGCGGAGGGTACGGCGAGGCGCCGGACCCGCTGCCGGCGCCGCTCCCGCTTCTTCCGCAGCTGCGCCGCCGTGGGCCTGCGGCCCGTCCGCTTCGCGGGGGCCCTCTTCGCGGGCGTCTTCTTCGCGGGCGTCTTCTTCGCGGGAGGCTTCCGAGTCGGACCGCTCATCCCGCCGCGATCGCGGCCAGCACGGCGTCGGCCAGCTCCGCGCGGCACACCACGAGGTCGGGCAGGTAGACATCGTCGGCGTTGTAGCGCAGGGGCGAGCCGTCGATGCGGCTCGTGTGCAGGCCCGCGGCCCGGGCCACCGCCACCGGGGCGGCCGAGTCCCACTCGAACTGGCCGCCCGCGTGCACGTAGACGTCCGCCACTCCCCGCACGACCGCCATCACCTTTGCGCCCGCGGAGCCCATCGGGACGAGCTCGGCACCGAGGGCGGCGGCGACGAGGTCGCTCGCGGCGGGCGGACGGCTGCGGGAGACGACGAGGCGCGGCCGGGAGGCGTCGTACGGCGGGGGGACCGGCACGTCGGCCGTGCTCCAGGTCTCGCCGAGGGCGGCCTGCGCGACCGCGCCCGCGGTGAGGTCACCGACCTCGCCGGCGGCCCCGGCGCCGCGCTCCCACAGCGCGACGTGCACGGCCCAGTCGTCGCGCGGCGGCTCGCCGAACTCCCGCGTGCCGTCGAGGGGGTCGACGATCCAGACCCGGTCCGCGCCGAGGCGCACCTTGTCGTCCGCGCCCTCCTCCGAGAGCACCGCGTCCCCGGGACGCACCCGCGCGAGGAGCCCCGTCAGCAGCACGTGCGCGGCCCGGTCGCCGGCGTCCTTGAGGTCGCTCGTCTCCCACGACTCGGCGACCGCGGTCGTGCGGAGGTCGACGAGCCGCTCCCCCGCCACCGTCGCGAGGCGCTCGGCGAGGCGGTGGTCGTCGAGGCCCGCGAGCTCGGCGAGCAGGGGGTCGTCGGTCACCGCGGGGGCGGTCGACCGGGCGGAGGAGGCGTCGTCGTTCTCGGGCACCCGGCCAGCCTAGGCGCCACCCGCGAGCGGTTCAGGCGACGTCCGCCGCGAGCACGTCGAGCAGGGCGGTCGCCGCGGCCACCGCGCCCTGCTCACCTGCGGCGGCGAGCAGCGCCCGGCGCACGGCCATGTCGAGCAGGAAGAGGCGCGCCGTGAGCGGGCTCGTGCCGACCGCGGCGGGCC
>DASWYU010000186.1:0-1837 GCA_036404795.1 Nocardioides sp. | reverse complement strand
GAGGATGCCGTTGGGGACGACCCGCATGTGGCCGATCTCGGCACCGACGCCGTTCGCGCCGCGGTAGACCTCGCCGTCGAGCACCAGCCCGCCGCCCACGCCCGTGCCGACGGTGACGAGCAGCAGGTCGTCGGCGTCGTGTGCCGCGCCGTACCGGAACTCGCCCCAGGCGGCGGCGTTCGCGTCGTTCTCGATCACGACGGGCAGCTGGACGCGCTTCTCGAGCTCACCCTTGAGGTCCTCGTTGCGCCAGGCGACGTTGGGCGCAAACAGCACCACGGCGCGCGCCTTGTCGACGTAGCCCGCCGCTCCGACGCCGACGGTCGCGATGTCGTGCCGCGCGCGGAGCTCGGTCACGAGGCCGGCGATGGCCTCCTCGATCGCCTCGGCGTCGGTCGCGGGCGACTCGACACGCAGCTCCTCGAGGATCTGGCCGTCCTCGTCCACCACTCCGCCGGCGATCTTGGTCCCACCGACGTCGATGCCACAGGCCAGGCTCATGAGTCTCCCTCCTCAGGCCAGTCCCCGTCGTCGTCCAGGTCGATGTGCTGGACCCGTTCCGGTCGTCCAGTCTGCCCGGCCCCGGCGCCAGCCATCAGCCCGGCCGCGGCGTTGAGGAACGTCGTCGCGGCGGTCGCCAGCTGCGTCTTCACGTCCGGGCTCAGGTCGCGCACGGCGTGCACCGTCCGGCAGATCGGGCAGAACGTGCACTCGGCGGCGCCGGTCGCCAGGTGCTGGTCGACCTCCCCCACCGTGTCCTTGGCCCAGTCCGACAGCGCGCCGAGGAGCTTGACCGCCTCCTCCGCGACGGACCCGACGTCCGGTTCTTCTCGGTCCCCGCTCATGTCACCTTCCAGTCTCGTCCACGGGGTCCTCGACGAACCGCACCTGCAGTTCCCCCTGATCCACCCGGGCGCCGGCGACGCGGAAGCGCGCCAGCCCGGACGGCAGCGTGAGCAGCCGACGATACGATCCCACGGTCACGACCAGATCGTCGCCATTGCGTGCCAGGTCGACGTCGGTGCGCGACACCAGCGGCAGCGCGAGCCGCAGCACCGCCCCGTTGGAGGTACGCCGCACGCGGAACGGGCCGTGGCCCTTGGTCGTCGCCAGCGGATCGGTGCCGGCGTACACCTCGCGCGCCAGCTCGGCCACGGCCTCGACCCCGACCGGCTCGCTCGGGCGGTACTCCGAGCGCCAGACCGGCAGCCCGGCGAACGACTCCCCGACGCGCTGCAGCACCTCGTCCTGCGCGACGACCCACCCGGCGCGCCAGTCGTCGGCGCCCTCGGCGGGGAAGACGCGGTTCGCGACCACGCCGTCGACGCGGTAGCCGAACAGCGACAGGGTCGTGTACGAGCGGCGGGCCTCGGCGAGCACGACGTTCTCGGGCGTCAGCACGAGCCGGACGCTGGCGTCGTCGCCGCTGAGCAGCTCGCGGACCTCCATCAGCTCGGCGTGCAGCCGCTCGACCGCGTCGAAGACCGTGTCGCCGGGCATGGGGACGCCGGCGGCCCGGCTGAGCACCGGGCGCAGCGCCTTCACCACGCGGCGCTCGACCGGGAAGACCCGGTGCATGTACCAGCCGAGCGCCTCGGGGAGCGCGAGCAGCCGCAGCGTCTCGGCGGTCGGGGCGCAGTCGACGACGATCACGTCCCACTGGCCCGAGAGCGCGTGCAGCCGCAGCTCGAGCAGGGCCAGCA
Source organism: Nocardioides sp. (assembly GCA_036404795.1). GTDB lineage: Bacteria > Actinomycetota > Actinomycetes > Propionibacteriales > Nocardioidaceae > Nocardioides. The sequence goes on along the minus strand of DASWYU010000186.1, from coordinate 134 downwards.
CCTCCTCGGCGCCGGGGATGACCGTCAGCTCCTCGGCCGCGACCGGGTCGACCCCGGCGACGTCGAGCACGGAGAGCAGGTAGCGCTGGATGTCGGCCCACGACTGCTCGAAGCGCAGCTGGGCGTCGACCTGC
>DASWYU010000185.1:0-10427 GCA_036404795.1 Nocardioides sp. | reverse complement strand
CGCGGCCGCGCAGGACGGACCGCCGCCCGACGAGCCACCGTCGTGGCTCGACGAGGACCCCGACGCGGCGGCGTCGCCCGACGACCCCGTCGACGACGCGCCGGACCTCGCCGGCACGGCGCTTCTCGAGCGCGAGCTCGGCGCCGTCGTGATCGACCAGATCCGGCACGACTGACCGACGTGGCGAGCCCCGGCACACTGGGGCCGCAGCGCCCGCATCCCGACACCCGATCCAGGAGCACTCGATGAGCCAGAACCCGTTCGACCCCGCCGGCGGACTCCCCGGGGGAGGCGGCTTCGACATGGGCGCCCTCCTCCAGCAGGCCCAGCAGATGCAGGAGCAGCTCGTCGCCGCGCAGGCGGAGCTCGAGGAGGCGCAGGTCGACGGCTCGGCCGGCGGCGTGACCGTCCGCGTCTCGGGCTCGGGCGAGCTCAAGGGCGTCGTCATCCCGCCGAGCGCCGTCGACGCGGGGGACCCCGACTCGCTCGCGGACCTGGGTGACCTCATCGTGGCGGCGTACCGCGACGCCCGCACCCAGGCCGACCGCCTCGCCGCGGAGAAGCTCGGCCCGCTCGCCGGCGGTCTCGGTGGGTTCGGCGGGGGCGCCCCGGGCGGCCCCCAGGGCGGTGCGCCGGGCCTGCCCGGCGGCATCGGCTTCTGAGCGGCGGTCCCGCTCGGTGTACGAAGGCGTCGTCCAGGACCTGATCGACGAGCTGGGCCGGCTGCCCGGCGTGGGTCCCAAGAGCGCGCAGCGCATCGCGTTCCACCTCCTCCAGGCCGACCCGACGGACGTGCGGCGGCTCGCCGACGCGCTCGTCGAGGTGACGGTGAAGGTGAAGTTCTGCCGCATCTGCTTCAACGTCTCGTCCGAGGACGAGTGCCGGATCTGCCGGGACGCGCGGCGGGACGCGTCGGTGATCTGCATCGTCGAGGAGTACAAGGACGTCGTCGCGATCGAGCGCACCCGCGAGTTCAAGGGGCGCTACCACGTGCTCGGCGGCGCGATCAGCCCCATCGACGGCATCGGCCCGGAGCAGCTGCACATCCGGGAGCTGATGGTGCGGCTCGCGGACGGCGCGGTCACGGAGGTCATCCTCGCGACCGACCCGAACCTCGAGGGGGAGGCGACGGCGACGTACCTCACCCGCATGCTCAAGCCCCTGGGGTTGCGCGTCACCCGACTTGCGAGTGGACTGCCCGTGGGCGGTGACCTGGAGTACGCCGACGAGGTCACCCTGGGACGAGCGTTCGTCGGGAGGAGATCGGCAGAATGACGGAGAACTTCAGCGACGACGGGGTCGTCTTCGACCTGAGCGGGGTCGCCCCCGAGGACGAGGCCGCCCTGCGCGGCCTCGCGGACGTGGCGCCCACCGAGGGCCGTATCGGCGCGCCCGACGACTTCGCGCAGCAGATCGCCGACCAGGTCGAGAGCTTCCTCGTGGCCCTGCAGGCGATCGCGCGCGAGGCCGACGGCAGCCGGTCCATCTCCCTGCTGCTCCTCGAGGTATCGCAGGTGCTGCTCGCGGGCGCCCGGTTGGGCGTGCAGCAGGACTTCGAGCCCGTCGAGGAGTTCGAGCCCGACGCGGGCCCGGACCCGGACCTCGACGAGATGCGGCTCCGGCTCGCGGCGCTGCTCGACGGCGTCGACCACTTCACGGAGGTCTTCGACCCCTACGCCCCGGAGTCCGACGGGGCGCCGGAGCTGGTCGAGGCCACGCTCTCCGACGACCTGACCTCGGTGGCGTCGGCGCTCGCGCACGGCCTGCGCCACTTCCGGGCCGGACGCGTCGCGGAGGCGCTGTGGTGGTGGCAGTTCTCCTACGTGGCGAGCTGGGGGAGCGAGGCGTCCGGGGCGCTCCGGGCCCTGCAGTCGATCGTGGCCCACGCCCGTCTCGACGCCGAGTTCACGGGCGAGATCGAGCGGGTCGCGGCCGCCGACGAGATGCTCGACGCCGGTCGCTGACGCGGCCGTCCTACCGCAGGGGACGCGGTCGAGGTCACCCCGCCGGCGCCGGTAGGATCGGCGCCGGTCAAGAGCGGTCACGTCGCGAGGCGGCGGACCGCGTCGTACTGGGTGAAGAGGGTCTTTCGTGAGCATTGTCGTGCAGAAGTACGGCGGCTCGTCCGTGGCCGACGCGGCCGGGATCAAGCGGGTCGCGCAGCGCATCGTGGCGACCCGGAAGAAGGGCCACGACGTCGTCGTGGTCGTCTCGGCGATGGGTGACACCACCGACGACCTGCGCGACCTCGCGCAGCAGGTGACGCCGATCCCGCCGCCGCGCGAGCTCGACATGCTGCTGACGGCGGGCGAGCGGATCTCGATGGCGCTGGTCGCGATGGCGATCAACCAGCTGGGCTACCAGGCGCGGTCGTTCACCGGCTCGCAGGCCGGTGTCATCACCGACTCCGCGCACGGCAAGGCGAAGATCATCGACATCACGCCGGGCCGGATCGAGCAGGCGATCGCCGCCGGCGACGTCGCGATCGTCGCGGGCTTCCAGGGCGTCAGCCAGGACACGAAGGACGTCACGACGCTCGGCCGCGGTGCCTCCGACACGACGGCCGTCGCGCTCGCCGCCGCGCTGGGCGCCGAGGTCTGCGAGATCTACTCCGACGTGGACGGCGTCTTCACGGCCGACCCGCGCATCGTCCCCAAGGCCCGCAAGCTCGACCGCGTCTCCACCGAGGAGATGCTCGAGATGGCCGCCAACGGCGCGAAGATCCTCCACCTGCGGTGCGTCGAGTACGGCCGCCGCCACAACATGCCCATCCACGTGCGCTCGACCTTCTCGCAGAAGGAAGGCACCTGGATCGTCCCCGAGCAGCAGGGAGCAGCCATGGAAGACGCGATCATCTCGGGCGTCGCCCACGACAAGAGCCAGGCCAAGATCACCGTCGTCGGCGTGCCCGACAAGGTGGGCGAGGCCGCGCGCATCTTCGAGACGCTCGCGACGACCGGGGCGAACCTCGACATGGTCGTGCAGAACGTCTCCGCGGCCGCGACGGGACTGACGGACATCTCCTTCACGCTGCCCCGCGAGGACGGCCAGGAGGCCGTGACCGCGCTCGCCGCGCTGCAGGAGCAGGTCGGCTTCGACAAGCTGCTCTACGACGACCAGATCGGCAAGGTCTCGCTCATCGGGGCCGGCATGAAGTCGCACCCGGGCATCACCGCGAAGTTCTTCGCGGCGCTGGCCTCGACGGGCGTCAACATCGAGATGATCTCGACCTCGGAGATCCGCATCTCGGTGATCATCGACGAGACCCAGATCGACGACGCGGTGCGCGCCGTGCACACCGCGTTCGACCTCGACGACACCGACGGCGAGGCCGTGGTCTACGCCGGGACGGGGCGCTGACATGGGCGTGCGTCTGGGAGTGGTCGGCGCAACCGGCCAGGTCGGTGTCGCGATGCGGCAGATCCTGCTCGAGCGGGGCTTCGAGGCCGACGAGGTGCGCTTCTTCGCCTCGGCGCGCTCGGCCGGCACCGTGCTGCCCTTCGGTGACCGCGAGGTGACCGTCGAGGACGCGGCGACCGCGGACCCGACGGGTCTCGACATCGCGCTGTTCTCGGCGGGGGCGACGACGTCGCGCGCGCAGGCGCAGCGGTTCGTCGACGCCGGCGTGATCGTCGTCGACAACTCGAGCGCCTTCCGCAAGGACCCGGCGATCCCGCTGGTCGTCTCCGAGGTCAACCCGGAGGCGGCGGCGTCGGTGATCGAGGCTGGCCGCGGCATCATCGCGAACCCGAACTGCACGACGATGGCCGCGATGCCGGTGCTCAAGGTGCTGCACGACGACGCCGGCCTGGTGCGCCTGGTGGCGTCGACCTACCAGGCGGTCTCCGGCTCCGGCGTCGCCGGCGTCGAGGAGCTGGCGACGGGCATCGAGGCGGCGGGCGACAAGGCGCGCGAGCTGGCGTACGACGGCGAGGCCGTCGCGTTCGGCGAGCCGGGCGTCTACAAGAAGACCATCGCCTACAACGTGCTGCCCTTCGCCGGGAACCTCGTCGACGACGGCCTCGAGGAGACCGACGAGGAGCAGAAGCTCCGCAACGAGTCGCGCAAGATCCTCGGGATCCCCGACCTGCGCGTCTCCGGCATCTGCGTGCGCGTGCCGGTCTTCACGGGCCACTCGCTCGCGATCAACGCGGAGTTCGCCCGGGCGCTGTCGCCGGCGCGGGCGAAGGAGCTGCTCGCCGACGCCCCCGGCGTCCAGCTGGTCGACATCCCGACGCCGCTCGACGCGGCCGGCAAGGACCCGTCCTACGTCGGTCGCATCCGCGCTGACGAGGGCGTCGACGGGGGCCGCGGTCTCGCCCTCTTCATCAGCAACGACAACCTCCGCAAGGGTGCCGCCCTCAACACGGTGCAGATCGCGGAGCTGGTGGCCGCCGGGCGCTGAGCCCGCGCCGTACGACGCACCCCGGGTCGTGGTGCCCCGCCTGCGTATCCCGCAGGTCGGGCACCACGACCCGTCGTCGTTCGGCTCCCGCGCCGCATGGCAGGCTGGTCCCATGAGCCACGTCGACCTGATGGCGGGTCCGCCGCCGACCCGCCTGCCCGAGGACCCCGCCGCCGCCGAGCTGGAGAGCGCGACGCCGGCCGACGTCGTCCGCCGCCACCCCGAGTCGCCGGTCGCGTGGGCGGCCCTGGGGGAGCAGGCGCAGGCCGAGGGTGCGGACGACGTGACGGTCTACGCCTACGCGCGCGTCGGCTACCACCGCAGCCTCGACCAGCTCCGCCGCAACGGGTGGAAGGGTCACGGCCCGGTGCCGTGGGACCACGAGCCGAACCGGGGCTTCCTCCGCGCCCTCGCCCTCCTCGCGCTCACCGCGCGCGCCATCGGCGAGACGGCGGAGTGGGAGCGCTGCTCGGAGTTCCTGCGCGACTCGAGCCCCGCGGCGTACGACGCGCTCCTCGGCGCCTCCTGACCCCTCCCCTTCCGCGGGATAGTCCCTGACCTTTCGGTCGTCGAACAGGCCCTTTGACGACCGAAACGTCAGGGACTATCCGGTTTTCGGGAGGAGACGGACTCAGGTCGCCTGGATGAGGCCGCGGACGGTGTCGGGGCCGAGCGCCAGGACGAGCGTGGGCAGGCGCGGGCCGCGGTCGGCGGCCACGAGGAGCCGGTAGAGCAGGAGGAAGAACGCCTTCTGGTCGGCCTTGACCTCGTCGGTCGGCTGGTCGTCGAGCGCGAGGCCCCGGGCGAGCTTGGGCACGCCGTAGACGACGGCGGTGACGCGGTCGAGGTCGGGCGTGCCGTCGGTCCAGGCGCTCGGCAGGTGCTCGAGGAACAGGTAGAGCCACGTGCGCTCCAGCTCGCCGAGCCCGGCCAGCAGCTCGCGGTCGGGCGTGGTCCGCACCGTCGTGCGGTCCTCCGCGGGCACGAACTCGTGGGTCCACGTGATCGCCCGGCCGAGGCGGGGCTCCAGGTCGGCGACCGACGTGTGCGCGTGGCCGAGGTCGCCCACGAGGCGGCTGATCTGGTCGGCGCTGCCGGCGGTCACGTCGGCGATCGAGGACAGGGTGCGGAACGGTACGGCGACGGGCGGGGTCGGCAGCGTCCCGGCGCTCGACGTGCTCGACGCGCGCTCGAACGCCAGCACCTGCGCGTCCCGCTTCGCCGGGTTGGTGGCCTTCTTGCCGAGGGCGTCCCACTCGTCGTACAGGCGCACCACCTCGGGGCCGAAGTCCACGGTGAAGGCCTGCTTGGGCTGGCGCCGCGCGTAGAGCCAGCGGAGCACGGGGGCCTCGAGCACCCGCAGCGCGTCGGCCGCGGTGGGCACGCCGCCCTTGGACGACGACATCTTCGCCATGCCGGCCACGCCGACGAACGAGTAGCCGACGAACGACGGCGCGCGGCCGTCGTAGAGCTTCACGATCTCCTTGCCGACGGTGTACGACGACCCCGGCGACGCGTGGTCGACGCCGCCCGGCTCGAAGTTGACGCCCTCGACCGACCAGCGCATGGGCCAGTCGACCTTCCAGACGAGCTTGCCCTCGGGCTGCGTGCGGACGTTGGTGACGTGGGAGTCGCCGCAGACGTCGCAGGTGTAGGCGAGGTCGGTGGTCTCGTCGTCGTAGGCCGTCAGCGTGACCGTGTCGCGGCCGCAGGTGCGGCAGAACGGCTTGTAGGGGAATCGCGCGAGGTCGCCGGTCTGCGTCGGCTCGTCGTCCTCGGCGACCGAGTCCTCGAGCACGGCGGCCTCCTCGGCGGAGACCTCCTCGGGGGCGGGCTTCTTGGTGCGGTGGCGCGCGAGCACGGCCTCGATCGCGTCGCGGCGCTCCAGGGCGTGCAGCACCTGCTCGGTGTAGGCGCCCGCGGTGTAGCGCTCGGTCTGGTCGACCTCCTCCATCGTGCAGCCCAGCTCGGTGAGGGCGGCGCGGAGCGGGGCCTTGAAGTGCTCCGCCCAGGAGGCGTGGCACTCCCACGGGTCGGGCACGGCCGAGAGCGGCTTGCCGACGTGGGTCGCCCACGCCTCGTCGACGCCCGCCGGCACCTTGCGGAAGCGGTCGTAGTCGTCCCACGAGTGCAGGTGGCGCGTGTCGACGCCGCGCCGCTTCAGCTCCTCGGCGACGAAGTGCACGGTGAGGAACTCGCGCAGGTTGCCGAGGTGGATGGGGCCCGAGGGGCTGATGCCGGAGGCGCAGGTGACGACGGTGCCGGCCGCCCGCAGCTGCTCGGCCACGGCGGGGTCGCGCGGATCGCCCCCGGCATGCCGGATCGCGTCGTCCGCGGCCCGGGTCACCCAGTCGGTGGGCTCCGGGTAGTCGCTGCTGCGTCGTGCCGATCCTCGTGCCATGCCTCGTGCTCGCCTGCTTCGCTCGGTGGTGGAAGGCCTCGCGAAGGTTACCGGCGTGGTGCGCGGGCGGTGAAATGTGTGAGGGCGCCGTATCCCCTCGGCACGGCGCCCTCCCTGACACTTGCGGACCCGTCCCCCGACAGGCCGACACGTCGCATCCCCCGCGGCGCGACGAAGTATCGGGGTGATCGTTCCACTGACCCGATCCGGCCAGGTGGCTCCGAGGCGCCACTGACAGGAAGTTGCCACGGATTGGCTAGGGTTCGGGCATGGCGACGCGGCGGACGATCCAGGCGGCGCTCACCGAGTTCGGGCTGACGCTCGAGACGGAGGACCTCTACTGGCGGGTCCACGGGCGCCACGGGCAGACGGTGACGGAGGCTGCGGCGTACCTCGGCTACACCCCCGACGACCTCGCCGCCGCGCTGCAGCCGCTCCTGGAGATGGGCGCTGTCGAGGTGGACGCCGACGGCCTCCTGTCGGTGCCGCCGATGGCGCACGTGTTGAGTCGTCTGCTCGACCACGAGGTGCAGCAGATGGAGGCGGCGACGCGGAGGGTGCGCGAGCTGGCGACCGCGGTGCCGCACGTCGTGCCGCGCGTGCCCGTCGTGCCCGGCTCCTCCGAGCCGCTCTCCGGCCACCGCGGCGACGGAGCCGACCTGCCCCTCCTCATGGCGCGTTGGATCGAGGAGAGCACCGGCGACCTGGTCACGCTGCGACCGGACCAGTGGCGCCACCCGACCCACCCGGCGCTGCGGCGGGCGCTCGTCGGGGCGATGGAGGCGGGGCGACAGGCGAAGGCGCTCTACCCGGCCCGAGCCCTCGAGGAGGCGCCCGACGCGCTGCTCGAGCGGGCGCGCATGGGCGAGGACATCCGGGTCCTCGCGCACGTGCCGACGCGGCTGTTCGTCATCCCGGCGACGCACGCGCTGGTGCCGGACATGCCCGGCTACGAGACCGCGCGGGTGCTCGCGGTGCACGAACGGGCGCTGGTGCTGCTGCTGGCGCAGTACGTCGAGCAGCTCTGGGAGCGCGCCGTACCGGTGCCCGAGCTCGACCTCCGCGGCGCCCGGGAGCGCAGCCGCCGGCTGCTGCTCGGACAGCTCGCGTCCGGTGCCGCCGACGAGCAGATCGCGCGCACGCTGGGGGTCAGCCTGCGCACGGTGCGGCGTCGCGTCGCGGACCTGATGATCGACCTGGGGGCCGACTCGCGCTTCCAGGCGGGCGTCGAGGCCGCCCGCCGGGGCTGGATCTAGGGGGTCGGCAGCGTCATCCGGTACGCCGCGGGCTCGACCCGCCACGACCGTCGGCGCTCGGGGCCCGAGATCTCGCCGTCGGCGCTCGTCCAGAACTCCTCGCCGGCCACGGTCACGGAGCCGGCCCGCAGGTAGAGCACGTCGTCGCGCTCGTGGTGGCGTCGCAGGGCCAGGTCCGCGACGTACCCCAGCTTCTCCATCGGCCCCGTCGTGAACGCGACCATGACGTCGGCCCTGCCGTCGCCGACCTCGGCCTCCGGGGTGAGCTCGGCGCCGCCGCCGACGCTGCGCCCGATGCCCACGGCGACCATGAGGACCGGCCGGTCGAGCTCGGCGACGACGCGGCCGTCGACCTCCACGTGGAGGCGGAGGTGGGGCGGGTTGACCGCGGCGATCGCGGCGCCGATCGGGTAGCCGAGCTTGCCGAGGTTGACCTTCCCGACGCCGATCGAGCCCAGCCGCTCCTTCCAGCGCGCGCCGCGGCGACTGGCCTGCGCGCCGGCCCCGAGGTGGACGTTGTTGACGACGACGCCACCGAGCTCGTCGACGAGCACGTCGACGGGCCGCACGGCGCCGTCGAGCACCACGCCGGCGGCCTCCTCGACCTCGAGCGGGATGCCCGCGCCGCGGGCGAAGTCGTTGCCGGTGCCGAGGGGGAGCAGGCCGAGGACGCGGTCGCCGAGCTCGTTGCGGCGGTGCAGCGCGTTGACGACGGCGTGGAGCGAGCCGTCACCGCCCGCGACGACGATGCGCCGGGACCCCGCGCGGTGCAGCACGCCGTCGAGCTCACCGGGGTTGAAGGTCGCGGCGACCTCGACCGAGGCGCGCTCGCGCAGCACGTCGAGCGCCCGCTCCAGCGTCTCCTCGTCGGAGGTGCCGGCGGACGCGTTCGTGATGACGAGGAGCGGATCCATCGCCGGTGAGACTACCCCTCGGTTTGGTAGCGTGGGGCCGCAAGAGCCCTGGTGACCTGGCATCGCTGTTGCCGCACCGGGGCTCCTGCGTTGCACGGACCGCAAGCACGACCCACCCGAGAACGAGAGGGCTGCGCATGCCCGCGATCATCATCCTGGGCGCCCAGTGGGGCGACGAGGGCAAGGGCAAGGCGACCGACCTGCTCGCCACGACGGACGACATCGACTACGTCGTCCGCACCAGTGGCGGGCACAACGCCGGCCACACCATCGTGGTCGACGGGAAGAAGTTCGCGACCCACCTGCTGCCGAGCGGCATCATCACGAAGGGCGCGACCTGCGTCATCGGCAACGGTGTCGTGGTGTCCCCCGAGGCGCTGTTCCGCGAGCTCGACCTGCTGCACGAGCAGGGCGTGGAGACCGCCGACCTGCTCGTCAGCGCCAACGCGCACGTGATCGCGTCGTACCACTCGACCATCGACAAGGTCACCGAGCGCTTCCTCGGCAGCAAGAAGATCGGCACGACGGGGCGCGGCATCGGTCCGGCCTACGCCGACAAGGTCAACCGCGTCGGCGTCCGCATCGCCGACCTCTTCGACGAGAAGATCCTGACCCAGAAGGTCGAGGCGGCGCTCGAGACGCGCAACCACCTGCTGACGAAGGTCTACAACCGCCGCGCGATCGAGGTCGCCGCGGTCGTGGAGGAGCTGACCTCCTACGCCGAGCGGCTGCGCCCGATGGTCGCCGACACCTCGCTGCTCATCAACCAGGCGCTCGACGCCGACAAGACCGTGCTCTTCGAGGGCGCCCAGGCGACCATGCTCGACGTCGACCACGGCACCTATCCGTTCGTCACGTCGTCGAACCCGGTCGCCGGCGGCGTCTGCGTCGGCGGCGGCATCGGCCCGACGCGCATCGACCGCGTCGTGGGCGTCATCAAGGCCTACACGACCCGCGTCGGCTCGGGGCCGTTCCCGACGGAGCTGTTCGACGAGGACGGCGCCAACCTGCAGCGCATCGGCGGCGAGATCGGCGTCTCGACGGGGCGCACACGGCGCTGCGGCTGGTACGACGCGGTCATCGCCCGCTACGCAACGCGGGTCAACGGCCTCACCGAGTTCTTCCTGACGAAGCTCGACGTGCTCGACTCCTGGGAGCGGATCCCGGTCTGCGTGGCCTACGAGATCGACGGCCAGCGGGTCGACGAGATGCCGATGACGCAGACCGAGTTCCACCACGCGACGCCGATCTACGAGTACTTCGACGGGTGGCAGACCGACATCTCGGGCTGCCGCAGCTTCGACGAGCTCCCGGCGAACGCGCAGACCTACGTCAAGGCTCTCGAGGAGCTCTCCGGTGCGCCGTTCTGGGGCGTCGGTGTGGGCCCCGGCCGCGAGCAGACGATCGTCGTCAACCCGGCCTGAGCCGCCGGCCCGGGTCGTGGGCCCCCC
>DASWYU010000184.1:0-4917 GCA_036404795.1 Nocardioides sp. | reverse complement strand
TGTCCGCGGCCGTTGCCGCCCGGTGCTCCGCCTCGGAGCGATAGCTCACCCCGGCGTACCCCACCGCCACCGCCAGCCCGGCGGCCACGCACAGCGCCAGCAGGGTCACCAGCGCGCTCCGAACGATCCTCATCGGCTTCTCCGTCATCACCCGACGGCCACCGCGACCGTCTGAGGAGGAGGACGCGACAACCGCTCCGGGGGTTGCATCCGGGGGGACGTAGGGTTCGTCCCGTGGCACGCGCTGAGCTGGACAAGCAACCCTCCGACGTACGGCGCATGTTCGACGCCGTCGCGAAGCGCTACGACGTCACGAACGACGTGCTCTCCCTCGGCCAGGACCGCCGCTGGCGCCGCGACGTGCACCGCGCGATCGACCCGCGGCCCGGCGACCTGGTGCTCGACCTCGCGGCGGGCACCGGCACCTCGAGCGCCCCCTTCGTCGCGGCCGGCGCCGTCGTCGTGCCCTGCGACTTCTCGCTCGGCATGCTGCAGGTCGGCAAGGCGAACCGCCCCCACCTGCCGTTCGTGGCGGGCGATGCGACGAACCTGCCGTTCGCGGACGACTCGTTCGACGCCGTGACCATCTCCTTCGGCCTCCGCAACGTCGTGGACACCGCTGCGGCCCTCGCCGAGATGCACCGGGTGACGCGGCCCGGCGGCACGCTCGTGGTCTGCGAGTTCTCGCACCCGACGTGGGCGCCGTTCCGCACGGTGTACGTCGAGTACCTCATGCGCGCCCTGCCCCCGGTCGCGGAGGCGGTGTCGTCCTCGCCGGACGCCTACGTCTACCTGGCCGAGTCGATCCGCGCCTGGCCCGACCAGGAGGGCCTCGCCGCCCTCGTCGCCGAGGCCGGCTGGAGCAGCGTCGAGTGGCGCAACCTGTCGGGCGGGATCGTCGCCCTGCACCGCGCCACCGCCTGAGCCCGGCTCCGCACCTGCGACCCCCGCCGCCGGACGTCATGCATCCCGGCGGCCCGGGCCACCGCGGCGCATGACGTCGCGATCACCCGCCTCGCGGACCACGGCGCGGGCGGCCGTCCGGCCACGAACCAATTAAGCAAACCTCGCGTGCCTTAAATCCGCAGGTCAGAGGCGGTGATGAGGGGTCGCATCTGTCGGACCCGAGGTCTATGGTGTGACCCACGGCACTTTGTGATCCGTTTCACAAGTGCACGAACGACGACCCTCGCGCGGGTGTTCGGGCCTCCGCGCGGGCAGGCCGAAGGAGGCGCGCGATGGAGCTCTACACCCCGGTGCTCGCACTGCTCGCGCTGGCCGCCGGGTTCGCGATCTTCTCGGTGGCGGTCAGCACCCTCACCGGGCCCAAGCGCTACAACCGGGCGCGGCTCGACTCCTACGAGTGCGGCATCGAGCCCACGCCCCAGCCGTTCGGCGGCGGGCGGATCCCGGTGAAGTACTACACGGTCGCGATGACCTTCATCATCTTCGACGTCGAGATCATGTTCCTCGTCCCGTGGGCGATCTACTTCGACCAGCTCTCGTGGTTCGGGCTCATCGCGGTGGTCCTCTTCCTCCTCAACATCACCCTCGCGTATGCCTACGAATGGCGACGCGGCGGCCTCGACTGGGACTGAGCGCCGTGATCTCCGCACCCTGCCGGCGTTCTCGGCCCTCGCCGACCAACCCCGGGTCGCCTCGGGCCTCCGCCTGGGCAGGCCACGAATCTCACGACGCTCAGCTGGAGGGAATCTGATGGGTATCGAGGAGAAGTTGCCGAGCGGGGTCCTCCTGACGACCGTCGAGGGCGTCGCGGGCTACATGCGCAAGGCCAGCTTCTGGCCCGCGACCTTCGGGCTCGCCTGCTGCGCGATCGAGATGATGACGACCGGCGGGCCCCGTTACGACCTGGCCCGCTACGGCATGGAGGTCTTCCGCGCGAGCCCCCGGCAGGCCGACCTCATGATCGTGGCCGGCCGCGTCAGCCAGAAGATGGCGCCCGTCCTGCGCCAGATCTACGACCAGATGGCCGAGCCCAAGTGGGTGCTCGCCATGGGCGTCTGCGCCAGCTCCGGCGGCATGTTCAACAACTACGCGATCGTGCAGGGCGTCGACCACGTCGTGCCCGTGGACATGTACCTCCCCGGCTGCCCGCCCCGCCCCGAGATGCTCATCGACGCGATCCTCAAGCTCCACGACCAGGTGCAGCACACCAAGTTCGGAGCCCAGCGCGCCGCGCAGATCACCGAGCTCGAGACGGCCGCGCTCAACGCCGTGCCCACCGAGGAGCGGAAGGGCCTCCTGCGATGAGCGACGAGGAGCTGCCCCAGCCGGCCGCCGCGGAGGCCGCACCCGCCGGCGCGGAGGTGCGCACGCGCCGTACGGGCATGTTCGGCGTCACCGGCTCCGGCGACACCTCCGGTTTCGGCGGGCTCCGCCGCGACGTCGTGCACCCCGCACCGGCGGAACGCCCCTTCGGGGGCTGGTACGACGCGGCCGTCGACACCCTCGAGTCCGCCGTCCCCGGCGCGGTCGGTGAGGTCGTCGTCCACCGCGGGGAGCTGACCGTCCACGTGGCCCGCGAGCACCTCGCGGCCGTCGCGCGGGCCCTGCGGGACGAGCCCGACCTGCGGTTCGAGGTGTGCGTCGGCGTCAGCGGCGTCCACCACCCCGACCACGCGGGCGCCGAGCTGCACGTCGTCCACCACCTCCTCTCGATGACCCACAACCGCCGGATCCGGATCGAGGTGACCTGCCCCGACGCGGACCCGCACGTGCCGAGCGTCGTCGCGACCTACCCGACGGCCGACTGGCACGAGCGCGAGACCTGGGACTTCTTCGGGATCGTCTTCGACGGCCACCCGGCGCTCACCCGGATCCTCATGCCGGACGACTGGCCCGGCCACCCGCAGCGCAAGGACTACCCGCTCGGCGGGATCGACGTGGAGTACAAGGGCGGGACGATCCCGCCGCCCGACCAGCGGAGGTCGTACGCCTGATGACCACCACCCACGAGCAGCAGGACCCGTACGCCGCGGGCGCCGCCGGCGACATCGACGGAGCCGACGCGTCGCGCGTCTTCACCGTCACCGGCCAGGACTGGGACGAGGTCGTCGCCGGCGTCGGGGAGGGCCTCGACGCCGAGCGGATCGTCGTCAACATGGGCCCCCAGCACCCGTCGACCCACGGCGTGCTGCGGCTCATCCTCGAGCTCGAGGGCGAGACCGTCACCGAGGCGCGGTGCGGGATCGGCTACCTGCACACGGGCATCGAGAAGAACATGGAGTACCGGACGTGGACGCAGGGCGTCACGTTCTGCACCCGCATGGACTACCTGTCGCCCTTCTCCAACGAGGCGACCTACGTGCTCGGCGTCGAGCGGCTCCTCGACATCGAGGCGGACGTGCCCGAGAAGGCCCAGGTCATGCGGGTCCTGCTCATGGAGCTCAACCGCATCTCCTCCCACCTCGTCGCCATCGCGACCGGCGGCATGGAGCTCGGCGCGCTCACGGTCATGACGATCGGGTTCCGCGAGCGCGAGCAGGTGCTGGACCTCTTCGAGCTCATCACCGGCCTCCGCATGAACCACGCCTTCATCCGGCCCGGCGGGGTCGCCCAGGACCTGCCCGACGGCTCGCTCGGCGCCGTACGGGACTTCGTCGCCCTCATGCGCAAGCGGCTCCCCGAGATCGAGGCGCTCTGCAACGCGAACCCGATCTTCCGGGGACGGCTCGAGGGCGTGGGCTACCTCGACCTCGAGGGCTGCCTCGCGCTCGGGCTCACCGGCCCGGTGCTGCGCTCGACGGGCTACGGCTGGGACCTGCGCAAGACGCAGCCCTACTGCGGCTACGAGACCTACGACTTCGACGTGCAGACGTGGGACACGGCCGACTCCTACGGCCGGTTCCGGGTGCGGATGAACGAGATGTTCGAGAGCCTCCGCCTCGTCGAGCAGTGCGTCGCGCGGCTGGAGGGCCTCGAGGGGGCGCCCGTGATGGTCGCCGACAAGAAGATCGCTTGGCCCAGCCAGCTCTCCATCGGCACCGACGGCCAGGGCAACAGCCTCGACCACATCCGCCACATCATGGGCGAGTCGATGGAGGCGCTCATCCACCACTTCAAGCTGGTCACGGAGGGCTTCCGGGTGCCGCCCGGCCAGGCCTACGTGCCGGTGGAGTCGCCACGCGGCGAGCTCGGCGCCCACGTCGTCTCCGACGGCGGCACCCGCCCGCACCGGGTGCACTTCCGCGACCCGTCGTTCACCAACCTGCAGGCGACGAGCGTCATGAGCGAGGGCGGCATGGTCGCCGACGTCATCGTCGCGGTCGCCTCCATCGACCCCGTCATGGGAGGGGTGGACCGATGACTCTGTCCGCCGAGACGCTGGGCGAGCTCCGCCAGATCACGGAGCGCTACCCGCAGGCCCGCTCCGGTCTGCTGCCGATGCTCCACCTCGTGCAGTCCGCGGAGGGCCGCATCACCCCCGAGGGCATCGAGGCGTGCGCCGAGATCCTCGGGATCTCGCCCGCCGAGGTCAGCGGGGTCGCGACCTTCTACACGATGTACAAGCGCCGCCTCGTCGGCGACTACCACGTCGGGGTCTGCACCAACACGCTCTGCGCCGTCATGGGCGGCGACGAGATCTTCGCGGCGCTCAAGAAGCACCTCGGCATCGGCAACGACGAGACCACCGACGACGGCGTCGTCAGCCTGGAGCACGTCGAGTGCAACGCGGCCTGCGACTACGCGCCGGTCGTGATGGTCAACTGGGAGTTCGTCGACAACCAGACCCCCGCCAGTGCGCGGCAGCTCGTCGACGACCTCCGCGCCGGCACCGAGGTGCGCTCCACCCGCGGCCCGGCGATCTGCACGTGGCGGCAGGCCGAGCGGGTGCTCGCCGGCTTCCCCGACGACCGCGCCGACGAGGGCCCGGCCGCCGGACCGGCGTCGCTCGCC
>DASWYU010000183.1:0-7880 GCA_036404795.1 Nocardioides sp. | reverse complement strand
GGTCCGCCGCCGGCAGCGCCGCGGCCGCGAGGCGGAGCGCCACGTCGAGCGTCGGGGGCGGCGAGGCCACCTTGCGTCCGGCGACCCGCCACGGCTGCTCGAGCCGCACGACGTTGACGCCCTGCGCCGGCAGCGCGCGCGCCAGCACGGCGACGTCGTGCATCTCGACCCCGTTGCCGGCGCCGTGGCCGAGCAGGAGGGTGGCCACCGCGGTCACCCCGGCGGGGGCCGGGTTGCGGTGGAGGCGGGCGGCGCCGTACGGCGTCCCGATCTCCCGCACCTCGGTCGCCGGCACGTCGAGCGACGTCACGCGTCCTCCAGCGGGATCGGCTCGACGAGCTCGGGGCCGTTGTTGCGGACGGAGGAGACGAGGGTGGAGACGGGGTACGCCGCGAGCCGGCCGGGAGCCGCCGGCTGCAGCAGGTCCAGCAGACCCTCGGAGGCGCCGGACGTCGGGTCGAGCCAGGTGTCCCAGTCGTCGCGGGCGACCGTCAGCGGCATCCGGTCGTGGATGCGGCCGAGGTCGTCGGTCGCCGAGGTCGTGATCACGGTGCAGGTCCAGCGGAACCGGTCGGGGTCGTCCTCGGCGCGGTCCGGATCGCGCCAGATCTCGTAGAGCCCCGCCATCGGCAGCACACCACCGTCCTCGGGCCGGATGTAGTAGGGCTGCTTGACCGGCTTGCCGCGGGCGGTGGTGCGCTCGGTGACGTACCACTCGAAGTAGCCGTCCGCCGGCACCAAGCACCGCCGCGCGGCGAACGCCCGCCGGAACGACGGCTTCTCCGCAACGGTCTCGCGCCGGGCGTTGATGAGGCGGGCGGCGCCCTTCGCGTCCTTCGCCCACGACGGCACGAGGCCCCACCGCAGCGCCCGCAGCTGGCGGCGGGCCGCGTCGATGCCCTGCTCGGGCTTCGCGGGGCGCTCGAGCACGACGTAGACCGGGTCGGTCGGCGCGACGTTCCAGCTCGGCGGGAGCCGGTCGGCGAGGATCGTCTCGGCGACGCCGAACTCGTCGACCAGGTCGTCGGGCTCACGGCTGGAGGCGTAGCGACCGCACATGGGAGCCAGCCTAGGCCGGACGCGGTCCGGACGGGGCTGTCGAGCGTTGGCCGGATCGTGTAGGAAGAAAGGCATGACCGTGACGCGACTGATCGCCCGTCCGCTGCTCGCCTCGATGTTCGTCGTCGGCGGCATCAACGCGTTCCGCAACGCGGACGCGCTCGCGCCGAAGGCGGCGAAGGTGACCGACAAGGTGGTGCCGAAGGCCCAGCAGGCGGGCGTCCCGGTGCCCGCCGACCCGGTCACCCTGGTGCGCGCCAACGCGGCCGTCCACGTGCTGGCCGCCGCCGCGCTGGCGACCGGCCGCGCCCCGCGGGCGTCGGCGATCGTGCTCGCGGCGACCCTGGCGCCGACGACGGTGGCCGGCCACCCCTTCTGGCAGGAGACCGACCCCGCCGCCAAGGGCAACCAGCAGGTCCACTTCTTCAAGAACGTGTCGATGCTGGGCGGCCTCCTGCTCGCCGCCGTCGACACCGACGGCAAGCCCGGCCTCGCCTGGCGCGCCCGCCGCGCCGCGAAGGACGCGCGCCGCGAGGCGAAGCACGTCACGGCCGCGGCCAAGCGTGAGGCGAAGCTGGCGAAGGCGCAGCTGACCTGACCCGTCTCCCGGGCCGATACCCTGCGTCCGTGACGACCACGGCCGCGACCGCCCCTGCCGACCTCTGGCCCGCCCCGCACGTGGCGGCACCCGTCGACGTCACCGTGACCCTGCCGGGCAGCAAGTCGCTGACGAACCGCGCCCTGGTGCTGGGGGCCGTCGCGACCGGGCCGTCGGTCGTGCGGCGCGCCCTCCGCTCGCGCGACACCCTGTTGATGGCCGCCGCCCTCTCGTCCCTCGGCGCGGCGGTCGACACGACGGGCGAGGACTGGACGGTGACGCCTGGCCCGTTCGAGCGGGACGCCGCCGTCGACTGCGGCCTCGCCGGCACCGTGATGCGGTTCGTGCCGCCACTCGCCGGGCTCGCGCGCGGCGCGGTCTCCTTCGACGGCGACCCCCACATGCGCACGCGGCCGATCGGCCCGGTCCTCACCGCGCTCCGTGCACTGGGGGTCGACGTCCGCGACGACGACCGCGGCCTGCTCCCGTTCACCGTCGCGGGCAGCGGGTCCGTGCGCGGTGGCACCGTGACCATCGACGCGTCGACGTCGTCGCAGTTCGTCTCGGCACTGCTGCTGGCCGGCGCGACCTACGACGAGGGGGTCGAGGTGCTGCACCGCGGCGCCCCGATCCCGTCGCTCCCCCACGTCGAGATGACGACGACGATCCTCCGCGCCCACGGCGTCGAGGTCGACGACAGCGTGCCGGACCGCTGGCGCGTCGCACCCGGCCCGATCGCCCCCGTCGACCACCTCATCGAGCCCGACCTGTCGAACGCCGGGCCGTTCGTCGCGCTGGCCGCGGCGACCGGCGGCCGCGTCACCGTCCGCGACTGGCCGACGACGACCACGCAGGCGGGCGACGCGCTGCGCGACATCCTCGGTGCCATGGGCTGCACCGTCGAGCAGGTCACCGACGGCGTCCGCTTCACCGGTCCCGAGCGTCTCTCCGGTGTCGACCTCGACCTGCACGACGTGGGCGAGCTGACCCCCGTCGTCGCCGCGCTCTGCGCGCTCGCGGACAGCCCCTCGGTGCTCCGCGGCGTGGCGCACATCCGGCACCACGAGACCGACCGGCTGCACGCGCTGGCGGCCGAGCTGGGCGGTCTCGGCGCGGACGTGACCGAGCGCCCCGACGGCCTCGAGCTGCGACCGGCGCCCCTGCACGGCGGCGTGTTCCACACCTACGCCGACCACCGGATGGCGCACGCGGCGGTCGTCGTCGGCGCCTCCACGCCCGGTGTGCTCGTCGAGGACGTGGCCACCACGTCCAAGACGTTCCCCGACTTCGCCGGCGCCTGGACGGGCGTCACCGGCGGCCCCGCGGCCGGCTGAGGTAGGCGGGGGCGGCAGAGGTGGCACGCGGCTACGACGAGCACGACCACGAGCACTACGAGCGACCCCGTCGTCGCACGCGTCCCCGCACCAAGGACCGGCCGACCTACGACGAGGCCGAGGCGGGCCGCGTCGTACGGGTCGATCGGGGCCGCTACACCGTGCTCGTCGACGGCCAGGAGGCGCTTGTCACCGCGATGAAGGCCCGGCCGCTGGGCCGCAAGGGCGTGGTGGTCGGTGACCGGGTGCGTCTCGTCGGCGACACCACCGGCGCGGAGGGCTCCCTCGCCCGCATCGTCGAGGTGCAGGAACGGGCGACCGTGCTGCGGCGCACCGCCGACGACGACGATCCCGTCGAGCGCGTCATCGTCTCCAACGTCGACCAGCTCGTGATCGTGACCGCCCTGGCGAACCCCGAGCCACGGCCCGGGCTGCTGGACCGGGCCCTCGTCGCGGCGTACGACGCGGGCATGGCCCCCCTCCTCGTCCTCACCAAGGCGGACCTCGCCGACCCGGAGACGCTCCTCGCGACCTACCGCTCCCTCGGCGTGCCGTGGGTGGTCACCCGCAAGGGCGCCGACATCGACGAGATCCGCGACCGGCTGGCCGGACGCACCAGCGTGCTCATCGGGCACAGCGGCGTCGGCAAGTCGACGCTCGTCAACCGGCTCGTGCCCGGCGCCGGCCGCGAGGTCGGGCGCGTCAACGACGTCACCGGACGCGGCCGCCACACGTCGACCTCGGCGATCATGCTGGCGCTCCCGGAGCACGGTGGCGAGCCGGGGTGGATCGTCGACACGCCGGGCATCCGGTCGTTCGGGCTCGCGCACGTCCGCCCCGAGCACCTCATCGAGGCCTTCCCCGACCTCGACGAGATGACCGAGGACTGCCCGCGCGGCTGCACCCACGGGACGGGCGAGCCGGAGTGCGGCCTCGACGAGGCGATCGCGGCCGGGCAGGCCGACGTCGACCGGGTGACGTCGTTCCGCCGCGTGCTCGCCGCGCGGGAGAACGCGGAGGTCTGGGAATGACCGTCGGAGTGCCGCCCCGGGGCATGCCCTAGCCTGAGCGCCATGGCCATCGCTGACGGCGCCGACCACACCGACGACCTCCGGCTCGCCCACCTGCTGGCCGACGACGCGGACTCGATCAGCCTCGACCGCTTCAAGGCGGTCGACCTGCACGTGATGAGCAAGCCCGACCTCACGCCCGTGACCGACGCGGACCGCGCCGTCGAGTCGGCGATCCGCGCGAAGCTCGGCCGTGTCCGCTCCCGCGACGCCATCCTCGGCGAGGAGGAGGGCACCACCCCCGGCCAGGGCGCCGGTGGTCGTCGTTGGATCGTCGACCCCATCGACGGCACCAAGAACTTCGTGCGCGGCGTGCCCGTCTGGGCGACGCTCATCGGGCTCGAGGTCGACGGCGAGATCGTCGCCGGCGTCGTCTCCGCCCCCGCGCTCCAGCGCCGCTGGTGGGCCGCGAAGGGACAGGGTGCCTGGACCGGGAAGTCGCTGCTCAAGGCGACCCGCTGCGAGACGTCGGCCGTGCGGGACCTCGGTGACGCGTCGCTGTCCTACAGCTCGCTCTCCGGCTGGGACGAGCGCGGCCGGCTCGACGACTTCCTCGCGCTGTCGCGGCGGGTCTGGCGCACCCGGGCCTACGGCGACTTCTGGTCCTACATGCTCGTCGCGGAGGGCGCGGTCGACCTGGCCGCCGAGCCCGAGCTCGAGGTCTACGACATGGCGGCGCTCGACGTGATCGTGCGGGAGGCGGGGGGCGCGTTCACCGGCCTCGACGGCGCCGACGGCCCCTGGAGCGGCAACGCGATCGCCTCCAACGGCCACCTCCACGACCCGGCGCTCGGCTTCCTCGGGACGGCGGGCGGCGACGACCCCGACGACCCGCCCTTCGCCGGCGGCGTCGTGCGGCAGCTGCGTCCCTGAGGGAGGACCGCCACCGGCGGCCCTTCCGGAGTGACCGGCGTCACAGGTAGCGTGAACGGCCACCTGTCGCCGACACCGGAGGTGCCCATGAGGATCCAGGACGTCATGCGGGGCGAGCCCGTGGTCACGATCGGGCCGGACGCCACCATCGGCGAGCTGGTCGCGCTGCTCGGCCGGCACAACATCGGCGCCGTCGTCGTCAGCAGCGACGGCACGACCCTCGAGGGCATCGTCAGCGAGCGCGACGTCGTGCGCCGGCTCGGCGACGCCCCGCCCGCCGACCTGCTCGGCGGCAGCGTCCGGGACCTGATGACCGCCACCGTGCGCACCTGCGGCGCCGGCGAGGAGGTCGCCCACCTCATGCAGCTGATGACGACCTACCGCATCCGCCACCTGCCGGTCGTCGAGGACGAGACCCGCATCATCGGGATCGTGAGCATCGGCGACGTGGTCAAGGCGCGCATCGACGAGCTCGCGTTCGAGCGCGACCAGCTCGACGCCTACGTGAACCAGGGCTGACCCCACCGGAGGCCACGCCACTAGGCTGGCCCTCATGGACAAGCCCGAGATCGACTTCTTCGACCCTGAGCCCCCGGCCGACCTGGTCGTCACCGACATCACCGTCGGCGACGGTGCCGAGGCGGCGGCGGGTCAGACCGTCTCCGTGCACTACGTGGGCGTGGCCCACTCCACCGGCGAGGAGTTCGACGCCTCCTACAACCGGGGCACCCCCCTGCAGTTCCGCCTCGGCATCGGCCAGGTCATCTCCGGGTGGGACACCGGTGTGCAGGGCATGAAGGTCGGCGGCCGCCGCCAGCTGGTCATCCCGCCGCACCTGGGGTACGGCGACCGCGGCGCCGGCGGCGTCATCAAGCCCGGCGAGACGCTGATCTTCGTCGTCGACCTGCTCGGCGTCTCCTGACCCGACCCCCGCTGACGTCATGCGCCCCGCAGGCTCCGGCCTGCGGGGCGCATGACGTTGCGGGGCCTCTTGCCGTTGCGTGGCCTCACGCCGTACGGCGCGTCACCAGGGCAGGCCGTCGTCGAAGCCCTCGGCGTCGACGGCACGGGCGCTCTGCCCGTCGAGCGTGACGACGTCACCGACCACGAGCTGGCGACCGCGCCGGGTGTCGACCTCGCCGTTGACGAGCACGCGGCCCTCGGCGATGACGGGCTTCGCCTGCGCACCCGACTCGACGAGGTTCGCCAGCTTGAGGAACTGGCCGAGGCGGATGACGCCGTCGCGGACGGGGACGTCGAAGGGCTCGCTCACCGGCCCATCCTCTCACCGGCCGCCGACCCGCCCCGACCCTCCGCGATCCTCAGCGCCCTCCAGGGCCCCTCAGGGCAGCAGCACGTCGACGGTGTGGATGAGGACACCGACCAGTCCGCCGACGACCGTCCCGTTGATCCGGATGAACTGGAGGTCGCGGCCGACGTGGAGCTCGATGCGGCGCGCGGCCTCGTCCCCGTCCCACCGGTCGATGGTGGTGGTGATGACGCCGGTCAGCTCTACGCCGTACCGCTCGACGACGAACACGACCGCGTCGGCGAGCATCGTGTCGATCCGCTCCCGCAGCGTGGGGTCGTTCGTGAGCCGGCGACCGAAGGCCACGAGCTCGTGCTCGAGGCGGACGCGCAGCATGCTGGCCTCCTCCTCGAGACCTGCGACGAGCGCGCGCTGCAGGGCCTTCCAGAGCGAGATCGCGGTCGCCAGCACCTGCGGGTGCTCCAGCACCCGCAGCTTGAGCCGCTCGGCGCGCTCGGCCGTGTCGCGGTCGCGCACGAGGTCGCGGGCCAGGTCGCGGAGTATCGAGTCGAACGCTCCCCGCGCGCGGTGCTGCGGATCGGCCTGGATGTCCTCCACCCACGTGATGGCCTCGGCGTGGACCCGCTGGGTGACGGCGTCGTTGAGCCGCGTCGGGGTCCACCACGGGGCGCGCTCACCGAGCACCTCGGTGAACGTGTCCTCGTTGTTGCGCAACCACCGCAGCAGCTCCCCGAGCCCGAGGTCGACCACGCCGTGGTGGAGGTCGTCCTCCACCATCTCGCCGAGCAGCGCGGCTGCGATCGGGGCGATCGGCTCCTCCCGGAAGCGCGGCAGCAGCACGGTCTCGGCCAGCTCGCCGACGTGCTCGTCCCGCACCTTCGACAGCGCGATGACGGCGACGTCCGCCACCTCGTCGACCACCCGGCGCGCGTGGGCGGGGTCCCCGAGCCACTCCCCCACCCGGCGGCTCGCCTCGGCGGCCGCGACGCGGTCGCGCACGACGCCCTCGGCGAGGAAGTTCTCCCGCACGAACTCCTGCAGCCCCCGCCCGAGCTCGTTCTTGCGGCGCGGGATCAGCGCGGTGTGCGGGATCGGCAGGCGCAGCGGGTGGCGGAACAGCGCGGTCACGGCGAACCAGTCCGCGATCGCGCCGACCATCGAGGCCTCCGCGCCCGCGTTGACGAAGCCCCAGAACCCGTCCTGGCCCCGGGTCGCGACGTACACCACCGCCGCCACCACGAGGAGCCCCGTCGCCACGGCGCGCATCCGCTTGAGGTCGCGCCGCCGCACGAGGTCGGCCTCGGCCGAACCGGGAACCACGAACGCGCTCGAGCTCATCGTCAGCCTGTTCCTCGTCGCCGGACCGCGGGCTCGGTCACTCTAGGACCCGCCACCAACGCGGTGATCAGCACCGGTACCCCGCGACACGCCACCGCTGTCACCGCTTCGCCCTAGGGTGTCGCCTGTCCGCACGGGGCGGACACCCATCCTGGGGGAGGAACACCCATGCGCAACCTCGTGCGGCCCGTCTCCGTGGCCGCTCTCGCCGTCCTGCTGGGGGCATCGATGCTCCCCGGCGGCGACGCCCGCGCCGAGACTCCGGCGCCCGCCACCATCGTGGCGCTCGACGAGCCGGCCGACCCGACCGACCCGGTGCCGCTGCCGCTCGACCCGGA
>DASWYU010000182.1:0-7870 GCA_036404795.1 Nocardioides sp. | reverse complement strand
CGACGTCGCGGACGGGGGTGCCGAGCACCACCTCGACGCGGCGCGTCGCCAGCCGTCGCTCCAGCGCGTCGGCCAGGGCCGCCATCCCGCCGTCGGCCGCGAGGACCGTCCAGACGCCGAACCGCTGCTCGAGGTAGGCCGTCACCCCGACCCACGCCGGCACCTGCCGGGGGTCGTGGCCCTCCGCGACGGCGGCGTACGTCGCGACCTGCCGCAACCGGTCGTCCCGGAACGCACGGCGCACGCGCCGCGCCAGGGTCTCGCGGGGGAACAGCACCGCACGGGTCGCCTTGTCGGCGAGGGCCGGCACCCACGGCCGCTCGAGGTGCTCGCGGCGCAGCAGCTCCCAGGTGGGCGCGTACGCCGCGACGTGCGCCAGCCACGCCTCCCCGAGCCCGGGGGAGAGGGCGTCGACGGCCGCTTGCTGCGCCTCGCGGGAGCTGCCGGGCAGCCGCAGGGACGTGCCGTCCGCGAACCGGTGCTCACGGACCACCTCGCGGTGCTCGAGGGTCAGCTCCTTCTCGAGCGGCCGACCGGACTTGCGGAAGAGGTCCCGCGCCACGGCGGGCAGGAGGGTGCTCGTCGGTCCGGCGTCCCACGCGAACTCGTCGCGTACGACGCGCTCCAGCGCCCCACCGAGACGCGGAGCGGCCTCGACGAGCGTCACGGCGTGGCCGAGCTTGGCCAGCCGGGCGGCCGAGGCGAGTCCGCCGTACCCGCCGCCGACGACGACGACCCGCGCCATCAGCGCCGTCCGACGGAGGTGGGGGACGGGGCGACGGGTGCAGGCACGCGCGTCACTGTAGAGGCTGGGAGCCGCCGCGGTGTGGCCCGGGACACCGTCGCCGACTCCGCCCCCGAGCGACTTCTCGGTAGCATCGACGTTTACGTCGGGTAACGAGTTGGTATGCACCAGCAGGTCGCGAGCGGGCGGCAGCAGCAGCGGAACGGGGAGAAACGGTGACGAGCATGTCGATCGATCGTGGGACGCCGGTGGTCGAGGGTCAGGTCGCCCAGGCTGCTCCCGTGCCGCCGATGGTCGGGCTCGCCCTCCGCGCGGCGCTGGCGCAGATGGTCGTGATGACCGTGGCGACCGTCGCGACGTACTTCCTGCAGGACACCCTGCGCGACGCCTCGATCACGGCCCACGCGGCCTCGACGGGCCAGACGATCGCCGCCGTCCGCGAGTCGTCCTTCGCCCCGTTCGGCTTCTTCCGCGTCGCCCTGACGATGTTCGTGACCTACGTGCCGCTCGCGCTGGTGCTCGTCGCGATGGTGCGGGTCGGCGCGCGCTGGGCGCTCTACACGCTGACCGCGCTGGTCGGCATGAGTGCCGTCATCCAGCTGGTGCTCGGCACGACGCCGGGCGCGCCCGTGCTGCTCATGCTGCTCTCGGCGGTCGCCGTCGCGATGCACGGCCTCACGCTGCTCCTGCTGTGGCACCCGGCCAACCGGCGGTACTTCCAGAACGCCCACAACGGGCACTGGGCGCGCGTCATCGACGCCGACTGAACGGTCTCGCAGGTCTGCTCGACCAGGATTGTCAGTGGGTCGCCCTAGCGTCCACGGGGACAGCTCGTCCTGCACCGAGGAGACCCCGATGACGCAGCACGGTGACCCGCGACGCCCCGCGGCTCCCGGATCCCGTCCCGGCGGCCTGGTCCTGCCGGCCGCCACCCACGCCTACCTGACGCGCTCCGCGACCTCGCTGCGCGAGGCGCTGCTCGCGCCCGACGCGACGACCCGCTACGCCTGTGCCCACGTCGCGGCGCTGCGGGCGGCCGCGGCGCTGCTGGCGGCGCGATCGGTGCCGGCCCCGGCGGCGCGTCGCCGTTCGCGCAACGCCTGGGTGCTCCTGAAGGAGGCGGCGCCCGACCTCGCCGACTGGGCGGCCTTCTTCGCCTCGGGGGCAGGGACCTACGCGGCGGCCCAGGCCGGGTCGACGCGCGCGACGACCCATGAGGAGGCCGACGAGCTCGTCGGCGAGGCCGACCGGTTCCTCGCGGTGGTGGAGGCCGAGCTCGGCCTGATCCCGCACGCCTGGTCGGAGATCGCCGACGGCGTCGTCCCGGGCGAGGGCGGCGCCGGGGTCGCGTGACCGACGCCCCGGCCGTCGTGCTGCCGTCGTGCTGCCGTCCCTCCGGTGTCACCGGATCGACGCGCTGCCGTCGCCGATCCGTGGCGCGTGGGCATCGACCGACGGGGTGCTCCTGTGCCTAGGGTGCTGGTGGACTCCGGGGTCCGCCCGGGGTCTCCACCGCACGGAGCCGTGACGGCTCCCTGATCGACGGAGCTCTGAATCCATGCACCACGTTCTCGGGAAGCGTCGCCGCACGGCGACGCTGGTGCTCTCCCTCACGATCGGCCTCGGCGCGACCCAGGCGGTCCCGTCGGCCACGGCCGATCCCACGTCCGGAGCCGATTCCGGTCCCACGGCCGCGGTCAGCGGCTCGACCATCGCCGCGGTGCCCGACGGCTACTACGACGGCGCCGACGGGCTCACGGGCGACGCCTTGCAGACGGCCCTCCACGAGATCATCTCGACCGACGTCGAGGCGCTCTCCTACTCGCAGGTCTGGGACGCCCTCAAGGTCACCGACGAGGACCCCTCGAACCCCTCCCACGTCCTGACGCTCTACAGCGGCTTCTCGATGCCCAAGAGCGACAACGGCGGCGGCGTCGACCAGTGGAACCGCGAGCACGTCTGGGCCAAGTCCCACGGTGACTTCGGCACGGCGACCGGGCCCGGCACCGACATCCACCACCTCCGGCCCGAGGACGTCACCGTCAACTCCGACCGCGGCAACCTCGACTTCGACGAGGGCGGCACCGAGAACGACGAGGCTCCCGGCAACTTCTCGGACAGCGACTCCTGGGAGCCGCGCGACGAGGTGAAGGGCGACGTCGCCCGCATGATCTTCTACATGTCGGTGCGCTACGAGGGCGACGACGGCTTCGCGGACCTCGAGGTCAACGACGAGGTCGGCAACGGATCAGCCCCGCACATCGGCCGGGTCTCGGTGCTCCTGCAGTGGAACGCGGAGGACCCGCCCGACGCGTTCGAGCAGCGGCGCAACGACCTGATCCACTCCGACTTCCAGGGCAACCGCAACCCCTTCATCGACAACCCCGCCTGGGCCGACGAGATCTGGGGCTGAACCCGCCCAGCTGATCCCCAGCCGGCCTGGCTGAGGCTGGTCGATCCCGACCGGCTGACGTACCCTGACCCCGCATCGAACATCTGTTCGATGCGGGGTCAGGTCGCGGGAGGGGAGATGCGTCCGGTGCCGGCGAGGTCACTAGGGTGGGCCGCATGTCGCGAGAGCCGCTCGGAGGAGCGCGTCCAGCAGAGCGTCCCGGGGAGCGCCGCGAGGCGGCGCGGAGCGCCGTCGTGCGGGACGCGCTGGACCCCCTGCTCGTCGACCCGGGCATGTCCGTGGTCGACGTGGGCGGGGGCACGGGGGGACATGCCGTCCGACTGGCCGCGCTCGGACACCGCGTCACCGTGGTCGACCCGAGTCCGGACGCCCTGGCGTCCCTGCACCGTCGGGCGGAGGAGGCGGGCGTCGTCGACCGGGTCGCGGGCCTGCAGGGCGACCTGCGCGACCTCGGCTCGCTCGTCCCCGCCGGTTCGGTCGACCTGCTGCTCTGCCACGGCGTCCTCGAGATCGTCGACGACCCGGCGGCGGCCCTCTCGGCTCTCGGCGCGGCCTTGCGCCCCGGTGGGCACCTCAGCCTGCTCGTCGCACAGCGGTACGCCGCGGTGCTCGCCCGGGCCATGGCCGGCCAGTTCGTCGCGGCGCGCGAGCTCCTCGAGGCCCCGGCCGCGATGGTGGCCGGCCGCACGGGGCGGCGCTTCGCACGAGGCGAGCTGGAGGACCTGCTCGCCGCCGCCGCGCTGGAGGTCGTCTCGGTGCACGGCGTGCGCGTCGTCACCGACCTCGTGCCCGGCGCGCTCGTCGACGCCGAGCCCGGGTCCTCGGCGGCCCTCGTCGAGCTCGAGCGTGCCGCCGCCCAGCTGCCCGATCTCCTCCCGCTCGCGAGCCAGCTCCACCTCCTCGCGCGCCGCTGAGGCGGTCGGTCGCGCGGCCGGTGTGCCGTGACGACCGACGGCAGCGAGGACTGCCCTGTCCTCCACGTCGACATGGACGCGTTCTACGCGTCCGTCGTGCTGCGGGGACGCCCCGACCTCGCGGGAGTGCCCGTCGTCGTCGCGGGCGGCGGTGACCGGGGCGTCATCCTCTGCGCCACCTATCCGGCCCGGCGCCGGGGGATCCGGTCCGGCACCCCGACGGCGCAGGCGCGTCGGCGGTGCCCGGAGCTCGTGGTCGTGCCGCCCGACTTCGACGCCTTCGCGGCCGCCTCCACCGCCGTGTTCGAGGTGTTCGACTCCGTGACCCCGCGCGTGGAGCCGCTCTCGCAGGAGGAGGCGTTCCTCCACGTCGAGGGGGCGCGGCGGACGGCCACCCCGCGCGTCCTCGGCGAGCTGCTGCGGCAACGCGTCGTCGAGCGGGTCGGCATCACGTGCTCCGTCGGCATCGCGTCGACGCGCAGCGTCGCCAAGCTCGCCTCCCGTCGCGCGAAGCCCGACGGGCTGGTCGTCGTGCGCCCCGACGAGGTGCGGTCGTTCCTCGACCCGCTCGACGTCGGGGAGCTCTGGGGCGTCGGGCCCTCCACGCGAGCGCGACTGGAGCGGATGGGCGTGACGACCGTCGCCGACGCCCGACGCCTGCCCGTCGAGCTGCTCCAGGCGCGTCTCGGGCGTGCCGGCGGCGCGCAGGTCCACGCATTGCTGCGCGGGGCGGAGGCCGGACGCCTGCACACCGCGTTCCGGCCGCGCGAGCGGCAGCGCTCGATCGGCTCCGACCGCACGTTGGCGCGCGACGTCGACGATCCCGAGGAGCTGCACGCCCTGCTCCTCGGCCTCACTCTCGGGGTGACGGCGCGTGCCCGTCGCGCCGGCCTGCTGGCCACGTCGGTCGCGGTCCGCGTCCGCTACCCGGACTTCACGACCGTGTCGCGCGCCCGCACCCTGACCGAGCCGAGCGCCACGACGAGGGACGTCCACACGGTCGTCGCGCGGCTCTTCGACGGGCTGCGGGACCCGGCCCGCGCCGTACGGCTCGTCGGCGTGCGCCTCGCCGGCCTCCGTGACTCCACGGGGTGCACGGAGCAGCTCCGCCTGGGCGACCCGGAGCGCGGGTGGCGGGCGACCGACGAGGCGGCCGACCGCGTGCGGCAGCGCTTCGGGAGGGGGGCGCTCGGGCGGGCGACCCTCGTCGACGGACAGTCCGCCGAACGCGGAACCGGACCCGCGGCCGGACCACCGGCCGGACCACCGAACGAGACCCCGACCGCACCGCCGGCGGAACCCCTCAGCGCCCTCGATCTGGACCCGGTCACCTGGTGGTCGTGGTGACGCCCCGGGACGGTGCGCGGGAATTTCGACGTCCGTCTACCGTCCTCACCAGTGCCTGCCTAGAATCTGCGGTAGGCGCCACGCACGCCGTCGTCGAGCGACCCTCTCGACGGGGTCGTCGTGACGTGCAAGGACGTTCGGCGTCGTGGGTGGACAGCCATGGGAGGAAACGTGCCGCTCTCCGAGGAAGAGCTGAAGATGCTCGAGCAGATGGAGCGCGCCCTCCTGGCCGAGGATCCGAAGTTCGCATCGACCCTCCGCGGGTCGCGCATGGCGGGCAACGTTCGTCGCCGCATCGTCATCTCGTCGGCGGGCTTCGTCGTCGGCGTGGCGCTCCTGATGACCGGCGTCGTCGCGCGGTTGGAGCTCGTGAGCATCGCCGGCTTCCTCGTGATGCTCGGCGCCGCCGTCTTCGGCCTCACGGCCGCCCGCGCCCGCCACGAGGTCCCCGACACCCCCGAGCAGGCCATGGAGCCGCGCGAGGGTCTCACGCTCATCGACGGAGGACGCCGTCCCCGTCGGCAGCGCGCGCCCCGCGCGCAGGCCTCGGGCTCGTTCATGGAGCGCATGGAGCAGCGGTGGCGTCGCCGCCGCGAGGGCGGTTACTGAGCCCCAGTCCCACCCCAGCCCTGCCGCAGCCCC
The DNA here is from genome assembly GCA_036404795.1 of Nocardioides sp. Lineage (GTDB taxonomy): Bacteria > Actinomycetota > Actinomycetes > Propionibacteriales > Nocardioidaceae > Nocardioides. The sequence goes on along the minus strand of DASWYU010000182.1, from coordinate 1,809 downwards.
GGCTCGCCGACGGCGCGGCACCCCCACCGATCTGCGCGAACGCCCCCGGTCCACGGACCGGGGGCGTTCGTCGTACGAGGGGGGCGTCCCGGGGTGAGACCTGCCGGGCGCACGTACGAGCGCGCGAACCCGCCGCTCGCACCGTCAGCGCCGCGTCAGCTCCTCCTCGTCGGCCTGCCACTCGACACCGGGATTGGCGGTCGCGACGTCGTCGGTGCCGCCGAGGAGGTCCGCCCCGTCGTGCTCGCGCGTCCGGTGCAGGATCGACGCGGGCAGCCAGGCGGCGCGCCACGCACGACCGCGCCCGGCCGTGCGGTGGCCCGCGAACGCGACCGCGTCCGCCCAGGACGTGGTGTCGGGCGCGTCGTCGGCGCGAGGCGGTGCGTAGCGCTCCAGCTCGAGTCGGGTGACGAGGCGCTCCAGCGGGGCGAGGGTCATGCCGTCCGGCACCGGACGGTCCCGGCCGTCGGCGGTCGCCAGCTCGGCCTCCCAGTCCTCGAGCAGCGTGCGCGCGGTGAGCGCGGGGGAGCGGTGCGCCGGCCAGCGGATGCGGTGGTCGAGCAGGGTGGCGCGGAGCTCGTCCCACGCGCCCTCCACGCCGAGGCCCTCGCGGCGGCGACGTTGCCGGTTCCGGATGCCGCGGGGCGCCAGGACCAGGGCCCCGAGCAGGACGAGCCCGGATCCGACCGCCGCGACGAGCAGCACGACCGTGAGGTCGACGCCGCCGGTGCCGGAGCCGCCGTCCGAGCCGTTCCCGCCCTCGGCCGAGGGTGCCGGGCTGCTCGGCGTCGCGGACGAGCTGGGGGTCGGCGCGGTCGTGGTCGGGCGGGAGGTGGGCGTCGGCTGGCCCGGTTCCGACGGTGTCCCGGGTCGCGCCGGGTCGGGCGCCGAGTAGCCGGGCGTCGCGCTCGCGCGCTGCCCCGGCGTCGGCTCGTAGCGCACCCACCCGTGCTCCGGGAAGTAGAGCTCCGGCCAGGCGTGGAGGTCGTGTGCACTGAGCTCCCAGCGCCCGGTGCCGACGGACTCCGGGGTGAGGAACCCGACGGCCACGCGCGCCGGGATCCCGAGCTCACGGGCCATCACGGCCATCGCCGAGGCGAAGTGCTGGCAGTAGCCCGCCCGCGTGTCGAAGAGGAACTCGGTGAGCGAGTCGTCGGAGCTCGACGACACCTGGAGGTCGTAGCGGAACTCGTCGCGGTCGCGGAAGAAGGCCTGCAGCGCGGCGGCCTGGGCGGCGGGGGTGCGCGCGTCGTCGGTGATGGACTCGGCCAGGGCGCCGATCCGGGGGTCGACGCCCGGCACCTCGAGGAAGTCGTCGACCGACGAGGGGTAGTCGTCGCCCGCCGCGTCGAGGTCCTCCCGGGTGAACGAGGTGACGACCTCGGTGACCTCCCACGACTGACCGGCGGTCGTCCGGCCGTCGTCGCGGGTGAAGTCGTCGCCGGAGGCGCGGTACCGCCACCCGGAGTCGGCGTAGATCTGCACCAGGTTCGCCGGCGCGGGCAGCCACGACGAGCTGAAGGCGTCGGTGGCCCGGATGTTCCAGGACACCTCCTCGTCGGAGGGCGAGGCGCCCTCGGGCGGCCGCAGGTCGGTGTCCGCGAGCGACTGCTCGTCGCCGCCCCCCGGTCGCCACTGCTGGGAGTCGACGTCGAACTCGTTGAGACCGCCGATCCGCAGGTACGCCGGAGCGCCGGCCCCGGGGGTCTCCGCGGTGATCTCGAGCAGCGTGACGTCGTCCCCGCGGGTGAGGTCGCCCTGGAGGTCGGCCGTCGGCTCGCGCAGGACGACGGCCGAGCCTCCGGGCCG
>DASWYU010000181.1:0-3346 GCA_036404795.1 Nocardioides sp. | reverse complement strand
GATCCCTAGGATCGCCGCCGACGGTCGTCTGCAGGACACGACGATGGGGACGCGGCCGGGACGGGAACGGAATGGGGGAGACATGCGCGCACGGCTCGTGGGCATCGCGCTGGTCGCGCTGACGGCGGCCGCCGTCTGGGCGGCCGGGGCGCAGGACGCCGCGTGGGACGACGGCCCCGAGGAGCCGGGCGGCACCCCGTCGCTCCTCATCGAGCCCCCTCCGGGCACGGCGGTCGTGACGGCCGTCGTCGACGGCGACACGATCCGGGTGCAGCAGGACGGCGAGGAGCACCGCGTGCGCCTCCTGGGCATCGACGCGCCCGAGGTGCGGGACACCCCCGAGTGCGGCGGACCGGAGGCGAGCGACGCGCTCCGCGACCTGCTCCCGGTGGGGACCGAGGTCGTGCTGCGCGACGACCCGACCCAGGACCCGGTGGACCGCTACGGGCGGCTGCTCCGGTACGTCGAGGCGCCCGACGGCGCGGACATCGGGGTCCGGCTGCTGCTGACGGGCTGGGTCGCGACGTACGTCTTCGCGGAGCCGTTCGACCGCCTCGACCTCTACTCCGACGCGGAGGACGAGGCCCGCGACGACGAGCGCGGCGCCTGGGGCGCCTGCTGAGGGCGGTTGGGACGCCTCCGGCGGCTCGGGCGCCTCAGGCGCCGAGGTAGCGGCCGGGTCGGTGGTTGAGCGCGAGCACGAGGTTGAGCAGCGCGGCACCGAGTGCCGACAGGAGCACGTTCTCCGGGTCGACGACGGCCAGCGCCGCGACCACGACGGTCACGTCGAGCCCCATCTGCACGTAGCCCGCACGCCACCCGAGGCGCTCCTGCGCGAGGATCGCGAGCACGTTGAAGCCGCCCAGGCTCGCGCCGTGGCGGAACACGATGAGCAGCCCGATCCCGACGAGCAGGTTGCCCGCGACGACCCCGTAGGGGGCGGCCATGCCGGAGAGCTCGACGAAGCGGTGGTGCAGCTCGCTGAAGCCGCTGACGAGCACGACGCAGGCGAGGCTGCGGGCCGTGAAAGCCGCGCCCTTCTTGGCGATCGCGAGGGCGAAGAAGGGCAGGTTGACGAGCACGAAGACGAGGCCGAAGGGCACCCCGGCGGCATAGGTGACGAGCAGGGCGAGGCCCGCGGTGCCCCCGGTGACGGCGTCGCTCGTGGTGAGGAAGAGCAGGCCGAGGGAGACGACGAAGGTGCCGGTCAGCACGCCCAGGACGTTCTCGGCGAGCGAGTGGGGCACGGTCTCCGCGGTGGTCACGTCCCGACTCTGCGGCCCGCGGGGGTCACGGGACAAGTCGCGGCATGGTACTCCGTACCATTTAGGGGTCCGCCGTTCCATCTCACGACGCGTGTGCGAGCATCGGCGCCACGTTGACGCCGCGCACCCCCAGGGTGCGCTGACGAAGGGATCCGGGCAGAGATGGGATTCGTGGACACCGCCCTCGACGAGGCCGGCCTGCTGAACCCGCACGTGCGGGATTACGTCGCGCACTGGGCGGAGGTGACCGGCGCGGCCCGCATCGAGGTCGTGGACGCGGCCGACGACGCCCGCCTCGTCGCCGAGGCCCTCGAGGCCGGGGAGCTGCAGCCAGCGGGCGAGGGGCGCTACTACTCGCGCAGCTACCGCCTCGACACGGCCCGCTCCGAGGAGCGCACCATCGTCGCCACCAACGACGAGCGGCACCGCGGCGAGTACAACAACTGGAAGCCCGCCGCCGAGATGAAGGCACTGCTGACCGACAAGATGCGCGGGCAGCTCGCCGGCAAGACGATGTACGTCGTGCCCTACCTCATGGCACCGCAGGGCTCGCCGCTGGAGAAGTACGCCGCGGGCGTGGAGCTCACCGACACCCGCACCGTCGTGCTCCACATGATCCGGATGGCGCGCGTGGGCGTCTCCTACATCAACGACCTGGCAGAGCCGGACAGCTTCGTCCGTGCCGTGCACGTCGCCGGCGACCTCGAGAGCCACGGGCAGGGCACCGCGGACGACGCCCGCTACTTCGTGACCGTCGCCGACGAGCGCACGATCCTGCACTTCGGCTCGTCCTACGGCGGCAACGCGCTGCTCGGCAAGATCGCCCACGGCCTGCGCCAGGCAGCCTTCGACGGGTTCGCCTCCGGCGAGTTCCTCGCCGAGCAGTTCATGCTGCTCGGCATCACCGACAAGGTCACCGGCAAGCGCCACCACGTCGCGGGCGGTTTCCCGAGCGCCTCCGGCAAGACCAACCTCGCGATGACGCTCGCGCCCGACGCGCTCGGCGACCGCTACCACGTCGAGTTCTACGGCGACGACATCGCCTGGATCTGGCCGGGCGAGGACGGTCGTCTCTACGCGTTCAACCCCGAGGGCGGCGTCTTCGGCGTCGCGAAGGACACGAACGAGCTCACCAACCCGACCGCGCTGCACTCGATCGACGCGGGCTCGGGCGCGATCTTCACCAACGTGGCCTACAACCCGACCACGCAGGACGTGTGGTGGGAGGGCAAGACGCCGAACGAGCCCGAGGACCTCACGGGCTGGCTCGACTGGAAGGGCGAGCCGATCGCCGAGCGCGGACCCGAGGAGCAGGGCGCGCCGTGGGCGCACCCGAACAGCCGCTTCACGGTGGCGCTCGCGCAGGTGCCGAACGTCGCGGACAACTACGACGACCCGCGCGGCGTGCCGCTCGACGCGATCATCTTCGGCGGCCGCACGCGTGACCGCGAGCCGCTGGTGCGCGCGATCCACGACCTCGCCGAGGGCGTCTACGACGGCCTGACGCTGGGCGCCGAGGCCACCTTCGCCGCCGAGGGCGTCGAGGGCCAGCTGCGCTACGACCCGATGTCGATGCGGCCGTTCATGTCGTACGACGAGGCCGACTACGCCGCGCACTGGCTGAAGATCGTGGGCGCGGCCTCCGAGCCGCCGATCTTCGCGCACGTCAATTGGTTCCAGCGCGATGCCGAGGACGGCCACTTCCTGTGGCCCGGCTACCGCGAGAACCTCCGCGCGCTGCTCTGGCTCGTGCAGCTGAAGAACGGGGAGGTCGAGGGTCGCCCGACCGCCGTCGGCGTGCTCCCGACGCGCGAGGAGCTCGACCTGGCCGGCCTCGACCTGCCCGAGGCCGACCTCGAGCGCATCCTCTCCATCGACGTCGACCGCTGGCGCCAGGAGATGGGCTTCCGCCAGGCGCACCTGGAGCTGTTCGAAGGCCTGCCCGAGGAGATCTGGACCGCGCACCGCCGCGTCGCCGCCGCGCTCGACGAGGCCTGACCCGCGCCGAGTTGCGGCTTGCGTCGCGATGAGCGCGTCGAGTGGGCAGTTGTGTGCCGCTCGGGGCGTCGAGTTGGCTCGTT
>DASWYU010000180.1:0-1721 GCA_036404795.1 Nocardioides sp. | reverse complement strand
GCACCACCGCGTGCAGGGCGGCCGCCGCCTCGGGGCCGACCCGACGGACGGTGAGGGGCGCGGAACCCGGGGGCGACGCGTCAGCCACGGGTCTGCACCGCCGCGAACAGCTCGTCGAGCGCGTCGTTCACCGCGACGTGCCGCTCCATGATGACCATGTGGCCGGCGTCCTCGAGCTCGACGAGCCGCGAGCCCTCGATGTGCGCGTGCAGCTTGCGCGCGTGGCCGATGCTGGTCAGCCGGTCCTTCGTGCCGCAGACGATCGTCGTCGGCACCTTCTCGAGGGCCGGCACGACACCGAACTTGTCGAGGCTGCCGAACGCCGGGAAGAACTGCGCGAGCACCTCGAAGGGCGTGCGGCTGAGCATGTCGTCGACGAAGGCGACGTAGCGCTCCGGCACGTCGCTGCCGAACGCGAACCGGTCGGTGCCGACCATCGCGATGCTCTTGCCGACCTTGCGGAAGCCGTCGACGACGCGGTGGCCGCGCGAGAGGCCCGCGACGAAGCGCAGGGCGAGCGGCCCGCCGAACGCCTTCGGCACGAGCGGCAGAAGGACGCGGCTGGGGTCGAGGCCGCCGGCCGTCGTGGCGACGAGCCCGACGCCCACGACCCGCGTGCCGAACAGCTCCGGGTGCGCCTCGGCGAGCGCGATGATGCTCATCCCGCCCATGGAGTGGCCGACGAGCACGACCTCCTCGTCGGGCGCGACGTGGTCGAGCACGGTGAGGAGGTCCGCGCCGAGCTGCTCGATGGTGGCGTTCTCGGGGTCGGAGCGACCGGAGCGACCGTGGGAGCGCTGGTCGTAGAACACCGCCCGCACCTGGCCCCGGTAGGCCGCCCGCTGGAAGTGCCAGCAGTCGAGGTTGAGGGCGTAGCCGTGCACGAACACCACCGTGCGCACCGGGTGGCCCGCGTCGCGTGCTTCGTCGACCTCGACGTGCAGCGCGACGCCGTCGTCGGCGACGACGGTCAGCGCGGGCGCCCGGAGCGAGCCGAGCGCGACCGCCTCCCCCGCGTCGCGGTGGGCGATGACGCGGCGCTGGTGCACCACCCCCGCCGCCGTGCCCGCGAGGGCCACGCCCGCGGCTCCGGCGGCGATGCCGAGGATCGCGCGTCGCAGGTTCACCGGTCTCCTCCGTCTCGCGAGGTGTCCACGAACACCCGCGTCGCGCGGCCGCGGAAGCGGGTGACGACCTCGTAGTCGATCGTGCCGCAGGCCCGCGCCCAATCGAGCGCGGTCGGCTCCCCGTCGGTCCCGGGGCCGAACAGCACCACCGGTGTGCCGGGCGGGTAGGTGTCGCCGTCGAGGTCGACGACGAGCTGGTCCATGCAGACGCGCCCGCGCACCGGCCGCCGGCGCCCGCCGACGAGCACCTCCGCGGCGGTCCCGTTGCCCACGCCCGCGGCCGCGTGCCGGGGGACGCCGTCGCCGTACCCCAACGGCACGAGCCCCGCCGTCGTCGCCGTGCGCGCGACCCAGGTGTGCCCGTAGGACACCCCGTCGCCGGGGGCGAGCGCCTTCGTGAGCACGAGCGGCGCGCGCACCGTCATCGCGGGCACGAGTGCCGGTCGCCCGCCCGGGAACGCCGCGGCGGGGGCGTCGGGGGCGGGGTCGATGCCGTACGACGCGATCCCGCACCGCACGAGGTCGAAGCGCGCCGACGGGCGGAGCAGGGAGGCCGCCGAGTTGGCGAGGTGGCGCACCTCGGGACGCAGGCCC
>DASWYU010000179.1:0-9544 GCA_036404795.1 Nocardioides sp. | reverse complement strand
CAGGTGCGGGTGATCGTGGCGCAGGAGGTCGCCGGCGGCGCGCCCGCCGTGACCGTGGCCCGGCGCCTCGGGCTGAGCGAGCGGACGCTGCGGCGGCGCCTCGCGGCCGAGGACACGTCGTACTCCGAGCTCCTCGACGAGGTGCGCAGCGGGCTGGCGGTCGGGCTCCTCGCGACCGACCTGAGCCTCGACGAGGTCGCGCTGCGCCTGGGGTACGCCGAGGCGTCGAGCTTCATCCACGCCCACCGGCGCTGGACCGGTCGCACGCCCCGTCAGGCGGGCGCGGCAGACTGAGGGACATGGAATTCCGTCACCTCGGCAGCTCGGGTCTCCAGATCTCGGAGATCACCTACGGCAACTGGCTCACCCACGGCTCGCAGGTCGAGAACGACGTCGCGACCGCGTGCGTCCACCAGGCGCTCGACCTCGGCATCACCACGTTCGACACCGCGGACGTCTACGCGAACGGCAAGGCGGAGGAGGTCCTCGGCGCCGCGCTGAAGGGCCAGCGTCGCGAGTCGCTCGAGATCTTCACCAAGGTCTACTGGCCCGTCGGGCCCGACCCGAAGGGCAAGAACGACACGGGCCTGTCGCGCAAGCACATCCGTGAGGGCATCGACGGCTCGCTGCGCCGTCTCGGCACGGACTACGTGGACCTCTACCAGGCGCACCGGTACGACGCGTTCACGCCGCTCGAGGAGACCATGGCGGCGTTCGCCGACGTCGTGCACTCCGGCAAGGCCCACTACATCGGCGTGTCCGAGTGGACCGCCGACCAGATCCGCGCAGCGCACGCGCTCGCCGCCGAGCTGCGCATCCCGCTGGTCTCGAGCCAGCCGCAGTACTCGGCGCTCTGGCGCATCATCGAGGCCGAGGTCGTCCCCACCTCCGCCGAGCTCGGCATCGGCCAGATCGTCTGGTCGCCGATGGCGCAGGGCGTGCTCAGCGGCAAGTACGTGCCCGGCCAGCCCCTGCCCGAGGGCTCGCGCGCGACCGACCAGGCCGGCGGCGCGCGCACCATCCAGCGCTTCCTCGCCGACGACACCCTCGCGGCGGTGCAGGACCTCAAGCCGATCGCCGAGGACCTCGGGCTGTCGATGCCGGCGCTCGCCATCGCGTGGGTGCTCCAGAACGACAACGTGTCGTCCGCGATCGTCGGCGCGTCGCGGCCCGAGCAGCTCGTCGAGAGCGTGAAGGCGGCCGGCGTGCGGATCCCCGCCGACGCCCTCGCGCGGATCGACGCCGCCCTGGAGGGCGTGGTCACGAGCGACCCGGCGCTCGTCGCGGGGTCGACGCCGCAGCAGCGCGCCGTCTGAGGGGCAGTGGGGGGTACGATCGCCCGCGTGGCGACGTACCCCCTGCTCCTCCTCCCGCCGCGCTGACCGTCCCGGTCGCGCGGCAACCCCTCCGTGAGCGAGGGGTTTTTTCATGTTCGGGAGACGGAACGAGCAGGACCCAGAAGAGAGCGAGAGATGAGCGAGACGCACGCGGACGAGCGGGAGACCTACGACCCGGCGGCACTGCAGGCCAAGTGGCTGCCGGTGTGGGAGTCGCTCGACCCCTTCCGCGCCGACGACGCGCTCGTCGACTCCGGCGAGCGCGAGAAGCGCTACGCGCTGACGATGTTCCCCTACCCCTCGGGCGACCTGCACATGGGCCACGCCGAGGTGACCGCGCTGCACGACGTGCTGGCGCGCTACTGGTGGCAGCGCGGCTACGAGGTGCTCAACCCGATCGGCTGGGACTCCTTCGGCCTGCCCGCGGAGAACGCCGCGATCAAGCGTGACGAGCACCCCGCGACCTACACCTACGCGAACATCGAGACGCAGGCCTCCTCGTTCCGCAAGTACGGCCTCAGCTTCGACTGGTCGCGCCGGCTGCACACCTCGGACCCGGAGTACTACCGCTGGACCCAGTGGCTGTTCCTGAAGTTCCGGGAGCGGGGTCTGGCCTACCGCAAGAACTCGCCCGTCAACTGGTGCCCCAACGACCAGACGGTGCTGGCCAACGAGCAGGTCGTCGACGGCGCCTGCGAGCGCTGCGGGGCCATCGTCACCAAGCGCGAGCTCAACCAGTGGTACTTCAAGGTCACCGACTACGCCCAGCGCCTGCTCGACGACATGGCGCAGCTGGAGGGCCGCTGGCCCGACCGCGTGCTGACCCTGCAGCGCAACTGGATCGGTCGCTCCGAGGGGGCGCACGTCGACTTCGACCTGCACCTGGCGGACGGCACGACGCGGCGCGTCACCGTCTACACGACGCGCCCCGACACCCTGCACGGCGCGACCTTCATGGTCGTCGCCGCCGACGCGCGGCTGGCGGGCGAGATCGTCGCGCCCGAGCAGGCGGACGCGCTGGCGACCTACCTGGAGGAGACCCGCAAGTCCTCCGACATCGACCGCCTCGCCACCGATCGGCCGAAGACGGGCGTGCCGCTGGGCGTCACCGCGACGAACCCGGTCAACGGCGAGCGCATCCCGGTGTGGGCCTCCGACTACGTGCTGGCCGACTACGGCACGGGCGCGGTCATGGCGGTGCCCGCCCACGACCAGCGCGACCTCGACTTCGCGAAGGCGATGGACCTGCCGGTGCGCCGGGTCGTCGACACGGGGGAGGACAACCCCGAGGAGACGTACGTCGCGACCACCGGCGACGGTGCGTACGTGAACTCCGGCGCCCTCGACGGGCTCACGGACAAGGCGGCCGGCATCGCCGCGGTCGTCGCCGGGCTGGAGGCCGACGAGCGTGGCCGCCGCGCCGTCAACTTCCGCCTGCGCGACTGGCTGCTGAGCCGCCAGCGGTTCTGGGGCGCGCCGATCCCGATCGTGCACTGCCCCTCCTGCGGGGAGGTCCCCGTGCCCGAGGACCAGCTGCCCGTGGTGCTGCCGGAGCTCAAGGGCGCCGACCTCAAGCCGAAGGGCTCGTCGCCCCTCGGCGCTGCCCGCGACTGGGTGGAGGTGCCGTGCCCCGCGTGCGGCGGCCCCGGCGAGCGCGACACCGACACGATGGACACGTTCGTCGACTCGTCCTGGTACTTCCTGCGCTACCCCTCCGCGCACGACGCGACCGCCCCGTTCGACCCGGCGGACCTGAAGCGCTGGGGGCCGGTGGACCAGTACGTCGGGGGCGTCGAGCACGCGGTGCTGCACCTGCTCTACAGCCGGTTCTTCACGAAGGTGCTCCACGACATGGAGCTCCTCGACTTCACGGAGCCCTTCACGTCGCTGCTCAACCAGGGCGTCGTCATCAACCAGGGCAAGAAGATGAGCAAGTCCCTGGGCAACGGCGTGAACCTGGGCGACCAGCTGGAGGAGTTCGGCGTCGACGCCGTGCGCCTCACGCTCGTCTTCGCCGGCCCGCCGGAGGACAACATCGACTGGGCCGACGTGTCGCCGGCAGGGTCGCTGCGCTTCCTGGCCCGGGCCTGGCGCCTGGCGGGCGACGTCACGTCGACCCCGGGCACCGACGCGACCACCGGCGACGTCGCCCTGCGCCGCGTCACCCACCGCACGCTCGACGAGGCCGCGACGCTGGTCGAGGGCATGCGGTTCAACGTGGTGGTGGCGCGCACGATGGAGCTCGTCAACGCGACCCGCAAGGCGATCGACTCCGGTGCGGGCCCCGCCGACCCGGCCGTGCGCGAGGCGGCGGAGGCCGTCGCCGTGCTGCTGAGCCTCGTGGCGCCGTACACCGCCGAGGAGATGTGGGAGCGCCTCGGCCACGCGCCGAGCGTCGGCCGCGCCGGCTGGCCGGCGGTCGACCCCGCGCTCCTGGTCGAGGACTCCGTCACCGCCGTCGTGCAGGTGCAGGGCAAGGTGAAGGCGCGGCTCGAGGTCGCTCCCGACGTCACCGAGGCCGATCTGGAGGCAGCGGCGCTCGCCGACCCCACCGTGGTCGCGGCGATCGGGGACAAGACCGTGCGGAAGGTGATCGTGCGCGCACCCAAGCTGGTCAACGTGGTGGTCGGCTGACGTGGCCGAGCGGGGGCGCACGGCCGTCGTCACCGACTCCACCGCACAGCTCGACGCTGCGACGGTGGAGCGGCTGGGTGTCGTCGTCGTGCCCCTGCAGGTCGTGATCGGCGACGAGGTCTGCGACGAGGGCACCGAAGCCGGCAGCTCCGAGCGCATCACCGAGGCGCTGCGCGCCCGCAAGCCGGTCAGCACCTCGCGACCCGGTCCTGCGGTGCTGGAGGAGCTCTACGCACGGCTGGCGACCGACGGGTACGACGAGATCCTGTCCGTCCACCTCTCCGGGGCCGTCAGCGGGACCTACGAGTCGGCGCTCCTCGCCGCCCGCACCGCCGACGTGCCGATCCGCACCGTCGACACCCGGCAGGTGGGCCCCGCGACCGGGTACGCCGTCGAGTCCGCCGTCGCCCGGCTCCGCGAGGGGGCGTCGCTCGACGCGGCGGCGAAGGCGGCGCGCGACCGGGCCGCGGCCGCGGAGTCCCTCTTCTACGTCGACTCGCTCGAGTTCCTCCGCCGCGGCGGTCGCGTCGGCACCGCGGCCGCGCTGGTCGGCGGGGTGCTCGCCGTGAAGCCGATCCTCACCATCGAGAACGGCACGGTGGCGAGCAAGGAGAAGGTGCGCACCGCGTCCAAGGCCCTCGCCCGGCTCGAGGCGCTGGCCGTCGAGGCCGCCGACGGCCGTCCTGTCGAGATCGGTGTCGCGCACCTCGCCAACCCCGAGGCCGCCGGACGGCTCGCCGAGACGCTGGGGGAGCGGCTCGCCGACCAGCTCGACGGCCGCGAGGTGCGGTGCAGCGAGCTGAGCGCCGTGCTCGGCGTGCACGCAGGCCCCGGCACCGTCGCCGTCTGCGTCGCGCCGCTGCCTGCCTGAGCCGTTCCGCGACGCGCGCCCGATCCCGGGTCGCCCGGGACGTCATGCGGACCGGGCGCCGGGGCCTCCGCGGCGCATGACGTCCGGAGCCGGTTGGGGCGAGCAGCCCGCTCCCCGTCCACAGCCCGGGCCGCAGCCCGGTTCGTCCCCAGGCGTGCGGCGACGGTCCCCGAGGCCGTTCGCCTCTTCCTAGCGTGGCCGACATGGCCGCCCGCCCCCTGTCCGTCGAGCCCTCGTCCGTCGATCCTCCGCCTGTCGAGCACCTGCCCGGCGACGTCTCGCACCTCGACGACCCGCCGATCGATCTCGTGCGCGCGCGGCTCGCGCGCATCGCCGCGGAGGCCGGTCTCGTCGCTGCGGCGGACGACCACACCCACGTGCGTCCGGAGCAGTGGCACGACGAGGTGCTGGCGCGGGCCGACGAGGCTGAGGCGCTGCTGCCGGTCCCGGGGCGGCACGCCTTCCGCCGGGAGGCCTCGTCCGGTGGGCTGCTCGCAGCAGTCCGACGGCGTGCCCCGACACCGGTGGGCTCCGTGCTCGAGCGCTTCGAGTCGCGCGACGCCGAGGGAGCCGGTGGGGGAGCCGGTAGGGGAGGCGGCGGGCGTCGGGTGGGGATCGGCCCGCCGCAGCTCGCCGTCCTCGCGGTGCTGGTCGCGGTGGCCCTCGCCGCGACCTGCTGGTGGGTGCTCGCGGGTCGCGCGTCGGAGCAGACGGTGGAGCCGTTGACGGTCGTGACCTCGGCGGCCGGTACGGCGCTCACCGACCCGTCGTCGGATCCGAGCCCGGACCCGAGCCCGGCGTCGGCGGACGCCCCGGCGACCGACGCCGGCGAGGGAGCGCCGGCTTCCACCGGCGAGGTCGTCGTCCACGTGGCCGGTCGCGTCGTCAGGCCGGGCATCGTCGTGCTGCCGGTCGGCTCACGGGTGGCCGACGCGGTCGAGGCCGCCGGTGGTCCGGTCCCCGACACGGACCTGACCGGCGTCAACCTGGCCCGCCCGCTGGTCGACGGCGAGCAGGTCCTCGTCGGGGTCGACCCGGCCGACGGTGCGCCGGCCCCGCCGCCGTCCGCCGGAGGCGCCGGGACGAGTCCCGGTGGCGCGCCGGGCGCCGCACCCGGCGGCCTCGTCGACCTGAACACGGCCGACCTCGCTGCCCTCGACCTGCTCCCCGGTGTCGGACCCGTGACGGCGCAGGCGATCCTCGACTGGCGCGACGAGAACGGGGGTTTCAGCCACGTCGACGAGCTGCTCGAGGTGAAGGGGATCGGCGAGGCGACGCTCGCTGAGCTGGCGCCCCTGGTGACGGTCTGAGGTGCGGCGCGCACCCGACGGCCGGAACGGGACGACCGACGGGGCGACCGTTGGGGCGACCGATGAGGCGACCGACGAGGCGACCGACGAGGCCCCGGCCGCCGACCTCCGGATGCCCGTGCTCGGAGCGGCGGCCTGGGTCGGCGCCCTCGTCGGACTGCTCGTCCCGGTGAGCGGCGTCCTGCCGGTGCTGGCCGTGGTCGTCCTCGGGCTCGTCCTCGGTTCCGGGTCCCTCGCCCGGCGGCTCGACCGTGCCCCCGCCGATGCCCCCGCCCGTGCCCCCGGCCGTCGCCTCGGGCAGTCCCTCGGCAGCACGGTCGTCCGCACGACGGCAGCGGCGGCGCTGATCCTCGTCGCGGCCGCCGGCGTGGCCACGGTGCACCGCGTCGGCACGACGACCGGACCGGTCACGGCGCTCGCCGAGACCCAGGCGTCGGTGCGCGGCGAGCTGGTGGTGACCGGCGACCCGCGGGAGCGCAGCGGCCAGTTCAGCGACTACGTCGTGCTCCGGGCCCGGGTCACCGAGGTGGAGGGCCGCGGCCGAGCGTTCGCGGTGCGCACCCCGGTGTTGGTGGTCGCGCCACCGGCCTGGGCGGACGTGCCACTGGGTGCGACGATCGGCTTCGCCGGGCGTCTCGTGCCGGCCGACGGTGGCGACCTCGCCGCGGTGCTCCGGGCCCGCGGCGAGCCTCAGGTCCGGGAGACGCCCGACGTCTGGTGGCGGGGTGCGGCCGCCGTCCGGGCCTCGCTCCGCGCGAGCGTCGACCACCGCCCGCCCGACCAGGCCGTCCTCGTGCCGTCGCTCGTCGTGGGCGACGACGCCGGACTCGATCCGGGGCTCTCCGACGACTTCGCCGCGACCGGGCTGACCCACCTGCTCGCGGTCTCCGGCACGAACCTCACGCTCATCACCGCGTTCCTCCTCGTGCTCGCCCGGCAGGTCGGGGTGCGCGGACGCGGCCGGGTGGTCGTCGCGGCGCTCGGCATCGTGGGCTTCGTGCTGCTCGCCCGCACCGAGCCGAGCGTCGTGCGGGCGGCGGCGATGGGGACCGTGGCGCTCCTCGGGATGGGGCGCAACGGTCTCCGCCGCGGCACGCGGAGCCTGGGCGTGGCGGTCACGGTGCTGCTCCTGTTCCAGCCGTGGCTGGCGATCACGGTCGGGTTCGCCCTCTCGGTGCTCGCGACCGCGGGGATCCTCCTGCTCGCCCCCGCCTGGCGGGATGCGCTCGCGCGGTGGCTGCCGCGCTGGTTGGCCGAGGCGATCGCCGTACCCGCCGCAGCGCAGCTCGCCTGCACCCCCGTCGTCGCGGCCATCTCGGGCGAGGTCAGCCTCGTCGCCGTGCTCGCCAACATGCTGGTCGCGCCGGTGGTGGGGCCGGCGACCGTGCTGGGGCTGGCCGGCGGCCTCGTCGGCCTGGTCTCGACGCCGCTCTCGCGCGTCCCCGGCACGGTCGCCGCCTGGTGCGTCGGCTGGATCATCGCCGTCGCGCGGTGGGGCGCGGCGCTGCCGCTGGCGTCGGTCGGGTGGGCGCAGTCCGGGGTCGCGGTGGGAGCGCTGACGCTCGCCTGCCTCGCGGTCGTGCCCCTGGCGCCGCGGCTGCTCGCCCGCCCCGGTCTCGTGCTCGTGGGCTGCGCGCTCACGGCGGTGGTCGTGCTCGTCCGCCCGCCGACGCCCGGCTGGCCACCCGACCGGTGGGCGGTCGTCGCCTGCGACGTGGGGCAGGGTGACGCCCTCGTGCTGCGCGCGGGGGAGGGCGTCGGCATCGTCGTCGACACGGGACCCGACCCGGCGCCCGTCGACCGCTGCCTCGACCGGCTCGGCATCGATCATGTGGCGCTGCTCGTGCTCACCCACTTCCACGACGACCACGCCGGAGCGGTCGCGGGGGTGCTGGACGGCCGCACCGTCGACGCCATCGACGTGAGCCCGCTCGCCGAGCCGGCGAGCACCGCCGCCGAGGTCGACCGGCTCGCGGATGCGCGCGGCATCCCCGTCGGGGTGCCCGGCCAGGGCAGCGTCCGTCAGGTCGGGGACGTCCGGCTCGAGGTGCTCGGACCGGAGCCGGGGGCGGTGCGTCCGCCGACGGGCACGGCGGGGGAGCGCGCCCAGCGCGACGGCGAGAGCAGCGGGGCCAACGACGCCAGCCTCGTGCTGCTCGCCGAGGTCGCCGGCGTGACGGTGCTGCTCACCGGCGACATCGAGCCGCCCGCCCAGCGCAGCCTCCTGCGGGCCGTCGCGGCACGGCCGGGCGGGCTCGACGTCGACGTGCTGAAGGTGCCGCACCACGGCAGCCGTCACCAGGTGCTCGACCTCCTCACGACCGTCACCGCCGAGGTCGCGCTGGTGTCCGTGGGCGCGGACAACAGCTACGGACACCCGGCCGCCGACGTGCTCTACGCGCTCGAGGGCGGCGGCACGAGGGTGCTGCGCACCGACGTCGCGGGCGACCTGGTCGTGACGCGTCCCGCGGTCGCGGGAGGACCGATCGGGGTCCTCACGAGCCGCGGGTGAGGCCCCGGGTGAGGCCACGGGGGAGGTGTCGGTGGGCTGTGGCAGTCTGCCTCCCATGCCGCCGCGCTCCCGCTCCTCCGCGCCCGCCGCGACCCGTCCCCCCTCGCCGGCCGACGTGCTCGGCCGCGTGACGCTGGTGACCGGCAAGGAGGAGTTCCTCAACGAGCGCACCGTCGTCGGGGTCCGTGCCGCCGTGCGCGCCCACGACGCGGAGGCGGAGTTCTCCGACGCGTCCGCCGCGGACCTCACGATGGCGACGCTCGGCGAGATGGCGGCGCCCTCGCTGTTCTCGACGACGCGCTGCGTCGTCGTCCGTGCGCTCGAGAACCTGCCGGAGGAGTCGGTGGCGGGCCTGCTGGAGTACGCCGCGGCGCCGGCCGACGACGTCGCCCTGGTGCTCGTGCACGGTGGGGGGCAGAAGGGCACCGGCACGCTGGCCAAGCTGCGGAAGGTCGCGGCCGTCACGGAGGTGAAGTCGGCGGAGCTGAAGAACCACGAGCTGCCGCGCTTCGTCGCCAACGAGGTGCGCGCGGCCGGCGGATCGATCGAGGAGGAGGCCGCCGACGTGCTCGTCCAGGCCGTCGGCACCGACCTGCGTTCGCTCGCCGCCGCGGCGGACCAGCTGGCCAGCGACTTCGCGGGCCGGCGCATCGGCACGGCCGAGGTGGGGCGCTACTTCGGCGGTCGCGCCGAGGCGACGTCGTTCGCGGTGGCCGACCACGCGTTCTTCGGCCGGCGGGCCCGGGCGCTCGAGGAGCTGCGCTGGGCGCTCGACACGGGCACGGCCGCCGTGCTGGTGACCTCGGCGTTCGCGAGCAGCGCCCGCGGCATCGCGCGCTTCTCCTCGGCGCCGCGCGGCATGCGCGAGGCCGACCTCGCC
>DASWYU010000178.1:0-3221 GCA_036404795.1 Nocardioides sp. | reverse complement strand
CCGCGCCCGCGAGCGCGCCGGCGCAGAGCGCGCGCGGGGCGCGCAGCGGTGCGGCGGACATCGGGGCCTCCGGACGAGCGGGACGATCGGGTGCTCGCGCCAGTATGCCTCGCGGTGGCCACCGCGGCGGATTCGGCGGTGGGCAGGGCGGCCCGGCATAGCATCGGGCGGCATGACGGTCACGCCTCCCGCGCCGTACGGCCCGCCCCCCGTTCCCCCGGCGCGCCGCGCGAGCGTGCTGCCGTGGGTGCTGGTCGCGCTCCTGCTCGTCGTCTTCCTCGTGCTCGGTGCGCTCCTCCTGCTCCGCGACGGCGGCGGTGGCGAGCGCCGCGGGTTCGCGACGCCGGAGGAGGCGATCGAGTTCGCGACGGAGCGACTCGCCGACGGTGACGCCGACGGGGCGGTCGGGGCGTGGGCGAGCGAGGAGCAGGCGGCGGGCCTCGACCTCGCGGGCTACCTGGAGCGGCTCCAGACCTACCCGGCCTGGGAACCGGCGCTCGTCCCGGGCGACGACGACTTCTTCCGTGAGATCGCGGAGACGGCACGGGCGGGCGGGGCGGCGGACCAGTACCGCCGACTGGTCGTCAGCCTGCTCCTGCCCGAGGTGGACCTCACGCAGGGGTCGACCCTCGGCGACGACGGCCCGTCGGCGCAGGAGATCGCCGAGGCCCTGGACTCGTCGCGGTTGGAGAGCCTCCGGGCGCAGCGGATCGAGCGGGTGGAGGGCCCGGAGCGCCTCGAGGAGCAGTACGCCGAGTCCGCGCGCCTGGTCGGCGCCGAGGAGCGGCGGGAGTACCTCGTGCTCTACGAGTGGGACGGCGACACCTACCTGGGAGCGGTGGGGCTGCTGCGGTACGGCGACGAGTGGCGCATCGACACCCTCTCGTCGCCGATCGCGAACGTCGGGGTCGCGGCGCTCGAGCCCGCGACCGACGCGGACCTCGACGAGGCGCTGGAGGAGATCGCCGACCGCGACGGCTGACGACTCCTCCACAGGCGCCGGGCACGCGCCCGGCGTCCTGTCCCCGCCCGCTGCTAGGAAGGACCCATGGGAGACGAGCGGGACGCCGTGCGCGCCGAGGCCGAGCAGCACCTGCGCGCGATCGTGGGGCGCGACGACGCGCGGCTGCACGACGACCAGTGGGCCGCGATCGAGGCGCTCGCGCTCGACAAGCGCCGGGCCCTGGTCGTGCAGCGCACGGGATGGGGCAAGTCGGCGGTCTACTTCGTGGCGACCGCGCTGCTCCGGGCCCGCGGCGCGGGGCCGACCGTCATCGTCTCGCCGCTGCTCGCACTGATGCGCAACCAGATCGAGGCCGCTGCCCGCGCCGGCATCCGGGCGGTGACGATCAACTCGACGAACCTCGAGCAGTGGGACGAGGCGCACGCCGCCGTCGCCGCCGGCGAGGTCGACGTGCTGCTGGTCTCGCCCGAGCGCCTCAACAACCCGTCCTTCCGCGACGAGGTGCTCCCACGGCTGTCCGCGACGACGGGCCTGCTCGTGGTGGACGAGGCACACTGCATCTCCGACTGGGGCCACGACTTCCGCCCGGACTACCGCCGGATCCGCACGCTCTTGGCGGAGCTGCCGCGCGGCGTCCCGGTGCTCGCGACGACGGCGACGGCCAACGAGCGGGTGACCCGCGACGTCGCGGAGCAGCTGGAGGTGGACGGCGAGGAGGTGCTCGTCCGTCGCGGTTCCCTCGACCGGGAGTCCCTCCACCTGGGCGTCGTGCGGCTCCGCACGAGCGAGCAGCGGCTCGCGTGGCTCGCCGAGCACCTGCGCGAGCTCGAGGGGTCGGGGATCGTCTACTGCCTGACCGTCGCCCAGACGCAGGAGGTGGCGCAGCACCTGCGCGACCACGGCTACGCGGTGGCGGCCTACTCGGGCCAGACCGAGCCCACCGAGCGCGCCGCCCTCGAGGCGGCGCTCGTCGCGGGGGAGATCAAGGCGCTGGTGGCGACGAGTGCGCTCGGCATGGGGTTCGACGCCACGCTCGGGTTCGTCGTGAACCTCGGGGCGCCGAGCTCGCCGGTCAGCTACTACCAGCAGGTCGGCCGCGCCGGTCGTGGCGCGGACCGCGCCGACGTGGTGCTCCTGCCCGGCCGCGAGGACCGGGACATCTGGGCCTACTTCGGGTCGCTGGCGTTCCCGCCGGAGCGGCTCGTGCGGCAGACGCTGGAGGTGCTCGACACCGCGGGCCGCACGCTGTCGACCGCGACGCTGGAGACCGAGGTCGAGCTGGGCCGCAACCGGCTGGAGACGATGCTCAAGGTGCTCGACGTCGACGGTGCCGTCCGGCGGGTCAAGGGCGGCTGGGAGTCGACGGGCCGGGAGTGGTCGTACGACGCGGAGCGCTACGCCCGGGTCGCCGCCGCCCGGCAGCGCGAGCAGGACGCGATGCTGGCCTACCTCGAGACCGACGTCTGCCGCATGCGGTTCCTCCGCGAGCAGCTCGACGACCCGGTCGTCGACGGGCCCGAGGGCGACTGCGGTCGCTGCGACAACTGCGGCGGGCTGCGGGTCTCGACCGGTGTCGACGAGGCCGCCGTCGCCGAGGCGCGGGCGCGGCTCGACCGCCCGGGCGTGGTCGTGGAGCCGCGCAAGATGTGGCCGACCGGTCTCGACCGGCTCGGCATCGAGCTCAAAGGTCGCCTGAAGCGCCCGGCCGCCGAGGGGCGGGCCGTCGCCCGGCTGACGGATCTCGGCCACGGACAGGCGCTGCGCGACCTGTTCCGCGAGGGGCCCGACGGGCCCGTCGACGGCCCGGTGCCGACGCCGCTCGCGCACGCCGTCGTCGAGGTGCTCCAGGAGTGGCGGCCGTCGGTCGACGCCCTCGTCGTCGTCGACTCGGTGTCGCGGCCGACCCTGGTGCGGGAGCTCGCCTCCGGCCTGTCGCGCTACCTGCAGGTGCCGATCGCCGGCACGTGGGCCGTCGTCGACCCCTCGGTTCCGCCGGAGGCCGGTGCGGCCAACTCGGCCCGCCGCGTTGCCGCGGTCCGCCGCCGCTACGCCCTCGACCTGTCGGCCGACGGCCCGCCGCCGCGCCACGTCCTGCTCGTCGACGACCGGGTCGGCAGCGGCTGGTGCCTCACGCTCGCGGCCCACGCGCTGCACGAGGCGGGCGTCGAGACCGTCCGACCGCTGGTGCTCGCCGTCGGCAGCTGAACCCCTCCCGCGCCGTACCGGCCGGGCGGGAGGGGCGGTGCCTCAGCTCCCC
>DASWYU010000177.1:0-12031 GCA_036404795.1 Nocardioides sp. | reverse complement strand
CGCTCCTGGCCGCGTGCGACGGCGACGCGCCGGCCCCTGCGGGTGTGGTGACGCCCACGGAGGACAGCACCGCCGCGGACCTCGACCGGGTGGACGAGGCACTGGCCGCGATCGGTGCTGCCCACGCCGAGGCAACCGGGGCCGGTACGACGCACCCCGGCCTGGCGCCGGCCCTCGCCCCGCTCCTCGCCGTGCACGCGGCACACCTCGCGCTCCTCTCCGAGGCCACCGGCGCCGATGCGCCGAGCGATCCGCCGCCCACTCCGCCCCCGTCGACGGAAGCGCCTCCCCCGGCATCCGCGACCGACCCCGTCGCGGCGCTCGCCGCGCTGCGCACCACCGAGACCGCGCTGGCCGGGACCCTGACCGACCTGGCGGTCGCCGCGGACAGCGGGCCGCTCGCCCGCACGCTGGCCGCGATGGCGGCCGCGGTCGACCAGCAGCTGCTCCTCCTCGCCCGGGCGGCAGCATGACGACGGAGGCGCTGCAGACGACGCTGGCGGCCGAGCACGCCGCGGTCTGGCTCTACGGCCTGCTCGGCGGCCGCACCTCCGCCTCCGGGGAGCCCGAGCTGCACGCGGCGCTCACGAGCGCGTACGTCGCCCACCGCGCCCGCCGCGACACCCTGACGGGCCTGCTGCTCGACGACGGGGCCGACCCCGTGGCCGCGGCCGCGTCCTACACGGCCCCCGTCCCGCTGGAGTCCGCCGACGACGTGCGCGTGGCGGCGGCGGACGCGGAGACGGCGGCGGCCGCGACGTACGCCTTCCTCGTCGCGAGCACGGAGGACGAGCGACGCCGGACGGCCATCGGAGCCCTGCGCGACGCCGCGGTGCGTGCGCTCGGGTTCGGCAGCGCACCGAGCGACCTGCCCGGCACGGACTGAGGCTCTCGACCCGCCGCGTGTGTTGCGCCGAGCTGGGGGTTGCGTCGCGTGGGCCGCGCCGAGTTGGGGCTTACGTTGCGTAGAGCGCGCCGAGTTGGGGGTTGTGTCGTGTCTCGCGCACCGAGTCGGCACGTACGCCGCGGGCGATGCGTGGTGGCCGGCTGAAGTCATCCACAGAGCACCCCCCAGAGGTGGTGATCGAACGCATGTTCGACTAGACTTGGGGGCATGGATCCCGGGACCCACACCGCAGCGACCGCGTTGATCGACGCGGTCCGCGAGCGCACGCATGCGGCACGGATCGCGGAAGCGGCCACGTTCGTCGCCATCGGCGACTGGGCCGACGCACACACCTCCGATGCCGTCGTGGGTGACCCGATCGGTGTGCTCGGTGAGTGGCTCGACCCCGAGCACGCCGAAACGCTCGCGGGTGATCAGTTCTTGGAGCTGGGTGGGCCGGGAGCGCCGGTCGTGGCGGAGTTCTGCATCGGCGAGATCGCCGCCATCCGGGGCTGCTCCTTCGATGCGGCCCGCCGGCTCGTCGGGGACGCGGTGGAGCTGCGCCACCGTCTCCCCCGCGTGCATGCGCGGGTGGCCGCGGGTGAGGTCGAGGTCTGGCGCGGACGGCGGATCGGCCAACACACGCGTTCGCTCACGTTCGAGGGTGCAAGGTTCGTCGACGCCCACATCGCGTACGTCGCCGGCCGCGCCACCAGCGGCGACGTCGACCGGCTCGTGGCCGAGGCAGCGGCCCGGTTCGACCCGGAGTCCCTGGAGGCGGAGCGGCTCGAAGCAGACGCCGGACGACACGTGACGATCGACCTCAGTGGTCTGGCCTACCGCGACCCGCTGACCGGCACGCTCCGCGGCACCGTCGACGTCACCGGGTCACTCGACCTCGCCGACGCACTCGACCTGGAACGCGCCGTCGCCCACGTCGCGGGGCAGTTGGCGGACCTGGGCAGCGTCGATGACCTGGATGTACGGCGCTCCACCGCCCTCGGTGAGATCGCCCGCCGCTCCGACGGCATCAACACACTCACCTTCTCCGGCGAGGAAGCTCCGATCCCGGAGGAACGGCCGGCGCGCCGGTCGAAGCGGGACGTGGTCATCTACGTCCACCTCGACCACACCGCGATCACCGGCACCCTCACCGGCGTGGGGCCGGGGATCGACGCCCGCACGGGTACGACCGGGATCGACCTCGCCCGCCTCGACACCCCCGGCATGCCCGGCGGCATCCTGACCGCCGATCAGGTCCGAGCCTGGTGCGGCAGCCCGGAGACGCGGGTGATCGTGAAGCCCGTCATCGATCTCGCTGCCGGTGCCAGCGGCGCGGGGCTGGCGGTCGACGGCTACCGCCCGACCGAGCGGATCGCCGACCACGTCCGGCTCCGCTGGCCCCGCTGCGTCTTTCCCTACTGCACCCGCAGCGCCCGTGCCTCCGACCTCGACCACCGCAACGCCTACAACCCGTCCACAGCGCGCGGAACGGGCCAGACCTCCACGAGCAACCTGTATCCGCTGTGTCGACGTCACCACCGGATGAAGACCCACCCCGAGCTTGCAACAGGCCGCCGCTGGACCTACCGACCCAGCGACCCCGAACAGGGCGAACCACCGGGAGCGCTGATCTGGACGAGTCCCAGCGGACTCACCTACCTCGTCGACCCCGACGGCACCCGACCCTGGCCACCACCAGGACCCGAGCCGGACGACCCGGACGACCACCCCCGCGCCTGACCCACCCGACAACCACACCCGCCACCCGACCACACCCTGTGATCGGGCGGCGCAGCATGTCTGCATCCCCCGAGCCGAACCTCAGCGTGCTGAGCGGCAGTTGGCTCGCCCGCAGGCAGCGGGGAAGCGTCCGGTCCCTTTGCACGAGACGCACGAAGGGCCTCGGCCAACTGGCCGAGGCCCTTCATGACTCGCGGCCCGATCCGCGAGATTCCCCGAGAAGTGCGACGTCGGACTCGGCTCCTCCGAGGAAGTCCCGAGATCTCCCCCGAAGGAGCCGAGTCCGGCGCTGCGTCCGAAACGTTCGTCAGTTCGTTCCGTCTGCAGAAGTCTGTAACCTGCGCCCTCCCCACGTAAACGGGTGGCCGCCTGCAACTTTTTGCATTGCGAGAATGTGAGGGTGCTCCACGTCGCTCACATGCGGCCGTCGCGGAGGAACGCGAGGTGCCAGTCGAAGGCCTCGCCGAGCAGGTGCGGCGTGTGGCGGGCCTCAGGCCGCGCGGCCTTCGCACGCTCGACGTAGTCCCGCAGCCGGTCGGCGTAGTCCGGGTGCGCACAGTGCTCGATGACCTTGTCCGCCCGGTCCGTCGGCGAGAGCCCCCGCAGGTCGGCGAGGCCTCGTTCGGTGACGAGGACGTGCACGTCGTGCTCCGTGTGGTCGACGTGGCTGACCATCGGGACGATCGAGGAGATCGCCCCGCGCTTGGCCGTCGACGGCGAGACGAAGAAGTTGAGGTAGGCGTTGCGGGCGAAGTCGCCGCTGCCTCCGATCCCGTTCATGATCGAGCTGCCCATGACGTGGGTGGAGTTGACGTTGCCGTAGACGTCGGCCTCGATCATCCCGTTGATCGCGATGACGCCGAGACGGCGCACCAGCTCCGGATGGTTGGAGATCTCCTGGCTGCGGAGCAGGATCCGACCCTTGTAGTGGCCCGGATCCGCCAGGAACCTCCGGGCCCCGTCCTCCGAGAGCCCGAACGAGGTCGCCGAGACGGCGTCGAGCTTGCCGGCGTCGAGCAGGTCGAGCAGTCCGTCCTGGATCACCTCGGTGAAGGCGGTCATGCCCTCGAACTCGGCCGTGAGGAGGCCCTCCATGACGGCGTTGGCGACGTTGCCCACCCCCGACTGCAGCGGGAGCAGGCCCGGCGGGATCCGGCCCGCGGCGACCTCGTGGCGCAGGAAGTCGACGAGGAAGCCCGCCATCTCCCGCGAGGCGTCGTCGGGGGCGCTCAGCGGCGAGTTGCGGTCGGGCGCGTTCGTCTCCACGACCGCGACGACCTTCGCCGGGTCGACGCGGAGGTAGGGATCGCCGATCCGCTGCATCGGGTGGGTGAGCTGGATCGGGATGCGGTGCGGCGGCAGCGCCGTACCGTAGTAGACGTCGTGGAACCCCTCGAGGTCGCGCGGCTGCCAGTGGTTGACCTCGAGCACGACCTTCTCGGCACGCTCGAGCCACGCCTTGTTGTTGCCGACCGAGCTGCCGGGCACGAGGAGTCCGTTGGGCAGCACCGCAGCGACCTCGACCACGGCGACGTCGAGCGGTCCGTAGAACCCGAACCACGCCTGCTGCGCGGTGTGGGACAGGTGGGCGTCGACGTAGTCGACCTCACCGGCGTTGATGAGCCGGCGCAGCGTCGGGTCGCCGTTGTAGGGAAGCCGCTTGTCGAGGCCGCGGACCTCGGCGAGCCGACCGTCGACCTCGGGCGCCGTCGAGGCCCCCGACCACAGGCCGATCCGGAACTCCTCGCCCCGCTCGTGCGCCACCGCGATGCGGTCGGCCAGCGCGCCGGGCACCGCCTTGGGGTGCCCGGCGCCGGTGAAGCCGCTGATGCCGACCGACATGCCGTGCCGGACGTGCCGCGCCGCCTCCTCGGCGGAGGTCACGCGGGTGGAGAGGACGGGGCAGGTGATGCGGTCCGGGTACGCCATCTCCCGCTCCGCTCAGCCGCGGACGACCGCGACCGTGCGGGCGACCACCGCGTCGACGGCGACCTCCTCGCGCTCGCCGCTGCGACGGTCCTTGATCTCGACCACCCCGTCGGCGAGGCCCTTGCCGACCACCACGATCGTCGGCACGCCGATGAGCTCCGCGTCCTTGAACTTCACACCCGGGCTCACCTTGCCGGCCCGGTCGTCGTAGATGACGTCGAGACCGGCGGCGGACAGGTCGGCGCTGATCCGCTCGGCGGCGGCGAAGAGCTCCTCGCCCTTGCCGGCGGCCACCACGTGCACGTCGGCGGGGCTGACCTCGCGCGGCCAGACGAGGCCGGACTCGTCGTGGTTGTACTCGGCGATGACGGGTACGGCGCGGGAGACGCCGATGCCGTAGGACCCCATCGTCACCGTGACGAGCTTGCCGTTCTCGTCGAGCACCTGGAGGCCGAGCGCCTCGGCGTACTTCCGGCCCAGCTGGAACACGTGCCCCATCTCGATGCCGCGCGCGAGCTCGAGCGGGCCCGATCCGTCGGGCGCGGGGTCGCCGGCCTTGACCTCGGCGGCCTCGATGGTGCCGTCGGGTGTGAAGTCGCGGCCCGCGACGAGGTCGATGACGTGCTGGCCGTCGACGTTCGCCCCCGTCACCCAGCGCGTGCCGGTGACGACGCGCGGGTCGACGAGGTAGCGGATCCCCGACTCGGACTCCTCTCCGAGGATCGTGCGACCCGCGTGCGCGGGGCCGATGTAGCCCTTGACCAGCGCGGGGAACTCCTTCAGCTCCTCGTCGGTCATGGGCGCGACGCCGATGGGCTCGAGCTGGCCCTCGAGCCGCTTCTGGTCGACCTCGCGGTCACCGGGAAGCCCCACGGCCAGCGGCTCGCGCGTGCCGTCGGGGTGGGTGAGGGTGAGCAGCACGTTCTTCAGCGTGTCGGCCGCCGTCCACGGCCGGTCGTCCCGCGGGAACGCCTCGTTGAGGTGGTCGACGAGTGACGCGATGGTGGGGGTGGCCGGGGTGTCCTCGGCGTGGGCGGCGGGCACGTCGCCGTACGGCAACGCCTCCGGCACCGGCGTCGTGACCGCCTCCACGTTCGCGGCGTAACCCCCGGGGCTCCGCACGTAGGTGTCCTCACCGACGTCGAGGCGCGCGAGGAACTCCTCGCTGCGCGAGCCGCCCATCGCGCCCGACGTCGCCTTGACGATCGCGTAGTCGAAGCCGAAGCGGTCGAAGATGCGGATGTAGGCGGAGCGGTGGGCCTCGTAGGACCGCTCCAGGCCGGCGTCGTCGACGTCGAAGGAGTAGGAGTCCTTCATCACGAACTCGCGGCCCCGCATGAGGCCGGCGCGGGGACGGGCCTCGTCGCGGTACTTCGTCTGGATCTGGTAGAGCCAGACGGGGAGGTCCTTGTAGGACGAGTAGAGGTCCTTCACCGTGAGGGTGAACATCTCCTCGTGGGTGGGGCCGAGCAGGTAGTCGGCGCCCTTGCGGTCCTGGAGGCGGAAGATGCCGTCGCCGTACTCCGTCCACCGGTTCGTCGCCTCGTAGGGCTCCTTCGGCAGCAGCGCCGGGAACTGCAGCTCCTGCGCACCGATCGCGTCCATCTCGTCGCGCACGATCTGCTCGACCTTGCGGTAGACCCGCAGGCCCAGCGGCAGCCACGTGTAGATCCCCGGCGCCGCGCGACGGATGTAGCCCGCGCGCACCAGCAGCCGGTGGCTCGGCACCTCCGCGTCGGCGGGGTCGTCGCGGAGCGTGCGGACGAACAGCTGGGACATGCGCAGGATCATGGGACGAAGGCTACTGGCGGCCCCGACGGCGCCGCGCAGGGGTTTCCGGCGACGCGGAGCGCCTCAGCGTCCGGCGCGCAGGGCCGCGCGCACGAGTGGCGCCTGGAGCGGGAGCCGGGCGACGGTCCCCCAGCGGTACGCCGCGTTCCGGCTCCGTCGCGCCCGCCAGGCCATCGTCACGTTGCCGGGGAAGACGCCCACGAGCAGCGCGGCGCTCGCCAGCCCGGCCGCCCGACGGGTGCGGGGGTGGAGCAGACCGGCGGCGCACGCGAGCTCGGCGACACCCGAGACCTTGATGAGCTCCGTGTGGGCAGGCAGCGCCTCCGGCATGAGCGGCGCGAACGTCTGCGGGCGCACGAGGTGGACGACTCCCGACACCGCGAACGCAGCGGCGAGACCGCGAGCGGTGGGACGGAGCGGCTGGACGTCGGTGACGGTCATGGCGCGAGGTTACCCGCGGGTCAGGAGCGATCGGTCAGAACATCACGGTCGTGAAGCGGGCCGTCTCCACGAACCCGACGCGCTCGTAGGCCAGCCGCGCCCCGGTGTTCCACTCGTTGACGTAGAGGGACACCACCGGGGCGATCTCGGCGCGGACCATCTGCACGACCGCCGCCATCCCGGCCGTCGCAAGTCCCGTACGGCGATGCTCCGGCGCGACCCACACGCCCTGGACCTGCGCCGCCTGGGGCGAGGTGCACGCGACCTCCGCCTTGAAGATGACCCGCCCCCGGTCGTCGAACCGCGCGAACGACCAGCCGCGGGACACGAGCTGCATCACACGCGCGCGGTAGAGCTCCGCCCCTCCCCCGCGCTCGGGCGAGACGCCGACCTCCTCGGTGTACATCGCCACGCACGCCGGGTAGACCGCGTCCATGTCGGCACGGGTCGTGCGGCGGACGGCCGGATCCGGGGCGACCAGCGGCGGGCCGGCGATCTCGAGGTGGGGCTGCGCGAACCGCACCTCGCGCGGTGTCCCCCAGCGCGGCGACACGCAGCTCCAGAAGAGGTCGACCGCGGGCTGCCGCCCGACGATGGTCGACACGGACCGGATCCGGTGCGGCGCGTGGGCGGCGAAGGCCCGCACGGCGTCCGCGTCGGCGTTGACCGGCACCAGGTTGGCCGCCACGTGGCACGCCGCGACGAGGTCACCGCCGTCGTAGTGCCCCCAGACCTCGCCCCCGAGCCAGCGCGGCTGGAGACGGGTCGTGCGGGCCCGGTGCGCGACGAAGACGTTGACGACCGGGTCGCGCTCGACGAGCTCGAGGAACTCGTCGACGTCGGCCGGGCCGAGCACCCGCACCCCTTGCTTCGTCAGCACCACCCCGTGAGCCTAGGCCAGAGGGCCGGGTTGTCCACAGAGTGCTGGCGTGCAGGTAGCCCCGAGGGGGCCTGCCGGGACACCAGCGGGCGTCAGGAGACGGAGACCTCGGCGCTGGCGCCCTCGACGGGCTCCATCTCCTCGGCGATGCGCATGGCCTCCTCGATGAGGGTCTCCACGATCTGGCTCTCGGGGACCGTCTTGATGACCTCGCCCTTGACGAAGATCTGTCCCTTGCCGTTGCCGGAGGCGACACCCAGATCGGCCTCGCGCGCCTCGCCCGGGCCGTTGACGACGCAGCCCATGACGGCGACGCGCAGCGGCACCTCGAGGCCGTCGAGACCCGCGGTCACCTGCTCGGCCAGCGTGTACACGTCGACCTGGGCACGCCCGCAGCTCGGGCACGACACGATCTCGAGGCGGCGCGGGCGCAGGTTGAGCGACTCCAGGATCTGGAGTCCCACCTTCACCTCCTCGACCGGCGGCGCGGACAGCGAGACGCGGATGGTGTCGCCGATGCCCTGGCTGAGCAGCGCACCGAAGGCGGTGGCCGACTTGATGGTGCCCTGGAACGCGGGCCCCGCCTCGGTCACGCCGAGGTGCAGCGGCCAGTCGCCCGAGGCGGCGAGCAGCTCGTAGGCCCGCACCATGATGACCGGGTCGTTGTGCTTGACGGAGATCTTGAAGTCGCGGAAGCCGTGCTCCTCGAACAGCGACGCCTCCCACATCGCCGACTCGACGAGCGCCTCGGGGGTGGCCTTGCCGTACTTCTCGAGGAGACGCTTGTCGAGCGATCCCGCGTTGACGCCGATGCGGATCGAGGTGCCGTGGTCGGAGGCCGCCTTGGCGATCTCCTTGACCTGGTCGTCGAACTTGCGGATGTTGCCGGGGTTGACGCGGACGGCGGCACACCCGGCCTCGATCGCGGCGAAGACGTACTTCGGCTGGAAGTGGATGTCCGCGATCACGGGGATCTGGGACTTCCGCGCGATGGCGGGCAGGGCGTCCGCGTCGTCCTGGCTGGGGCATGCGACGCGCACGATGTCGCAGCCCGAGGCCGTCAGCTCCGCGATCTGCTGCAGCGTCGAGTTCACGTCGGACGTCAGGGTGGTCGTCATCGACTGCACCGAGACCGGGTGGTCGCTGCCGACCCCGACGGAGCCGACCTTGATCTGGCGGGTGGTGCGACGCGGGCTGAGCACCGGCGGGGGGGCCGTGGGCATGCCGAGGGCGACAGAGCTCATGGGACCGATGCTACGGGGCGTTGCCCCGCGGCACCGAGTCGGCGAGGTCCACCGCCGGACCCGTCACGAGTAGGGGCTGAGCGGCACCACGAGGTCGCCGATGATGAGCACGACGCCCATGACGAGGATGGCCGAGCCCACGACGTACGCGACGGGCAGGAGCCGCGCCACGTCGACGTACCCCGGGTCCGGCCGGCGCCGCAGGCGCGCCAGCCTCCGCCGGATCCCCTCGTAGGCCGCGCCGGCGATGTGCCCGCCGTCGAGCGGCAGCAGCGGGATGAAGTTGAACATGCCGATGAAGAAGTTGAAGCCCGCGATGAGGAGCAGGAGGAAGACCACCTTCTCCAGCACCGGGAACTCCTCGAGCGCCGTGGTCTCACCGGCGATCCGGCCGCCGCCCACGATCGACACCGGGCTCTCGGGGTCGCGCTCCTGCAGGCCGACGATCGCCTTGCCGACGCCGAACACCTTGGCGGGCAGCTGCACGAGTGCCTCGGCGGTGCGCACGGTCATGTCGCCCATCTGCACCAGCGTGTACAGGGGGCCGCCCGTCCGGAGCTCGGTCGCCGGCGTGACGCCGAGGAACCCGACCTCGGTGGTCGCCGCGGGGTCGGCGTCCTCGTCGTTGCTCGGACGCGCGGTGACGGTGGTGTTGGTCGTCAGCGTCACCTCCTGGCCGTCCCGCTCGACCACGATCGCGGCCGCGCCGTCGGAGTTGGCGCGGATCAGGTCCTGCATCTCGCGCCAGTCGGTGATCCGCGTGCCGTTGAACGCGACGATCTCGTCGCCGGGCTCGAGGCCCGCGGCGACCGCCGGGGTGACCGGGTCCTCCGGGGTGCACTCGCGGCCGGACTCGGCGTACGGCACCACGCACTGCGAGATCGCGCCGACCGTCGTGGTCGTGCGCACGTCCTCGGGGTTGCCGTACGTCGCGAACACGCCCGCGAAGATGCCGAAGGCGATCGCGATGTTGACGCTCGGGCCCGCCGCCATCACGACGATCTTCTTCCACGGCCGCATCTTGTAGAACAGGCGGTCCGCGTCCTCCGGGCCGATCGTCTCCCACTCGGCCGCCCGGGCGTCGCTGACGAGCTGGGTGAACATGCCCGTGTTGGACTTCCGCACCCGGTAGACGGGCTCACCGCCCGGGTCGGTCCCCGCCTGCTCGGCGAGATCGTCGGCGCCGGGCGGCAGCATCCCGACGATCTTCACGTAGCCGCCGAGCGGGATCGCCTTGACGCCGTACTCCGTCTCCCCGACCTGCTTGCTCCAGACCGTCGGACCGAAGCCGACGAAGTACTGCGTCACCTTCCCGCCGAACGCCTTCGCCGGGATCATGTGGCCGAGCTCGTGGAGCGCGATCGACACGAGGATCGCCACGACGAAGACGACGACTCCGAGCGTGTAGAGCAGAGCGGCGGTCATGAGGGTCCTTCGGGTGTCGGAGCGGGTCGTGCGGGTGTCGCGACCTGCTAGGCCTGGTGCGGGGTCGCTCCGAGCAGCGACCGGGCGGTCTCGCGTGCCCACGCGTCGGCGGCCAGGACGGCGTCGACGGTGAGCGGCTCGATCGAGCGTACGTCGTGGAGGCTGAGAACGCTGGCGACCGTGGGCACGACGTCGACGAACGCGAGGCGACCGGCGAGGAACTCCTCGACGCAGACCTCGTTGGCCGCGTTGTAGACCGCCGGGGCGGTCGACCCCGTCTCCCCCGCCCGGCGGGCCAGCGCCACGGCCGGGAACGCCTCGTCGTCGAGCGGGTGGAACTCCCACGTCTCCGGGCGGGTCCAGTCGACGGCCGGAGCGGCACCAGGCACACGGTCGGGCCAGCTGAGGCCGAGCGCGATCGGGATCATCATCGTCGGGGGGCTCGCCTGGACGAGGGTCGAGCCGTCGACGAACTCGACCATCGAGTGCACGACGCTCGTCGGGTGGACGACCACCTCGATGCGGTCGAACGGGAGCCCGAACAGCAGGTGGGCCTCGATCACCTCCAGGCCCTTGTTGACGAGGGTGGCCGAGTTGACGGTGATGACCGGCCCCATCGCCCACGTGGGGTGGCGCAGCGCCTCCGCCGGGGTGACGTCGGCGAGCTCCGCCCGGGTACGTCCGCGGAACGGCCCGCCCGAGGCCGTCAGCACGAGCTTGCGCACCTCGTCGGCGCGCCCACCGCGCAGGCACTGGGCGACTGCGGAGTGCTCGGAGTCGACCGGCACGATCTGGCCCGGAGCCGCCCGACCGACCACCAGCGGCCCGCCGATGATCAGCGACTCCTTGTTCGCCAGCGCGAGGGTGGAGCCGGCGTCCAGCGCGGCGAGGGTGGGCCGCAGACCGACGGCGCCGGTGATCGCGTTGAGCACGACGTCCGCACCGAGCCCGGCCGCGTGCACGGAGGCGTCCTCCCCCAGCTCCGCGTAGGCGGGCGTGAACTCCGCGACCTGCTGCTCGAACAGCTCCACGTTCGAGCCGCCCGCCGTCAGGCCGACGACGCGGTAGCGGTCGGGGTGCCGTCGCGCGAGCTCGAGCGCCTGCGTGCCGACCGATCCCGTGGAGCCGAGGACGACCACGTCCCGGCGGGCGGGCGCGTGCGCCGTACCTGCGGAGGGAGAGGCGGAGGGGGACGACGAGGTCGAGGTCGGCGAGGTCACGGCCGGGAGTCTCGCATCCCCGGTGCTGCCGGCGCCGGACCGGTCACGGCGTCCGGCAGACTGGAGCGCGTGCGTGCCGACCGGCGGCGCGCGACCGATTCCCGGGAGGACCCCTTGATCTTCATCACCGCCCTGTTCGACGTGCTGCCCGAGCACGCCGACGACTGGCCCGAGATCACCCGCAGCTTCACGGAGGCCTGCAACGCGGAGCCGGGCTGCCAGTGGTTCTTCTGGTCGCGCTCGGTGACCGACCCGCACCAGTACGTGCTCGTCGAGGCGTTCGTGGACGGTGACGCGGGCGCGGTCCACGTGCAGTCCGACCACTTCAAGGCGGCCCAGGCCGAGCTCCCCCGCTACCTCGCGCGGACCCCGCGGATCGTCAGCCAGGACGTCGCGGCCGACGACTGGTCGGAGCTCGGCGAGATGGCCGTCGACCGCGGCTGACGCCCCGCAGCCGGCGCCCTCAGGCGCG
>DASWYU010000176.1:0-4446 GCA_036404795.1 Nocardioides sp. | reverse complement strand
TGGCGGCCGTCTACGTGCCGGCGTGCGTCGGGTCGATGTTCGGGCCCGAGGGCGACGGCATCGGGGTCACGGCCGCGATCGTGCGGCTCGCGGAGCGGGCGGGGGTCGCGCTGCGGGTGCCGACGGGGATCGAGTCGCTGTGCTGCGGCACCCCGTGGTCGTCGAAGGGCTTCGCGGCGGGGCACGACGTCATGCGGCGCCGGGTCGTGGAGCGGCTGCGGGAGGCGACCGAGGGCGGGCGCCTCCCCGTGGTCAGCGCCGCCACGAGCTGCAGCGAGGGCTTCGCCGGCCTGCTCGCCGGGATCGGCGTCGAGGTGCAGGACGCGCTCGCGTTCGCGGTCGCCGAGCTGCTGCCGCGCCTCGACGTCGACCCGGCGGCGAAGCTGCCGTCGCTGACCCTGCACCCGACCTGCTCCTCGCAGCAGATGGGACTCGACCCCGCGCTCGGCGAGGTCGGGCGCGCCGTCGCCGACGAGGTCCACGTGCCCGCCGCGTGGGGCTGCTGCGCCTTCGCGGGCGACCGCGGGATGCTCCACCCCGAGCTGACGGCCGCGGCGACCGCGCCGGAGGCCGCCGAGGTGGCCGCCCTCGGCGCCACCGCCCACGCCTCCTGCAACCGCACCTGCGAGATCGGCATGACCCGCGCGACCGGCGAGAGCTACGTCCACGTCCTCGAGCTGCTCGAGCGGGCCACCCGGGTCGGCTGACCCACCCCACGTTCGTCCACGGGAACGTCACCCGGAAGGAACCTGCCCATGTACACACCACCCCTGGCGCCCGTCGCCGACAGCCTGCTGTGGTCGTCGCTGATCGCGCTGCTGCCGCTCGCCACCGTCTTCGTGCTCCTCGGCGCGCTGCGGTGGAAGGCCCACTGGGCCGGCCTGACCGCGCTCGGCGTCGCCGCCGCGGTCGCGCTGCTGGCCTACCAGATGCCCGCCGACCTCGTCGCCCTGTCGGCGACGCAGGGCTTCGCCTTCGGCCTGTTCCCCATCATGTGGATCGTCGTCAACGCGATCTGGCTCTACGAGCTGACGGTGCGCAGCGGCCGCTTCGAGGACCTGCGGCTGGTCATCGACCGCGTCTCCGACGACCCCCGCGTGCAGGCGATCATCATCGCGTTCTGCTTCGGCGGCCTCCTCGAGGCGCTCGCCGGGTTCGGCGCCCCGGTCGCCATCACCGGCGTCATGCTGATGGCCGTCGGGTTCACCGCCATGCGCGCCGCGACGATCGTGCTGCTCGCCAACACCGCGCCGGTCGCGTTCGGGGCGATCGCGATCCCGATCATCACCGCCGGCAACCTGACGGGCATCCCCTACGAGGAGATCGGCGCCGTCGTCGGCCACCAGACCCCGTTCGTCGCGTTCCTCGTGCCCGTCTTCCTCGTGCTCCTCGCCGACGGCCGGCGCGGCGTCCGCGAGACGTGGCCGATCGCGCTCGTCATCGGCGTCACCTTCGCCGTCGCCCAGTTCGTCTCCGCGACCTGGATCTCCGTCGAGCTGACCGACATCATCGCCGCGCTCGCCGGTCTCGCCGCCGCCGTCCTCCTGCTGCGCTTCTGGCAGCCCGCGGGCAGCGCCGCTGCCCGCGAGCGCCTGAGCGACGAGTCGGAGGCCGACGCGGACGCCCCGGGTGCCTCGGGTGCCTCGGGTGGCTCGGGCGCCTCGGGCGGCTCGGGTGCCCCGGCTGGTTCCGCCGGTACGACGACCGTCCCCGGCACCGCGGTCGACCTGACGGGCACGCGGGTCTTCCTGTCGCTCTTCCCCTACCTGCTGGTGATCGCGGTGTTCTCCGTCGCGAAGCTGTGGGACCCCGTCGTCACGTGGCTGGCGGGGACGGACGTGAAGATCCCGTGGCCTGGCCTGGACGGCAACGTGCTGACGGCGGCGGGCACGCCGACAGGATCCACGGTCTACACCTTCACCTGGCTCTCGTCTCCCGGCACGCTGCTCCTGCTCTGCGGCCTGGTGGTGGCGCTCGTCTACCGGGTGAGCCTGCCGGACGCCGCGGTCCTCTACGGCCGCAACCTCGTGAAGCTGCGGTTCTCCATCCTCACGGTGGGCTCGGTGCTCGCGCTGGCCTACGTCATGAACCAGTCGGGCCAGACGATCACCATCGGCACCTGGATCG
The DNA here is from genome assembly GCA_036404795.1 of Nocardioides sp. Classification (GTDB taxonomy): domain Bacteria; phylum Actinomycetota; class Actinomycetes; order Propionibacteriales; family Nocardioidaceae; genus Nocardioides. The sequence continues at coordinate 2,319 of DASWYU010000176.1, read as the reverse complement.
CCGGCACGGGCGCGGCGTTCGCGTTCCTCTCGCCGATCCTCGGCTGGCTCGGCACGGCCGTCACGGGCTCCGACACCAGCGCGAACGCGCTCTTCGCGACCCTGCAGCAGACGGCCGCGGAGCGCGCCGGGCTCGACCCGACGCTGCTCGTCGCCGCCAACACCACCGGCGGTGTGGTCGGCAAGATGATCTCGCCGCAGAACCTCACGATCGCGGCCACCGCGGTCGGGCTCGTCGGGCGCGAGTCCGACATCTTCCGCAAGGTGATCTGGTGGAGCCTCGGCATGCTGGCCGTCATCTGCCTGCTCGTCGGCCTGCAGTCCTCCGTGCTCTCCTGGATGCTGCCGGGCTGAGCCGCCGACCGCGTCTCGTTCCCGCGCACCAGCGCCCCGGTCACCGGGGCGCTGGTACGACGAGGGGAGGGGGTGGTCGCGCATGACGGACCGGACGCGGGGCACGGGCGGCTTCGACTGGGCCGCGGGCAAGAAGGTCGAGCCCGGGGACGGCAGCCGCCAGCCGCGGCTCCGGCCGTGGCACTTCCTCGTGCGCACCATGCTGCTCACCCGGGTGCCCGACCAGCACGGGGTGCTGCACGACCACGCCGTCCACGTGAAGCTGCTGGCCGACGAGAAGGGGGCGCGGCACTACCGCGACAGGGTCCAGGTCGCGGTCGGCGACCTCCCGGTGAAGTTCGCCGTCCCCGGCGGCCGCCTCGAGGTCGCCACCAGCATCTTCGGCCTCAGCCGCGCCCACCACGTGCGCGACGACGGCACGGAGCAGGTGATGACGCCGGCGCCGGGGAGCGCCGAGCATGCCCGGGCCCGGTTCGGCCGGCGGTTCCCCCGCACCAGCCGCCTCATCGGCGCGGTGGCGATCGTGATCTGCCTCGCGGGGGTCGCGATCGCCGTACCCCAGCTCCTCGAGCTCGTCACCCACTGGCCGCCGGTCGCCGACCGCATCGACTGGTCGTTCGACTCACCCGTCTCGCTGCCCGCCTGGGCCAACACGTCGCTGTTCGTCGCGGGCCTGCTGGCCGGCACCGAACGTGCGCTGACCCTGCGCAACCACTGGCTCATCGACGCCGACACGTGGGTGCTGGGCCCGTGAGGCTCACTCCGGCTGCGCGGTCACGATCCCCTCGCTCGCGGCCCACGCCGTGAGGTCGCGCCGCTCGATGGCGGCAGCCATGAGGTCGGGGAAGGCCGCGGGCGTGCACGCGAACGTCGGCACGCCGAGGCCGGCGAGCGCGGAGGCGTGGGCCTCGTCGTACGCCGGCGCGCCGTCGTCGCTCAGCGCCAGCAGCGCCACGACGGTGACCCCGGAGGAGACCATCCGCGCGCAGCGACGCAGCATCTCCTCGGCGATCCCGCCCTCGAAGAGGTCGCTGAGCAGCACGAGCACCGTGTCGGCGGGCCGCTCGATGCGGCTCTCGCAGTAGGCCAGCGCGCGGTTGATGTCCGTGCCCCCGCCGAGCTGCACCCCGAGGAGCACGTCCACGGGGTCGTCGATCTCGTCGGTGAGGTCGACGACCTCGGTGTCGAAGACGACGAGACGGGTCGCGACGGAGCGCAGCGACGCGAGCACCGCGCCGAAGACGGACGCGTAGACGACCGACGGACCCATCGACCCCGACTGGTCGACGCAGAGCACGATCTCGCGCTCCAGCTGGTGGGCCCGGCGGGCGTGCCCGACGAGGCGCTCGGGCACGACCGTGCGGTGCTCCGGCAGGTAGTGCTGCAGGTTCGCCGCGATCGTGCGGCCCCAGTCGACGTCGGCGGGGCGCGGCCGACGGGTGCGGGCCGAGCGGTCGAGCGCGCCGGTGACGGCCTGGACCGTGCGGGAGCGGATCCGCTCCTCGAGCTCGTCGACGACCTGCCGTACGACGCGGCGGGCGGTCTGCTTCGAGTGCTCCGGGATGACGCCCCGCAGCCCCATCAGCGTCGTGACGAGGTGGATGTCGGGCTGCACCGCGTCGAGCAGCTCGGGCTCGGTGAGCAGCTCGTGGAGCCCGAGCCGGTCCATCGCGTCGACCTGCATGACCTGCACGACGGAGCTGGGGAAGTAGGTGCGGATGTCGCCGAGCCAGCGGGCCACCCGCGGCGACGAGCCACCCAGGCCGCCGGCGCGGTTGCGGGAGCCGGAGCGCTCGCCGTACAGCGCCTCCAGCGCCTCGTCCCGCTTCACGTCGTCGACGGTGAGGTCCACCGCGTCGCCGTGCTCGTCGACGAGCGCCTCGTCGGCGGGTGATCCCAGCACGAGGCGCCAGCGGGTGCGGGCGTCGCGGGCGGTCGGCTCGCTCATGCGTCCCCCTCGGGGCGG
>DASWYU010000175.1:0-15196 GCA_036404795.1 Nocardioides sp. | reverse complement strand
GCAGGCGAGCACGACGACGTCCTCGTCGGCGGGGTCGAACGGGTGTCGGGCGGCGAGGGTGGCCAGGCAGGCGTCGTACCCGTCGAGGAGGTCACCCTCCCCCGCCGCGTCCGGCAGCGTCGTGGGGTGGGCGGCGCTCGCGAGCACGACACCGAGCTGCGGCTCGTCGAGCCCGACCAGCAGCGCCTTGGTGAACGTGGAGCCGAGGTCGACGCAGACCGCCAGGCTCACCCGGCGACCCGCTCCAGGGCCTGGTCGAGGTCGGCGAGGAGGTCGGCGCCGGTCTCGATGCCGACGGAGAGCCGCACCAGGTCGCCCGGCACCTCGAGGGCGGTGCCCGCGACCGACGCGTGGGTCATGCGGCCGGGGTGCTCGACGAGCGACTCGACCCCGCCGAGCGACTCCCCGAGCGTGAAGAGCTCGGTCGCGGCGCAGAGGTCGAGCGCCGCCTGCTCGCCCGCGGCGAGGCGGAAGGACACGATGCCGCCGAACCGCTTCATCTGGCGGGCGGCGACGGCGTGGCCGGGGTGGGAGTCGAGGCCGGGGTAGATCACCTCGGCGACGGCCGGGTGGGCGGCGAGGTGCGCGGCGATCAGCTCGGCGTTGTCGCAGTGCCGCTCCATCCGCAGCGCGAGCGTGCGCAGGCCGCGGAGCACGAGCCACGAGTCGAACGGACCGGCGACGCCGCCGATCGAGTTCTGGAAGAAGGCGAGCTGCTCGGCGACCTCGTGGTCGCGCACGACGAGCGCACCGCCGACGACGTCGGAGTGGCCGCCGGCGTACTTCGTGGTCGAGTGCACCACCACGTCGGCCCCCAGGGTGAGGGGCTGCTGCAGGTACGACGACGCGAAGGTGTTGTCGACGACCAGCAGGGCGCCCGCCTCGTGGGCCACGCCGGCGAGCGCCTCGATGTCACCGATCGAGAGCAGCGGGTTCGTCGGGGTCTCGACCCAGACGAGCTTGGTGGCCCCCGGCCGGATCGCGGCGCGGACCGCGTCGACGTCGGAGACGGGGGCCGCGTCGTGCTCCAGGCCCCACGGCCGGGCGACCTTGTCGACGAGACGGTAGGTGCCGCCGTACGCGTCGTCGGGGATCACCACGTGGTCACCGGGCCGGGCGAGCGCGCGAATCAGCGTGTCCTCCGCGGCGAGGCCCGAGGCGAACGCGAAGCCGCGCTCCCCCTCCTCCAGCGCGGCCAGGTTGGCCTCCAGGGCCGTGCGGGTGGGGTTGCCGGAGCGGCTGTACTCGTAGCCGTTCCGCATGCCGCCCACGCCGTCCTGCTTGTAGGTCGACGTCGCGTAGATGGGCGGGATCACCGCACCGGTCGTCGGGTCGGGCTCGTAGCCCGCGTGGATGGCGCGGGTCTCGAAGCCGTGCTTGCCGCTCTGCTCGCTGCTCACCCGGCCGAGCCTACGTCGGGAAGGGACCGGGGCCGCGGGGCGTTGGGCATGATGGAACGACGGCGTCGACACCCCGGGAGGAACCCGTGTTCGGATCCAGCACCAAGACCACGCTGCCCACGCCTGAGAAGGCGCTCGCCGGCCGCGACGAGCAGTGGTTCACGCTCGGCGACCACGTCGTGCTCGGCACGCCGGTCGTGACCGACGACGTGCCCGCGGGGCTCGAGGTCGCGATCTTCGGCCTCGGCTGCTTCTGGGGCGCGGAGGAGATCTACTGGCAGAAGGACGGCGTCCACTCGACCTCCGTGGGCTACGCCGGCGGCTACACGCCGCACCCGTCCTACGAGGAGGTGTGCAGCGGCCGCACCGGCCACACCGAGGCCGTCCGCATCGTCTTCGACCCGGAGCGCATCGCGTTCGCGGACCTCGTGAAGATCTTCTTCGAGGTGCACGACCCGACCCAGGGCATGCGACAGGGCAACGACGTCGGCACGCAGTACCGCTCGGCGATCTACACCACGACCCCCGAGCAGGAGACCGTCGCCCGGGAGCTGACCGAGGTGTACGCCGCGGAGCTGCGCCGCCAGCGCCTCGGCGACGTGACGACCGAGATCAAGCCGGCGGGGGCGTACTACTACGCCGAGCCCGCCCACCAGCAGTACCTGGCGAAGAACCCGTTCGGCTACCGCTGCCACGCCAACACGGGCGTGCGGTTCCCGCAGGTCTGAACATCTGTTGAAGGAGTAGGGAGCGGACCATGCGTCGCTCCCGCCCCGTTCTGCTGTCCGTCGCCGGCCCGCTGACCGCGCTCCTCCTGGCGTCCTGCACCTCCCACGGAGGAGCCGATCCCGACGACGCGAGCACCTGGGAGGAGCAGCTCCGCGCGGGCGCGGCGGCGGTCACCGCCGACCGCACGGCCCTGGCCGCGGAGCTCGAGCCGCTCGCCGACGGCGGGCTCGCCGGCGCGACGATGGAGGACGTCCGGGCGGGGGCGGCGTACGGCGCGACCGACCTGCCGGACTGGGCGTTCGGGCGCGACTGCGAGACGGTCAACGGCGCGACGTCGGGCGCCCCGGAGGAGGGCCGCACCTTCCACGTCGCGGCGGCCGGGGTCTGCGCCGACGTGGTGGACCGGCGCCGGGTCGAGGACCTGCGCTCAGCGGAGGAGATCTCGCTGAACGTGCTCGCCGACCTCGAGACCGTGCCGACGGACGACGTGCCCGACGCCGACGCGTGGGACACGCTCCTGGGCGCGCTCGAGGACCGCGCCGACGCCCAGGCCATGCGGCTCGCCGCCGTCGAGGGCGGTGACGCCGACGAGATCGGCGAGGTCTACGCCGGCACCCGGCCCGACGTCGTGGCCCTGCCGTGGGTCGAGCTCGGGCTGGACCAGCGCGACTGCCGTAGCATCACCTGGTGACGCGCGCGGGCGCGCGGCGGGTCAGCGCGCGATGACGGTCTCGCCGGCGCGCACGCGGATGCCCTCCGCCACCGCGGGCTCGACGCCCTCGGGCAGCAGCAGGTCGACCCGCGACCCGAACCGTATGAGGCCGATCCGCTCGCCGCGGTCCACCCAGGCGCCCTCGCCCACGTAGGGGACGATCCGGCGCGCGGCCGCGCCCGAGAACTGCACCATGCCGAGCTCGCCGTGCGGGGTCTCGAGCGTCCACTCCATGCGCTCGTTGACGTGGGCGTCGTCGGCGAACGCGAGCTTGTGGGGACCCTCGACGTGGGTCTGCGTGACCACCTTCGCCTCGCACGGCATGCGCGTGACGTGCACGTTGTAGAGCGCCAGGTAGACCGACACGAACCAGCGGCCGTCGCGCAGCTCGACCTGGCGGACCAGGCCGTCGGCGGGGGCGAGCAGACCCTCGCCGTCGGGAGCGCGCTCGGGGTCGCGGAAGAAGGCGGTCGCGCCCGCGGCGAGCGCGAGGGTGAGCAGCCGCGGCAGGCGCCGCAGGACGAGCGGCGGCAGCCAGAAGAGGCTGATCCACCAGGGTGTGCCGCGCGCGGGTACGAGAGCCATGCCGCCCAGTCTCCCAGGCGACGACCTCAGCGGTGCTGCTGGGCCAGCCGGAGCCGCAGCCGACGACGCGCGTCGCGGTCGGCGTCGATGTCCTCGTCGTCCCCGTCGGCCCGGCCGCGCGAGCGGGCGGCGAGCACGGGCAGCACGACGAGCACGAGCACCCAGGTGGCCGCGACGACGAGCGTGGGCTGCACGACGCCGAGCGCGGCGAGCGCGGCGAGGACCCAGCCACCGACGGCGAGCGGGAGCATGTCGCGCCCCTGGTGGGGGAAGCGGAGGCGCGACACCATGAGGCAGCCGACCGCGAGGAGGACGAGCCCGAGCAGCAGCGCGTCGACGGTCGTGTACGCCGCGGACACCACCAGCAGGGCGGCCAAGGGCGACGGGAGCCCCACGAAGTCGGTGTCCTCGTTGCGCACGGCGCAGAAGTCCGCGAGCCGGAGCAGCGCCCCGGCGAGGTAGACGAGGAAGCCGGCCACGGCGACGGCGGTCGCCCCGCCGCTCGCCCCGCCGCTCAGCGCGATGGTGGCGAGCAGGGCGGCCGGCACCAGGCCGAACGTGATGCCGTCGCTCAGGGAGTCGAGCTGGGAGCCCAGCGACGAGCCGCCGAACTTCCGGGCGGTCGCGCCGTCGAGGCTGTCGAACACCGTGCCGAGCACGAGCAGCAGCGAGACGAGCTGGAGCGTGGACAGACCCGCCCAGACGTCCTCCGCGTAGCCCGCGCCGATCAGCACGAGCAGCGAGATCGCCCCGCAGGAGGCGTTGCCGAGCGTGAAGGCGTCGGGGACGCGAGGTCGGGTGATCCCCCACATCCTCATCGTCTGTTCCCCTCTCGTGACGCGTGCATCGGAGCCAACGGTAGGTGCAACAGGCGGGTTACGGGTGATTCCCGACGTGTTGCACGCCGACGTACGGCGCCTCCCACCACCCGTTCGGGGTCGTGGTCCACCATGGAGGGGTGGAGGAGACGCCGCGAGATCCCCGAGGCCTGCCCCGACGCACGGCCGCCCGCACGGTGAGGCTCGCCGCGCTGCCGCTGGGTTATGCGGGTCGCAGCGCGGTGGGCCTCGGCAAACGGCTCGGCGGCCGCACCGCCGACCAGGTCACCGCCGAGATCCAGCAGCGCACGGCCGAGCAGGTGTTCCGCACTCTGGGACAGCTCAAGGGCGGAGCGATGAAGTTCGGGCAGATGCTGTCCGTCCTGGAGGCCGCACTGCCCGACGAGGCCATGGCGGGCTACCGCGCGGAGCTCACCCGCCTGCAGGACGCCGCTCCCCCGATGCCGACGGCCGAGGTACGACGCGTGCTCGACGCGGAGCTCGGCGGAGCGGGCATCGCGTGGCGCGAGCACCTCGTCAGCTTCGACGGCGGCCCGACCGCGGCCGCCTCCATCGGGCAGGTGCACCGCGGCCGGTGGCGCGACGATCCGGAGGACCCCGCCACGGAGCGCGACGTCGCGGTGAAGGTGCAGTACCCGGGCGCCGGTGAGGCGATCGCCTCCGACCTCCGTCAGCTCGGCCGCCTGGCGCGCACCCTGGCGCCGCTGCTCCCCGGGATCGACGTGCGCGCGCTCGTGGGCGAGCTGCAGGAGCGGATGGCCGAGGAGCTCGACTACCGGCTCGAGGCCGAGGCGCAGCGGGCCTTCGCCGCGGCGTACGTCGACGACGACCGCTTCCTCGTGCCCGACGTGGTCGCCGGCACCGAGAAGGTGCTCGTCACGGAGTGGCTCGAGAGCACGGGGTCGCTCGCGGGCGTGATCGCCTCGGGGACGCCGGAGGAGCGCGACCACTACGGCCAGCTGCTCGTGCGGTTCCTCTTCGAGGGCACCCGCCGCACCGGGATGCTGCACGCCGACCCGCACCCCGGGAACTTCCGCACCGTGCCCGGACCGGACGGGGAACCCGGGCGCCTCGGCGTGCTCGACTTCGGTGCGGTCGCCCGGCTGCCCGAGGGCGGGCTGCCGGAGGCGATGGGGCGCCTGCTCCGGATCGCCGGGCAGGCCGACCGCGACGGGCTCGAGGCGGGACTGCGGGCCGAGGGCTTCATCCGGGACCGCATGCGCGTCGACCCCGAGCTGCTGATGACGTTCTTCGGCCCGTTCGTCGAGCCGACGCTCGTCGAGGAGTTCCGCTTCACCCGGGAGTGGATGCGGGAGCAGTACGAGCGGCTCAGCGACCCCCGCGATCCCGTCGCCGCCGTCGGGATGCGCCTGAACCTGCCGCCGTCGTACCTGCTCATCCACCGCACCTGGCTCGCCGGCGTCGGCGTGCTCAGCCAGCTCGGCGCCACCGCACCGTTCCGCGCGATCCTCGTCGAGACGCTGCCGGGCTTCGCGCCACCCGACGCCCCCGACGCGCCCGACGCGCCCGCACCCCACTGACCTGGGCGGACTTCCGGCCACCCGTCCGCCTGTGCCAGAGTTCGACCCATGGGCACCTGGGGAACCGGCCCCTTCGACAACGACGGGGCGGCCGACCTGCTCGGCGAGATCGAGGACGGCACGTTCTCCTTCGACGCGGTCGAGTGGGCGTTCGACGACGGCCACCTCACGACCGACGGCGGCGAGTTCGCCGGCGCGCTCATCGAGCTCGCCCTCATCGCGCTGGAGGCCCGCGACCCCGCCGAGGAGGTCGCCGACCTCGACCTGGCCGAGTTCACCTCCGCGCTGACCCCCGACCGCCTGCGGTGGCTGGTGCGGCAGGGCGAGCGGGCGCTGTCGGAGGAGTCGTCCGAGGTCTACGACCTGTGGGCCGAGGCCGGCGACGACGAGCTCGACGAGTGGCGCACCGCCACCACCCGCAGCCTCACCGAGCTGCGCGAGCTGGTCTGAGAGTCCTCAGCGCTCGAGCCGCTCCGCCAGGAACGTCCACTCGAGCGCGGCCTTGTGCGCCGCCTGGGCGTTGGTGGACGCGCCTCCGTGACCGCCCTCGACGTTCTCCCAGTAGGTGACGTCGGCACCGACCTCCCGGAGCCGCGCGGCCATCTTGCGGGCGTGCCCGGGGTGGACCCGGTCGTCCCGCGTCGACGTCGTCAGCAGCACCGGCGGGTAGGTCACGTCCTCGGCGACGCGGTGGTAGGCCGAGATCTCCTCGACGAACGGCCGGTCGGCGGGATCGTCGGGGTCGCCGTACTCCGCCACCCACGACGCCCCGGCCAGCAGCTGCGGGTAGCGCAGCATGTCGAGCAGCGGCACGGTGCACACGACGGCGCCGAGCAGCTCGGGGTAGCGCACCAGCATGTTGCCGACGAGGAGGCCGCCGTTGGAGCCGCCCATGATCCCGAGCTGCGCGACCGTGGTGGTGCCGTCGGTGACGAGCGCGCGCGCCACCGCCGCGAAGTCCTCGTAGGCACGGTGCCGCTTCTCGCGGAGTGCCGCCTGGTGCCACGCGGGCCCGTACTCCCCGCCCCCGCGGATGTTCGCCACGACGTAGGCGTTCCCGCGGCTCAGCCAGGCGCGGCCGATGCTGCCGGAGTACGACGGGGTCAGCGAGATCTCGAAGCCGCCGTAGCCGTAGAGCAGCGTCGGCACCGGCCCGACCTGACCGCGCGGGGCGACGACGAAGTAGGGCACCTGGGTGCCGTCGTCGGAGATCGCGAACCGCTGCGTCACCTCGTGGGTCGACGCGTCGAACCGCGCGGGGCTGGCCTTGAGCACCGTCGGCTCGCCGGGCGCGCCCGCGGCGTGGAGGTCGACGAGCGCGAGGCTGGGCGAGGTCAGGTAGCCCGACACGTCCAGCCAGGCGAGGTCGCCGTCGGGGCCGTCGTCGGTCGCGTCGACGGCCCGCACGCCGACGGTCGCGTAGGGCGGCAGCCCGGTGAGCGGGTGCCGCTCCCAGTCGCCGTCGGGCCGCTCCGCCGGGGGCGGCGTCAGCACCTCGACGCGCTGCACGACGTCCTCGAGCGTCACGAGCACGACGCGGTGGCGGGTGCGGGTCCAGCCGGCGAGCGACGTGGACGCCGTGGGCGTGAACAGCGGGGTGAAGCGGGGCTCGCCCGCGTCGTACGCCGCGAGGTCGGTCACGAGGAGCGAACCGGAGGGGTACGTCGCACTCCCGTCCGGTCCCGGCGTCCAGTCGTCGCGCAGGTGGACCAGGAGGTGGTCGCGCCAGACCGCGGGCTCCGCGGAGTCGGGCACCGCGATCCGACGCAGCCCGGTGCCCGTGCGAGCGTCGTCGAGCAGGTGGGTCTCGGACGTGTAGAAACCGATCATCCGGAAGACGTAGCCGCGCTCGTGACCGGGCGTGGCGTCGTACCCGACCCCCACGGCCAGGTCCGCGACCGCCGCCTCGAAGAGCACCTCGGCCTCGGCCAGCGGCGCGCCCCGACGCCAGCGGCGCGCGATCCGGGCGTAGCCCGACGTGGTCAGCGAGTCGGCCCCCGTGTCGGTCGCGACGAGGGCGGTGTCCTCGTCGACCCAGGTCATGCCACCCTTGCCCTCCGGACGCACGAAGCCGCCGTCCTCGGGCGCCACGAACGTGCGCGTGCCGAGGTCGAACTCGCGGGTGAGGTCGGCGTCCGAGCCACCGGGCGACAGGGAGACGAGCGCACGGCGGTGGGCCAGCGGTCCGGTGCGCAGCACCTGCGCACCGTGCCAGACCCAGAGGGTGTCCTCGGCGGCGCTGAGGGCGTCGAGGTCGAGCAGCACGTCCCAGTCGGGGGCGTCGCTCCGGTAGGACTCCATCGACGTCCGCCGCCAGATCCCGCGCTCGTTCGCGGCGTCGCGCCAGAAGTTGTAGACCCAGTCGCCCGCCTTGCCGACGAGCGGGATCCGGTCGGTCGCGTCGAGCACCTCGAGCACGGCCCGCTCGGTCGCGGCGAAGCCGTCGGAGCCGGCGATCGCGGCCTCCGCCTCGGCGTTGCGCTTCCCCACCCACTCGAGTGCCTCGTCGCCGGTGACGTCCTCGAGCCAGAGGTGGGGATCGACCATGCCGCGAGGCTACCGTCGGCCCCGTGCGCGTCGTCTCCCTGCTGCCCTCGACCACCGAGATCCTCTTCGCCCTCGGCGCGGGTGACGACGTCGTCGGGGTGACCTTCGAGTGCGACCACCCGGCCGAGGCGCGCGAGCGCCGGATCGTGTCGACGTCGGCGATGCCGGAGGGTCTCGCCCCGGCGGAGATCGACGCGTACGTCGCGGCCGCCGTCGCCCGCGGCGAGGACCTCTACCGGCTCGATGCAGGGGCCCTGGCCGATCTCGACGCGGACCTCGTCGTCACGCAGGACCTCTGCGCGGTCTGCGCGGTGGACGTGACGGTCGTCGACGACGCGCTCGCCCACCTGGGCTGCGACGCCGCGGTGCTCACCTGCGACCCGCACACCCTCGACGAGGTGCTGGCGAGCGTCACGGCGATCGGCGCCGCGGTCGGTCGGGAGAGCGAGGCGGCGGCGCTCGTCGCGGGAGCCCGCACCCGACTGGCCGCTGTGGCGGCGGCGGTCGCCGTGCGTCCCGCCGCTCCGCGGCCCCGCGTGGTGGTGCTCGAGTGGACGGACCCGCCGTACGCCCCCGGCCACTGGATCCCCGAGATGGTCGACCTCGCCGGCGGCGACTGCGTGCTCGGCAGCCCCGGGCAGAAGTCCGTGCGGGTGCACTGGGAGGACGTGCACGCGGCCCGCCCCGACGTGGTGGTCGTGGCACCGTGCGGCTTCGACCGCGCGGGGGCGCAGGCCCAGGCGGACGCACTCTTCGCGGCCGGCCTGCTGCCCGACGGCGTGCTCGTGCACGCCGTCGACCCCGACGCGCACTGGGCGCGGCCCGGCCCGCGGGTGCTCGACGGGATCGAGGAGCTCGCCGACGTGCTGGCGTCCCTCACCCGCCGGGTCGTTGGCCTCTAGCCGACCCAGTCCCCGCGGCCGCCCCAGCGGCCGAAGAGCCCGCCGCCGGTGCCGCCCGAGCCCCCCGAGCCGCCGTACGGCGAGCGCGACGCCCGGTCACCGAGGTAGGACCCGACCACCGCGGCACCGAGGTCGTCCAGCTCGGGCGCGATCACCCGGCCGCCGGCCCGCTTCGCGAGGGCGTCGAGGAACCGGCCGAGGCCGGGGTCCTCCCCCAGCCGGAAGAAGGTCGTCTGGGCGCCCATCCGCACCGTGTTGTCGAGCTCGCTGACGGTGCGGGCGAGGGTGACCGGGTGCGGCGGGTACTCGAACCACACGTCGCCGCTGCTCTCGAGGTGGGCGGTCGGCTCACCGTCGGTCACGACGAGGAGCACCGGTTGCATCCCGGGGTGGCGACGGAAGTGCCGCTGGGCGAGCAGCAGGCCGTGGTGGAGGTTGGTGCCCTTCTGCCAGATGGCGTCGAGGGCGGTCAGCTCCTCGATCGCCAGCGTCTCGGCGTGCCGCCCGAAGCCGACGAGCTCGAGCCGGTCGCCGCGGAACCGCGTCGAGATCAGCTGGTGCAGCGCGAGGGCCGTGCGCTTCATCGGCACCCAGCGGCCGTCCATCGCCATCGAGAACGAGGTGTCGACGAGCAGCGCGACCGCGGCCTGCGTGCGCTGCTCCGACTCGACCACCTCGACGTCGCCGATCTCGAGACGCACGCCCCGCGTGCCCGGAGCCCGGCCGCCCGAGGCGACCTCGCGCCGTACGGCGTTGAGGACCGTGCGCGGCAGGTCCCACGGCTCCGTGTCCCCGAAGGCCCACTCCCGCGTGCCGCCCGTCGCGTCGGCCGACCCGCCCCCGGCCTGCAGCTCCCGGGCGCCCTGGCGGCCCGAGAGCCGTTGGGCGGCGTCGCGCAGCAGCGCGCGACCCAGCTGGCGCATCGCCTTGGGCGAGAGCCGCAGCTGGCCGTCCGAGCCGCGCTGGAGGTAGCCCGAGGAGCGCAGCGCCTTCTCGATCTCCGCCAGCGTGCGGGCGTCCACGGCGGCCTCGTCACCGAGCTGGCGCGCGAGCGCGTCGAGGTCGACGTCGTCGAGGCGCGCCCCGTTGTAGGACTGCTGCAGCTGCTCGGCGAGCGCGTCGAGCTCGGCGACGTCCTGGAGCACCCCGGTGCCGTCCCCCAGCCCGAGGCCCTCCCCGTTGCCGAACTGCTCCGAGCCCGCCCAGTCCTCGCCCGGGCGGAGCCCCTGCAGGTTGCCGTCGAGCCGGGCCAGCTGCTCCATGAGCGCCGGAGACCCGAACGCCTGCTGCGCGAGCTGCATCAGCTCGGCCCGCTGATCGGGGCTCATCGAGTTGAGCATCCGCTGCGCGGCGGCCGCGCGCTGCGCCATCGCGTCGATCAGCTCCTCGACCGTCTGCGGCGCCTCGGGGAAGTGCTCCCCGTGCTTCGCCATGAAGTCCGCGAAGTCCTCGGGCGTGTCCTCGCCGCGGGCGTGCTTCTCGAGCAGCCCGTTGAGGTCGGCCAGCATCTCCGCGATGGCCGCCCGGTCCTCCTCGGTCGCGCCCTCCATCGCCTGCTTCATGCCGGCGAAGCGCTGGTCGAGGAGCTCCCGGCCGAGCAGGTCCTTGATCTGCTCGAACGTCTCCCGCGCCTCGGCCGACGCCCAGTCGTAGGACGCGAGCTCGCTCACCGCGGCCGCCGGCGAGGCAGGCAGCCCGTCGAGCTGCAGCTGCCGCAGCGCCCGATCGCCGTCGTCCATGTCGACGTCGCGCGCCAGCTGGCCCCGCTCGGCCAGCACCGCCTTCTCGAGGAGCTCGGCCACCTCGCGCAGCGTCCCGTCGAGGTCGTGGCGACTCAGCAGGTCGCGACGGCGCTCCGCGATCCGTCGCGCCAGGTCGTCGAGCCCACGGCGGTCGGTGTCGCCGCGCCGCAGGTACTCCCGCATCGCGCGCTCCGGCGAGTAGCCCGCCATCACGTCCTCGCCGATCGCGTCCAGCGCCGCGGCGAGGTCGACGGGCGGGGCCAGCGGATCCCCGCCCTCGTAGCGCTGGTACCGGGATCCGCGGGACATCAGTCGATGCCGTACGTCGTGAGCCCGGTCGCGGTGTCCTTGCCGACCTTGCGGGCGAGGAAGAGGCCCTCGAGCGCGAGCTCCACGGCCGCGGCGCGCGTGCCGGGGGTCGTGGCGCCGAGGCGGACGGCGACCGCGTCGTAGAGGTCGCCCTCGCCGCCCTGGTCGGGCGGCAGCGGCGGCAGGCCGTCGAGCAGCTCGGCGGCGCTCACCTGCTCACCGGTCGTCACCGACCCGCCCTCCTCCAGCGCCGCGACGAGCGGCGCCAGGTCGAGGCCGCGGAGGTGGCGGCGCACGGTCTCGGCGGTCGAGGTGCGCAGCAGGTGCTCCAGCACGGAGCGCTCGCGGCCCTCCTCGCCCGACTCGAACTCGATCTTCCCGCCCAGCACGTCGACGGCGGTCTCGAGGTCGACGACCCGGGCGACCGCCTCGGGCTCGCCCTGCCGGGTGGCCCGGTGGAGGGCGGCGGCAGCGATGGTCTCCGCGCCGGCGATCGCGAAGCGCGCCGACACGCCCGACCGCTGGTCGACCGACGACGACTCGCGCAGGGCGCGCGTGAAGCGGGCGAGCACCTCGAGCAGGTAGTCGGGCACCGCGGCGACCAGCTCGGCCTCCTGGCGCACGACGGCGATCTCGTCGTCGAGCTCGGTCGGGTAGTGCGTGCGGATCTCCGCGCCGAAGCGGTCCTTGAGCGGCGTGATGATGCGGCCGCGGTTCGTGTAGTCCTCCGGGTTCGCGGACGCGACGACGAGCACGTCGAGGTCGAGACGTACGACGTAGCCGCGGATCTGGACGTCCCGCTCCTCCATCACGTTGAGCATCGCGACCTGGATGCGCTCGGCGAGGTCGGGGAGCTCGTTGATCGCGACGATGCCGCGGTGGCTGCGCGGGATCAGCCCGAAGTGGATGGTCTCGGGGTCACCGAGGAGGCGGCCCTCCGCGACCTTCATCGGGTCGACGTCGCCGATCAGGTCGGCGACCGAGGTGTCGGGGGTGGCGAGCTTCTCGGCGTACCGCTCGCTCCGGTGCACCCACGCCACCGGCAGCGCGTCACCGTGGGTCGCGACGAGTCGCGCGGACGCCGCGGTGACGGGCGCGAGCGGGTCCTCGCCCAGCTCGGAGCCCGCGATCACCGGGATCCACTCGTCGAGGAGCCCGACGAGCGTGCGCAGCAGGCGCGTCTTGCCCTGCCCGCGCTCGCCGAGGAGCACGACGTCGTGGCCGGCGATGAGGGCCCGCTCGAGCTGCGGCAGGACCGTGTCGTCGAGGCCGTGGAGACCGGGCCAGGGGTTCTCCCCCGCGCCCAGGAGCGCCAGCAGGTTCGCGCGGATCTCGGCCTTGACCGTGCGCGGCGCGTAGCCGGTCGCCCGCAGCTCTCCGAGGGTCGCGACGGCGGGCGCAGGGGTGGTCGGTGGGGTCACGCTCACACGCTAGTCCCGGGTGCAAGCACCCGGGCGGGAGCGGCGGTACGTCGCGGCGCGACCGCCACCCGCGGCTTCGGCTCGACGGGGCCGCGGGTCTCCGGGATCGCGCAGGCGGCGATCGCGGCGAGCACCATGCCACCGGCGATGAGCGCGAAGCCGACCACGTAGCCGCTCTCCGCCGGCAGGCCGCCCAAGCCCACGTGGGCGGTGACGACACCGGCCATCACGGCCGACCCGATCGAGCCGCCGATGGTGCGGATGTTGGCGTTCATGCCGGACGCGACGCCGGTCTGCGACGCCGGGACCGAGGCGATCACGACGCCGGCGAGGGAGCCGAACACCATGCCGTTGCCGAAGCCCTGGAGGGTCGTGGCGGCGACGATCTGCCAGACCGCGTCGTGCCAGATCGCGATCGACGCGAAGGCGGCGCCGGTCAGCAGCGTGCCGGTCACGATCACCGTGCGGGCGCCCAGGCGCTTGACGATCGGCGCGGTGACGAAGCCGACGACGAAGCTCGCGATCGCCGACGGCAGCAGGATCTGGCCCGACTCGGCGATGGTGGCGCCGAACCCGTACCCCGACGCCTCGGGCGTCTGCAGGAACTGCGGCAGGAAGCCGAAGCTGGAGAACATGCCGAAGCCGACGAACCCGCCGACGAGGTTGGTCGTCCACACGCCGCGACGCCGCATCATCTGCATGTCGATCATCGGCACGCGAACGCGGTTCTCGACCGCGATCCACCCGGCGGCCAGCACGACCGCGCCGACGAGCAGGCCGAGGACGAGCGGCGAGCCCCAGCCCCACTCGTTGCCCCGGCTGATGCCGAGGAGCAGCGCGACGAGCCAGCCGGCGAGGAGCACTGCGGGCATCAGGGGCAGGCGGGTGCGCTCGGCGACCGGCGACTCCGGCACGAAGAGCGCGGTGGCGAGGGCGGCCAGGGCCGTGATGATCATGGGGAACCAGAAGAGCCAGTGGTAGCTCATGCCCTCCACGATCGGACCGGCCACGACGATGCCCACGGCGAACCCGACCGACCCGAGGGCGGCGATGACGCTGAGCGCCGTGGCCCGGTGCCGGGCGGGGAACTCGTCGCGGATGATCCCGAAGGAGAGCGGCAGCACCCCGCCGCCCGCGCCCTGGAGGACGCGGGCCAGCACGAGGACCCAGATGTTGGGGGCCAGCGCGGCGACGAGGGAGCCGACCGCGAGCGCCAGCATCGTCACGACGAGCATCTTCTGCTTGCCGACGACGTCACCGACGCGGCCCAGCAGCGGGGTGAAGATCGAGGCCGACAGCAGGTAGGCCGTGAGCACCCACGTCGCGGTGGACATGTCGGTGTCCATCTCGACGGCGATGAGGCCGAGCACGGGCACCACCATCGACTGCAGCAGCGTGAAGGAGGAGACCGCCACGGTGAGCACCGCGAACGTCACCGCCCAGTGCCCCCGGAGCGTCCGGACCGACTCCTGCTGCTGCCCTGCCACGCCTGTTCCGCCTGCCTCTCGATGCCCACCCAGTTGGTTGCGAACCACAACCGTTGCCGAGCGCAACCTTATTCCCCCGCACCCGCTCGGGGCCACCCGAAACGGGTGACGGTCGCCACGGGGCCCGAGGCGCGGGCTACGGTCGGCGGGTGCAGCTCGAGCGCCCCTGCCCCTGCGGTCTCCCCGCGCCGTACGACGCGTGCTGCGGCCGCCTCCACCGCGGAGCCGCCCTCGCGGTCACGGCCGAGGAGCTGATGCGGTCGCGCTACGCCGCGCACGCCGTGGGCGGACGCACCGGGGCGGACCACCTGTTCCGCACCTGGCACCCCCGCACGCGACCCGACGACACCGATCCCGCGGACGGCCTGGCCTGGACCGGGTTGGAGGTGCATGCCACCGCGGACGGCGGACCCGACGACGCCACGGGCGTGGTCGAGTTCACGGCCCGCTGGACCGCGGCCGACGGCTCCGTCGGGGCGCTCCACGAGCGCAGCCGGTTCGCGCGCCGCGCCGGTCGGTGGGTGTACATCGACGGCGACGTCGACGAAGCCGGCTGACCCCTCAGACGTCGGCCCAGGTCTCGCCGGTGGGCTCGGGGTGCGCCTTACCGCCCGTCAGGGCCGCCACGGTCGCCGCCAGGTCGGCGACCCCCGCCGGCGGGACCGCCAGCCGCAGCACGACCGTCGCGCCGTAGTCGGCGCCCAGCACCGTGGTCCCCCGCGCCCGGAGCTCGCTCTCGACGCGTCCGGCGTCGGCGTGCGCGACCTCGAGGCGCAGCAGCGCCACGCGCTCGCGCTCCCGCACCCCCACCGCGTCGAGACCGGCGCGCGTGGCGTCGCCGTAGGCCCGCACCAGCCCGCCCGCGCCGAGCAGCCCGCCGCCGAACCACCGCGTCACCACGACGACGACGTCGCTCACCCCGGCGCCGCGCAGCACCTCCAGCATCGGCGCTCCGGCCGTGCCGGCGGGCTCGCCGTCGTCG
>DASWYU010000174.1:0-3671 GCA_036404795.1 Nocardioides sp. | reverse complement strand
GCTGCGGTGGGCCGCCGTGCTGCGCGCGGTCGCCGATGCCGACGAGCTCGACCCGCGGGCGCTGCTCGACCTCGCCGTGCTGCTCGAGATGGCCGCCTGAGGGACAGCGGGTCAGGGCATCCGCAGGACGCCGAGCCCCTTGTAGAGGTCCACGCGCTCGATGGTGGCGCCCGGGAACGACTCGGCCCAGCGCTCGCCGGTGATGCGCTCGTCGGAGCGGTCGTAGTCGTCCATGAGCACGAGGGCGCCGGGGGCGAGGCGGTCGCGCATCACGGGGAACGCGGGGTAGCGGGCCTCGGGGCCGCCGGAGCCGGGCGGGCCGTCCACGATCATGACGTCGACCGGGGGCAGGTCGCCGATGGCGGCCTCGTCGTACCACTGCGGCTCGTGGCCCTCCACCGGCGAGCCGACGAGCGGGGCGATCCGCACCTCGGCGACGTCGGCGACGCCCGCGTCCTCGAGCGTCCGGCGCGTCAGGCCGCCGTAGTAGGCGTCGTGGTCGACGGAGACGATGCGGGTGGGCAGCCCGTACTGCTTCACGACGAGGCCCATGAGCAGCGTCGAGGAGCCCGACCCGAACTCGAGCACCACGGACGGGCGCCGGGTGCGGAGGAGGTCGACGAGGTAGAGCAGCAGGTCGGGCGACGCCGCGAAGCCGCTGAGACCGGGCAGCGGGCGCTCGATGCGCACGGCGTCGAACAGCTGCAGCAGCGCCTGGGTCTGGCGCGTCGTGCCGACGTTCTCCGCGGTCAGCATCTTCTGCACCTCCTCGAGCGTGGCCGCCCGGGCGCGGTGGAGCTCCGCCTGGTCGGCCTTCGAGGAGTCGGCGACCGCACCCCGCACGAGGTCGGTCGTGCGGATCGCGTTCTTCTCGACGGCCTCGCGGAGCCCGTCGGTGCGCGCCTTCAGCAGGGTCACGACGGTGTCGGTGCCGGCCCTCACCTGCCGGTCGCTCGCGGTGATCCGGCCGACGACGCCGTGCAGCGCCCCCAGCACGACCGCCTGCACGGTGAGGACGACGCCGATGCCGAGGCCGATCACCCACGCGCCGTCGAGGTCGACGAGCGCCGCCGCCAGCAGCGGCAGACCCACGAGGCCGACCAGGGCGACCAGGGCGACGACGGGACGGCCCCGTCGGGGCAGGAGGGTGCTCAGCGGCGTGCGCGACGTCATGGTGGGAATCTATCCAGACCCACCGACGGTGGGGGGCAGCGGCGCCCTCAGGCCAGGCCGCGGATCGCCCGCGCCGGGGGGCGCCGGCCGGCGATGGTCCACGCCATGTCGACGACCTGGCGGGTCTCCGGCACCTGGTGGACACGGTAGATCCGCGCACCGGCCTGCGCGCAGATCGCCGTGGCGGCCAGCGTGCCGAGCAGCCGCTCCCCGACGGGGCGGTCGAGGGTCTCGCCCACGAAGTCCTTGTTGGACAGGCTGACCAGCACCGGCCAGCCGGTCGCCACCATCTCGCCGAGCCGGCGCGTCACCTCGAGCGAGTGGAAGGTGTTCTTGCCGAAGTCGTGGGCCGGGTCGATGACGATCGACTCGCGCGCGACGCCGGCGGCCAGGGCGCGCTCGGCGTACGCCGTCGTGTCGGCGATCGCGGCGGCGACCACGTCGTCGTACGCCAGCCGGTGCGGTCGCGTGCGCGGCGTGACGCCGCCGGTGTGGGTGCAGATGATCGCGGCGCCGAACTCCGCCGCGGCGTCCACGAGCCCCGGGTCCGCGCCGCCCCACGCGTCGTTGAGCACGTCGGCGCCCTCGGCGCAGACCGCTCGGCCGACCGACGCCCGCCAGGTGTCGACGGAGATGACGAGGTCGGGGTACGCCGACCGCACCCGCGCCACGAACGACACGACGCGGCGCCGCTCCTCCGCCTCGTCGATCTCGGCGCCCGGTGCCGCCTTGATGCCGCCGATGTCCACGATCTCGGCGCCCTCGTCGACGACCTGCGCGACGCGGTCGAAGGCCTTGTCCTCCGCCCACGTGGCGCCCTTGTCGTAGAACGAGTCGGGCGTGCGGTTGACGATCGCCATCATCAGCGTCGCGTCGTCGGCGAACGCGTGCCGGCCCAGGCGCAGCGTCATGCGGTGTGCTCCTCGCGGGTGGCGGCCGGCGCGACCGTGCGCTGCGGCGGACGCTCGCCCACCGTCACGTCGCGCACGTGGGGCACGGCCCCCGCGTCGGTGCGGACGAACTGGCGCAGCGGGACGGTGTCGACGCCGGCGACCTCGCCCGTACGGCGCGCGACCGACGCCAGGATCTGCGTCGCCATGGCGCCCAGGTCGGCGAGGGCCTGGTGACGGTGGGACCGGCGGCCGAGGTCGACCTGCGCGATCGCGTCGGCCCCCCGGTCGCGGAGGGTGTCGACGAGCGCGGCCAGCTCCACGGCGTACCCCGTCGGCACCTGCAGCGACGCGAACAGCTCGCGGCGCACCGCCCACTCGCCGGCCAGCGGTTGCACCAGGCCGGCGAGCTCCGGGAACGCGAGCGCGAGCAGCGGTCGGGCGACGAGCTCGGTGACCCGACCCCCGTCGTACGGACCCCCGCCCTCCACGTCCAGCGGCCGCTCGTAGAACCCCTTCACCAGCGCGACCGACGGGTCGCTCAGCAGCGGCCCGAGGAGCCCCGGCACGAAGTGGGTGTCCCACTCGCGGAGGTCGGCGTCCATGAACACGAGCACGTCGCCGCGGGTCACGAAGAGCGACTTCCACATCGCCTCGCCCTTGCCGGGCGCCCAGCCGAGGTCGGGACGGATGTCGGCCGCGCGGTGCACCACGGCGCCCGCGTCGGCCGCGACCTGCGCGGTGGCGTCGGTGGAGTCGGAGTCGATGACGACGATCTCGTCGAGCAGGCGGGCGGTCTCCACCAGCCGCTCCCGCACCCGGGTGACCACGTCGCCGACGGTGGCGGCCTCGTTGCGGGCCGGTACGACGAGGCTCACGGTCGCGCCCGAGCCCTCCCGGGCCGCGAGGAGCGCGTCGAGCGACCAGTCCTGCCAGTGGTGGGTGCGCCGCCGGGACCACGCCGACGTGGCGTCGTCGGGGTGCGGCGCGGTCACGCCGTCACAGTAGTGGTGGGGGTGTGGCGGAGGCTCAACGGTCCGGGTCGAAGGGGTACTCGGCCAGCACGTGGCCCGCGAGGGTCGTGGTGAGCCGGGCGGTGTCGCCGAGCCTGTTGTGGACGTAGATCGAGACCTCCGGCAGCTCCGACATGATGCTGGTCCGGACGCCGATGGTGGAGACCACCGCCTCCTCGACCCCGAGCTCGGCGAGCGCCCGCTCGACGTTGTCGAAGAGGCGGGGGACGTCGAGCTCCGCCACCGAGAACCCGGGCACGGTGTCGCGGGTCGCCTCCGCGTTGCTCAACGAGGCCGTCGTCGGTGCGTGGTCGTAGCCGTAACTCCAGCGCTCGAGCATCACGTCGCCGGCGCTGCGCGTCGGCACGGTGAGCGAGACGTGCGACGGGTAGAACGTCAGCTCGGTGAGGTAGGGCCCGGTGAACGCGGTCCAGGCCTCGACGAGGTCGGTCACGCGGTCCTCGCTGAGCGTCCAGTCCTCCAGCTGCTCGAACTCCTCCGTGGCGAACTCCGTGCCGGCCGGGTGGGCGGCCGCGAGGTTCGCGTCGGCGAGGTCGACCACGTCGGCCCGCTGCTCCTGGAGCACCTCGCTCGG
>DASWYU010000173.1:0-6573 GCA_036404795.1 Nocardioides sp. | reverse complement strand
CCCCCCCCCCCCCCCCACGACCGGGTGGGATCGGGGTGGGATCGGGCCGGTTCAGGCCTGGATGACGACCGGCACGATCATCGGGCGACGGCGCAGCTTGCCACCGACCCACCGGCCGATGACCCGGCGAACCACCTGCTGCAGCTGGTAGTTGTCCATCGTGCCCTCCGCGATCGCGTTCTCGACCGCCTTGAGGAGGGGGCCGCGCACGGTGTCGAAGGCCGAGTCCTCCTCCGCGAAACCGCGGGCGTGGATGTCCGGGCCGCTCAGCACCTTGCCGGTGACGGAGTCGACGACCACGACGACGGAGATGAAGCCCTCCTCGCCGAGGATCCGGCGGTCCTTGAGGGACGACTCCGAGACGCCGCCGACGGTCGAGCCGTCGACGAACACGTAGCCGCACTCGACCTTGCCCGTGATGGAGGCGACGCCGTCGACCAGGTCGACCACGACGCCGTCCTCGGCGAGCAGCACGCGGTCGGCCGGCACGCCGGTCGCCCGGGCGAGGTCGCCGTTCGCGCGCAGGTGACGCACCTCGCCGTGCACCGGCAGCACGTTGCGCGGCTTGACGATGTTGTAGCAGTAGAGCAGCTCGCCGGCGCTCGCGTGGCCCGAGACGTGCACCATCGCGTTGCCCTTGTGCACGACGTTCGCGCCGAGGCGCGAGAGACCGTTGATGACCCGGTAGACCGCGTTCTCGTTGCCCGGGATCAGCGAGCTCGCGAGGATGACGGTGTCGTTCTCCTCGAGGTGCACGAAGTTGTGGCTGCGCTGCGCGATGCGGCTCAGCGCCGACAGCGGCTCGCCCTGCGAACCGGTCGAGATGAGCACCTGCTGGTGGGGCGGCAGGTCGGTGAGCTGCTTCGCGTCGACGATGAGCCCCGGGGGCACGTCGAGGTAGCCGAGCTCGCGGGCGATGCCCATGTTGCGCACCATCGAGCGCCCGACCCACGCGACCTTCCGGCCGTGCTTCACGGCCATGTCGAGCACCTGCTGCACCCGGTGCACGTGGGAGGCGAAGCAGGC
This sequence comes from Nocardioides sp., assembly GCA_036404795.1. Classification (GTDB taxonomy): domain Bacteria; phylum Actinomycetota; class Actinomycetes; order Propionibacteriales; family Nocardioidaceae; genus Nocardioides. Next base: position 5,547 of record DASWYU010000173.1, on the reverse strand, counting down.
GACGATGATGCGCTGCTTGCTCGCGTAGAACGTGCGGTCCAGCGCCGGCGTGATGTCCTTCTCGTGGGTGGTGAACCCGGGGACCTCGGCGTTGGTCGAGTCGGTGAGGAAGAGGTCGACCCCCTCCTCGCCGAGGCGCGCGAACGAGACGAGGTCGGTGATGCGACCGTCCAGCGGCAGCTGGTCCATCTTGAAGTCGCCCGTGTGGAGCACGAGGCCCGCGCTGGTGCGGATGGCGACGGCGAGCGCGTCGGGGATCGAGTGGTTGACGGCGACGAGCTCGAGCTCGAACGGGCCGAACGTGATGACGTCGCCGGCCTTCACCACGTGCTGCACGGGGTTGCGCAGGCGGTGCTCGCGCAGCTTGCCCTCGAGCAGGGCGAGGGTCAGCTGCGAGCCGACGAGCGGGATGTCGGGACGCTCGCGGAGCAGGTACGGCGTCGCGCCGATGTGGTCCTCGTGGCCGTGGGTCAGCACGAGGGCCTCGACGGCGTCGAGGCGATCACGGATGGCGGCGAAGTCGGGGAGGATCAGGTCGACGCCGGGGTGGTGGTCCTCGGGGAAGAGGACGCCGCAGTCGACGACGAGGAGACGGCCCTCGTGCTCGAAGACCGTCATGTTCCGGCCGACCTCGCCGAGGCCGCCCAGCGGGATGACCCGCAGACCCCCCTTCGGCAGCTCCGGCGGTGCGGACAGCTCGGGGTGCGGATGCGACAAGCGGACTCCTAGTGGATGAGCCCCGACTTCTCGAGGCCGACGCGCAGGGCGGCGACCTCTTCGTCGTCGAGGGGAACGAGCGGGCTGCGCACGTTCCGGTTATCGAGGACGCCGAGGAGCTGCAGTGCTGCCTTGGCGGTGGTGGCTCCGTAGTTGGGGACGCCCATCACGGCGTCGAACGCGGGGAGCAGCCGCGTGAAGATCTCACGGGCGCCGGCGGGGTCGCCGGCGTGGAAGGTGTCGAGCACGGCGCGCAGCTCGTTGCCCGCGACGTGGCCGCAGACCGAGACGAAGCCGCTCGCGCCGTGGGCGAGCCAGCCGAGGTTGAGCGCGTCGTCACCGGAGTAGACGGCGAAGCCGAGCTGGGTGATCCGCAGGCCGCGCACGAAGTCGCCGACGGCGTCCTTCACGGCGACGATCGGCTCCCACGAGGCCATCACCTCGTAGGACTCCAGAGCGATCTGCGAACCCGTGCGACCGGGGATGTCGTAGAGCATCACCGGCAGCTCCGCCGCGTCGGCGACCTGCCGGAAGTGGTGGAGGATCCCCTTCTGGCCGGGCTTGTTGTAGTACGGCGTCACGAGCAGCACGCCGTCGGCACCGTTCTTGTTCGCCTGCCGCGCGAGCTCCGTGGAGGTGCGCGTGTCGTTGGTGCCGACGCCCGCGACCAGCACGATGTCCGGGCCCACGGCGTCGCGGACGGCGGCGAGGATCTCGCCGTCCTCGCCCGGCGTCGTCGTCGGCGACTCGCCCGTCGTGCCGGAGACGACGAGGCCGTCGTGGCCGTTGGCGACGAGGTGACGTGCGATCTTCTGCGTGCCCGCGAGGTCGAGCGAGCCGTCGGCGGCGAACGCGGTCGCCATGGCGGTCAGGACGCGGCCGAACGGCGCAGCGGGAGGAGCAGTGGTCACGAGGGACAGGCTATCGCTGCCCGCGTGCCGATGACGCACCCGGCGTCGAGGTTTCGCCGCGCACGCTCCGCGAGACGGTCCCACCCATGACGGAGATTCCCGGGATCGGCACGTTCCGACTGGACGAGAGCCTCGGCTGGCTGTTCAGCACCGAGCGCCTCACGGTGCCGGCGCTCGGCGTGACGGCCACGATCGTCCTCGACGATCCCGACGCCGACCCCGACGAGGTCGCCGCGGTCGTCGGACGGCTCCTCGCGCTGCCGGCGAGCTTCCGCGAGACGATGACGCCGTTCCTCTGGGCCTACTACCGGGACGTCGAGGCCGACGCGGGCGTCGACGTACCGCTCGATCGTCCCGAGGACGTCTGGTCGCAGGTGGAGATCGGCGACGAGATCCACGTGTCGCGCCACGACGGCAGCTGGTACGTCGATGTCGAGTCCAGCTGCGACTGGGAGCCCGAGCACGGCCTGCAGGTCGTGCTGCGCGGCGGGACGATCCTGACGAAGATCGGGCCCTACGACGGCCACCACAGCCACCTCGGCACCGACGAGGTCTACCCCGGCGCCGGGCACGCGGACGGTCGGTCCACGCGCCCGGCCTGGTGGCAGCGGTTCACACGTGCGGGAGCACCTCGGCGGCGATGAGCCGCAGGTGGTCGAGGTCGCCGAGGTCGAGCACCTGGAGGTAGGCGCGCTGGGCGCCGACCGCGCCGTACTCCCCCAGCTTGTCGACCACCTCGGCCGGCGTGCCCGCGAGTCCGGTCTCCCGCAGCTCGTCGACCTCGCGACCGATCGCCGCGGCGCGGCGCGCGATCTCCGCCTCGTCGGATCCGACGCAGACGACGAGGGCGTTCGACCACACGAGCTCGGCCGGGTCGCGCTCGATCGCGTCGCAGGCCGCCGCGACGCGCGCGAACTGGTCGCGCGTCTCCTCCAGCGAGACGAACGGCAGGTTGAACTCGTCCGCGAACCGGGCGGCTAGCTCCGGCGTGCGCTTCTTGCCCCGGCCACCGATCAGCACCGGCGGCTTGGCCTGCGCCGGCTTCGGCAGGGCGGGCGAGTCGGTGATCGTGTAGTGCTCGCCCGCGAACGCGAACGTCTCCCCCACCGGCGTCGCCCAGAGGCCGGTGACGACGGCGAGCTGCTCGGCGTAGCGGTCGAAGCGCTCGCGCGTGTCGGGGAACGGGATGCCGTACGCCGCATGCTCGGCCTCGAACCACCCGGCACCGAGCCCGAGCTCGACCCGGCCGCCCGACATCTGGTCGACCTGCGCCACCTGAATGGCGAGCACGCCCGGGTGCCGGAAGGTGGCGGACGTCATCAGCGTGCCGAGGCGGATCGTGCTCGTGTCACGGGCGAGGCCCGCGAGGGTCGTCCAGGCGTCGGTCGGGCCGGGCAGCCCGTCACCGCCCATCGTGAGGTAGTGGTCGGAACGGAAGAACGCGTCGAAGCCCAGTCGCTCGGTCTCCTGCGCGACGGCGAGGAGGTCGTCGTAGGTCGCGCCCTGCTGCGGCTCGGTGAAGATGCGGAGGTCCATGGCACCAAGTGTCGCGTATCGAAAGTTCCTCGACGGTTCACGCGGCCCTGGCACGCACCTCGGCACCCCGGCGCCGCTGGAAAGACGCCCGGTATGACTGCGCGGCGCCGTAGCACCGAGGCACGCACCCCGACCACGTCAACCGTGAAGGAACGTCCGACACGCGCCACTAGCATGCCGGGGTGCTGCCCGCCCCCACCGCGCGCCTCCGGTCCCGGCCGATGGGTCCGGCCGACGCCGACCTCCTGCTCACGCTGCTGGTGCCCCGGAGGTCATGCGGCACTACCCCGCGCCGTACGACGCTCCCGAGCCGCGGCGCCGCACGACGACGGTGAATCCCTCGTGCTCGTCGCGCTCCACGACGGGCCAGGTCGCGTCGTCGAGCGTCGGGTAGCGCACGTCGCCCGGCGGGTCGAGCGGGATCTCGGTGAGGGCCTGCGCGTCGACGAGACCGGGCTCGGCGAGCGCGGCGGCGTACACCTGGGCTCCCCCGGCCACGACGACCGGTGCTCCGATCTCGTCGGCGAGACGGACGGCCTCGTCGAGGTCGTGCGCGACGCGCACCGCCTCGTGGCCCGGGCTCCACGCCCGGTCGCGGGTGAGCACGACCGTCGTGCGGCCGGGCAGGGGGCGGCCGATCGAGGCGTACGTCGCCCGTCCCATCAGCAGGGTCGTGCCGAGGGTGCGGCGCTTGAACTCGGCCTGCTCCCCCGGCACCTTCCACGGGATGTCGGGGCCGTCGCCGATGACGCCGTTGCGCGCGACGGCGGCGACGCAGGTGACCGTGAGTCCGCCGGGGGTGGTCATCGGCGGCTCATACCGCGATCGGCGCCTTGATCCCCGGGTGCGGGTCGTAGCCCCGCACCTCCACGTGCTCGAGGTCGAACGCGTCGAGGTCGCGCACGGCCGGGTCAAGCCAGAGGGTGGGCAGCGGCCGCGGCTCGCGGGTGAGCTGCAGGCGCGCCTGGTCGAGGTGGTTGAGGTAGAGGTGCGCGTCGCCGAGCGTGTGCACGAAGTCGCCGACCTCCAGGTCGAGGACGTGGGCGACCATGTGGGTCAGCAGTGCGTAGGACGCGATGTTGAACGGCACCCCGAGGAAGACGTCGCCCGAGCGCTGGTAGAGCTGGCAGGACAGGCGGGCGCGGCCGCCGTCGCGGGCCGGCGCGACGTAGAACTGGAACACGGTGTGGCAGGGCATGAGCGCCATGTCGTCCACCTGGGCGACGTTCCAGGCGCTGACCACGTGCCGCCGCGAGTCGGGATCGGTGCGGATCTGCTCCACGATCTTCGCGATCTGGTCGATCGACCCGCCGTCCGGGGTCGGCCACGAGCGCCACTGCGCGCCGTACACCGGCCCCAGCTCACCGTCGGCGTCCGCCCACTCGTCCCAGATGCTGACGCCCCGCTCCTGCAGCCAACGGACGTTGGTGTCGCCGCGCAGGAACCACAGCAGCTCGGCGAACACCGACCGCGTGTGCACCTTCTTCGTGGTGACGAGCGGGAAGCCGGCGGTGAGGTCGAAGCGCATCTGGTGGCCGAAGACGCTCAGGGTGCCGGTGCCCGTGCGGTCCGCCTTCTCGACGCCGTCGTCGAGGATCCGCCGGACGAGGTCGAGGTAGGCCTGCACGCCGGTGAGACTACCGCCGCGCCGCGGGGGCCGGCGGTAGTGTTCCGAGCCGTGTCCGCCGCCCTCCGCACCCTCCCCGACCTCACCTCCCCCGACGCCGAGGTCGCCGTGCCGGCGCCCGCGCCCGGGGCAGGGAACTGGGCCGGGGCGGCGAGCGCGACGTACGCCGACGGCGCCGTCCACCTGACCTACCGCGTACGGCGCCCGCTCACCGAGGGCCGGGGCGTCACCACCGTCGTGGCCCGGTCGGCCGACGGGGTGCGGTTCGAGACCGTCGCCGAGGTGCACCGCGACGCGTTCGGTGCCGAGTCCTTCGAGCGGCCCGTCCTCGTGCAGCGGCCCGACGGCGGCTGGCGGCTCTACCTGTCGTGCGCGACCCCCGGCAGCAAGCACTGGTGGGTCGAGGCCGTCGACGCCGACACCCTCGCCGGTCTCGCCGACGGACGGCGCACGGTCGTGCTGCCCGGCGACGCGACCGTCGCGGTCAAGGACCCGGTCGTCGTCGTCGACGACGCCGGTCGCTGGCACGCGTGGATCTGCGAGCACCCGCTCGAGGAGCCGGGGCACGAGGACCGCATGAGGACCGCCTACGCCACCAGTGCCGACGGTCTCGTCTGGGAGCGTCGGGGCACCGTGCTCCGACCCCGACCCGGCGCCTGGGACGGGCGCGGCGCCCGCGTCTCTGCGGTGCTGTCGCTGGAGCCGCTGGTGGTGCTCTACGACGGGCGGGCACGGGCCGAGGACAACTGGCACGAG
>DASWYU010000172.1:0-21358 GCA_036404795.1 Nocardioides sp. | reverse complement strand
GGCTCCGCGAGCGCCGCGCCGCCGGCGCCCATCCCGAGCGCAGCCGCCCCCGCCCTGCCCAGCGGCTGGACCCCGCGCCCGGCCGACCACCCGGGCACGGTGACGCAGAAGGACCTGCCGATCCCGATGTCGGACGGCACCGTGCTCCGTGGCGACCTGGTGCTGCCGGCCGACGCGGACGGCGCCGCCGTCCCCGGTCGCTTCCCGGTCGTCGTCACCATCACCGCTTACAACAAGGCCGCCCAGGGAGCGAGCGACCTGACGGGCGGCGGGGCCGACTACCTCGTCCAGCGCGGCTATGCCCAGCTCACCGTCGACGCGCGCGGCACCGGATCGTCGGCCGGCTCGTGGGGCGCCTTCAGCGCCCGGGAGAACACCGACGCGGGCGAGGTCGTGGCCTGGGCGACCTCGCTCGACCGCCCGTGGAGCAACGGCTCGGCCGCCATGCGCGGGCCGTCGTACATGGGCATCAACCAGATCTTCGCGGCGGCGCAGCGCCCGCCCGGCCTCAAGGCGCTGTTCCCCCAGGTGCCGGCGGCGGACGTCTACCGCGACGTCGTGGCCTCGGGCGGCCAGGTCGACGTCGGCTTCATCCCGCTGTGGATGGGACTGGTGACGACGACGGGGCTGGTGCCGCCGGCGTACGGCGCGTCCGACCCCGCCGCTGCCCTCGACACCCTCTTCGGCCACCTCACGGGCCTGGCCACGTTCAGCGTGCCGCTGCTGCTCAGCGCGCTGCTCGGGGGCGACCCGGCCTACGACAGTGCGTTCTACCGCGAGCGGTCACCCATCGAGGTCGTCGGCGACGTCGACGTGCCGACCTTCTTCGTGGCGGGTCAGTACGACCTCTTCCAACGCGGGACGCCGCTGCTCTTCGAGGACCTCCGCTCGCGCGGGGTGCCGACGAAGATGATCGTCGGTCCGTGGAACCACCTCGAGGGCTCCTCCGGGGAGGGGGTCGCCGACGCCGGCTACGGCACGCTCGAGGAGCTGCAGCTGCGCTGGTTCGACCACCACGTGCGCGGCGTCCCCGACCCGGGGCTCGACACCGACGTCGCCCCGTTGACCTACTACGAGCAGGGCGCCGACACGTGGCGCCAGGCGAACGACTGGATCGGCGACAACCTCACCGCCGCCACGTTCCGCCTCTCGGGTCCCGCGACGGCGGGCGGGACCACGAACGGACTGCTGACGACGGGGAGCGCGACGGACGGTACGGCGACGGTTCCGCCCGTCCCGGTCGCGGGCCTCTGCACGCGCTCGGCCGACCAGTGGACCGCCGGCCTGCCCACGCAGCTGCTGGCGGATCTGCCGTGCTGGACCGACAACCGGGCCAACGACCTGGCGGGCGTGGTCTACGAGACGGGGGCGCTCGCGACCCCGCTGCGCATCCAGGGCCCGCTCAACGCCCGCCTGTACACCTCGACGCCGTCCGGCGACGGCCTGCTCTCCGTCGCGGTGTCGTCGGTCGCGCCCGACGGCACGGTCCACCGGATCACGGGCGGCTGGCAGACGGTGGCGCACCGGGCGCTCGACACGGCCCGGAGCCGCTACCTCGACGGCCGACTGATCCAGCCCTACCACCCGTACACGCGGGAGGCGAAGGCCCCGGCCGCGGCGAACGCGGTCGTGCCGGTCGACGTCGAGATCTTCCCGACCGGCGCGCAGGTGCCGGCCGGGCACCGCCTCCGGGTCGCGATCCAGGCCTTCGACGTCCCGCACCTGCTCCCCACCCTGCCGGACCTGCCCGCCACCCTGGCACCGCTGACGATCCACACGTCGCAGCAGTACCCGTCCGCACTGACGCTCCCCCGGGTGGAGCGGTTCGCGACCACGACCTACACCCGACTCGGCGCCGGCACGACGTCCGCGGGCGCCCCCAACACGCTGGGGATCCAGGTCACGAGCACCGGCGTCGGCGCGCCGACCGGGTCCGTGCGGATCGCGGTCGACGGGCGGACGCTGCGCGACGTCCCGCTGGTCGGCGGCACGGCGACGACGACCCTGCCGCCCGCCGCGACCGGGAACCGCACCGTCACCGCGACGTACCTCGGCAGCGACACCGCCGCGCCCTCGCAGCGCAGCCGCACGTGGGTGGTGCGGCCGCCGGCCGTGCTCGGCACGACGACCTCCGTCCGCCTGCTCGACGGGACCACGACCCGTGTGGGCCAGGGCAATCGGGTGGGCTTCTCCGTCGTGCGGGCCGACGGCACGCCGGCCGCGGGGCGGGTCCGCGTGCTCGTCGACGGGCGTCGCGTCACGGAGGTGTCGCTCGTGCGCGGTCTCGGCACGCTGATGCTTCCCACGGCGACGCGCGCGGGAGCGCGGACGGTGACGGCGGCCTACATCGGGCAGCCGACGTCCCGTCCCTCCGCCCGGACGACGACGTGGGTGGTGCGGTAGCGCGGGCGGGTCGCCTCAGGCCTTCATGGCGACGCCCTCGCGCCAGTAGCCCATGAACGCGACCTGCCGCCGGTCCACGCCGAGGTCCTTGACGAGCGAGCGGCGGAGTCCCGTGACGACCTTCGACTCGCCCGCGATCCAGGCGTACAGGCCGGCGTAGGGCCCGTCGGCGGACGGGGCCGCAGCGGCGGCGTCCTCACCGAGGGCCGAGTAGGCCGGCGTCTCCCAGAGCAGCTCGTCCTCGGCGTCCGGCTCGACGACCTCCACCGGCGCCCGGTCCTGCCGCGCCGCGGCGTGGTCGGCGGCCGCGCGGTCGAGGTGCGCGAGCACGCGGGCGCGGAGCTCCTCGCCGCGGGCGGCGTCCTCCCGGGGCAGCCAGACGACCTCGACGCCGGCGGGCCCGACGACGTCGTCGAGCACGTCGTCGTGGTGGGGCACCTCGACGAACGCGACGCCCGTCGCGTCGGCGGGGAGGTCGCGCAGGATGCCGTAGACCGCCGGCAGGGCGGTCTCGTCGCCGACGAGCAGCAGGTCGGTGGCGTCGCCCGGCAGCCACTCGATGCCGCCGAAGTCGTGGCCGCGACGCGGCGCCACGACGAGCACGCGGTCGCCCACCGTCGCGGCACGCGCCCAGTCGTTGCCCGGCCCGCTCTCCTCGCCGTGCTCGCCCGGATCGTGCACGACGATGTCGACGACGAGGAGGGTGTCGGCACCGTCCGCGATGACGTCGCGCACGGTGTAGGTCCGCATGCAGCCGCGCTCGTCCTCCGGGAGTGCGATCCAGGGCGAGTACCAGTCGCCGTCCACCGGCTCCACCTGCGGCAGCGCGCCACCCTCGGGCGGGAAGACGAACTTGATCCGCTGGTCCAGCCACGGCGTCTCGCGGGCCAGGTCGGCGAACTCGTCGCAGCCCAGCTCGACGCGCACGAACGAGGACGAGACGCGACGTACGGCGCGCACCTCCGCCTCCGCGAAGATCACGGACAGGTCGCTCACGGCTGCTCCTTCGTCTCGGGACCGTCGATCGTGGCGCCGGGTCGGCCCAGGTGACGGCCGACCGGGACGACCAGCGGGGTGTGGGAGACCGGGTCGGGGATGACGCGGCACTCGAGACCGAAGACGTCGCGCACGACGTCCTCGGTGACGACCTCGGCGGGAGCGCCCTCGGCGACGACGCGGCCCTCCTTCATCGCGACGAGCCGATCGGCGTAGCGCGCCGACAGGTTGAGGTCGTGCAGCACCATGACGATCGTCGTGCCGGCGCGCAGGTTGAGCTCGGCGAGCAGGTCGAGCATCTCGACCTGGTGGGCGACGTCGAGGTACGTCGTGGGCTCGTCCAGCAGCAGCAGGTCGGTGCCCTGCGCGAGCGCCATCGCGATCCAGACCCGCTGGCGCTGGCCGCCCGACAGCTCGTCGACGATGCGCTCGGCGAGCTCCGTGGTGTCCGTCAGCGCCAGCGCCTCGGCGACCGCCTGGTCGTCCTCCCGGCTCCAGCGGCGCATCGCGCTCTGGTGCGGGTGGCGGCCCCGGCCGACGAGGTCGACGACGGTGACGCCCTCGGGCGCGATCGGGTTCTGCGGCAGCAGCCCCAGCGTGCGGGCGACCTGCTTGGTCGCCATCGTGTGGACGGCCTCGCCGTCGAGGAGCACGGCGCCGCCCTGGGGACGGAGCAGGCGCGCCATGCCCCGCAGCAGCGTCGACTTGCCGCAGCCGTTGCCGCCCACGATCACGGTGACCTTGCCGTCGGGGATGGCGACGGTGAGGTCGTGCACGATCGTGCGATCGTCGTAGCCGAGGGAGACGCCCTCGGCGTACAGGCGCGTGGGGACCGCCTTCTCCCGGGTTGCCGCGGTCATCGCGGGCTCCTTCCGGTGGCACCCCTGGCCATGAGCCAGAGGAGGAACGGGGCGCCGACGGCGCCGGTGATGATGCCGGCCGGCATCTTGACGTCGCCGATGTAGTTGGCGCCGACGTGGTCGGCGGCCAGCAGGATGCAGGCCCCGACGAGGGCCGCGCCGGCGATGGACGTGCGGCCCTTGTTGAGCGCGCGGGCGATGGGGCCGGAGAGGAACGCGAGGAACGCGACGGGTCCGGCGCCGGCGACGCCGGCGGCGACGAGCAGCACCGCGACGAGCATGAGCCACTCGGGCCGACGACGCGGTACGCCGAGGCCCACCGCCGTGTCCTCCCCCAGCTCGTTGGCGCGCAGGTCCCGGCTCGACCACCACACGAGGGGCAGCAGCACGACGAGCGCGAGGGCGAGGACCTGCACCTTCTGCCAGTCCGCGTCGGACAGGCTCCCGGTGATCCACCGCAGCGCCAGCTGGACGTCCCAGACGGCGGCGCGGGTGAAGAGGTAGTGCATGACCGAGAGCAGCGCGGCCGCGACGCCGACACCGACGAGCACGAGGCGGTAACCGCCCAGGCCGCCGGAGACCCAGCGCACGAGGAGCGCCGTCGCGACGGCGCCGAACGCGGCGGCCAGGGCCACCGCGTCGCCGCGGAGACCGAAGCTGAGCAGGGCGATGACGGCCGCCGTGCTCGCGCCCGCGCTGACCCCGATGATGTCGGGGCTCGCGAGCGGGTTGCGCAGCGTCGTCTGGAAGACCGCGCCACCGATGCCGAAGCACGCGCCGACGCCCACGGCCGTCAGGGCCCGCGGGAGCTTCGACTCCATGAGGATGAACTCGGCCGTCGGGCGGTCGATGCCGTCACCGAAGATGATGGCCAGCGCGTCGGGCACGGTGAACGTGTAGCCGCCGAGCAGCAGGTGCACGCAGAAGAGCGCGAACGCGACGACGCCCAGCGCGCCGAGCACGAGGCCGTGGCGACGCTTCGGGGCGCGTCGGGCACGCCGTACCCGCTCGATGTCCGCGGCGACGACGTGGGTGAGCACCTCGGAGGGGCGCTCGCTGACGGCGGTCACAGGCTTCCCAACCTTCCGCGTCGGATCATCACGAGGAAGATCGGCGCACCGATGACGGCGGTCATGACGCCGACCTGGATCTCGCTCGGGGGCAGGACGAACCGGCCCACCGTGTCGGCCGTGACCATGAGGACGGCGCCCCACGCGGCGCTGAAGGGCAGCACCTTGGCGTAGTCGCCGCCGACCTGCATGCGCACCAGGTGGGGCACCAGCAGGCCGAGGAACGCGATGGGGCCGGCGAGGGCGACGGAGGCGCCGACGAGCAGCACCAGGCCGAGGCCGACGAGCGCGCGGTCGCGGGTGGTGTTGCGTCCGAGGCCGCGGGCGAGGTCGTCACCGAGCGCGAGGGCGTTGAGCACGCGGGCGCTCGAGAGCACCAGCAGGAAGCCCACGACGATGAACGGCAGCGCGGTCAGGAGCGCGTCGGTCTGCTTGCCGGCGACGCTGCCGATCTGCCAGCGCCGGGTGGCGTCGATGGTCTCGCGGCTCATCAGCAGGATCGCGGTGGTCCAGCTCGTGAGCGCCGCCGTGACGGCCGCACCCGCGATGACCAGCTTGGCCGGGGTGGCACCGCCGCGCCCGAGGCTCGCGATGAGGTGCACCGCGACCGCGGCGACGCCGGCACCGATGAAGCCGAACCAGATGTAGCCGCCGATCGTGCCGGCGCCGACGTAGGTGATGCCGGCGACCATCGCGAACGCCGCGCCCGCGTTGACGCCCAGGAGGCCGGTGTCGGCCAGCGGGTTGCGGGTGAGGCCCTGCATGGCGGCGCCGGCGAGGCCGAAGGCGGCGCCGAGGAGTGCACCGACGCCCGTGCGGAGCAGACGGGCGTCCATGAACACGTTGTCCGGGTGCCCGCCGTCGAACAGCGCCAGGGGGTTCACCCACCGGTTGCCGATGCAGACGGAGGCCACTCCGGCGACGACGAGCGCCGCGATGCAGATCGCGACGCTCGTCGTCGTGCCCAGTGGTATCCGTGCCCGGCCGGCTGTGGCGGTCCGGCCGGGCAGGTCGGGAGAGGTGTCCGTGGTGGTCACGGATCTCACTCAGCTCGTGCGAGGTGCGGTCAGTAGACCTGCGGCTCGCCGCCGATGGCAGCCGCGACCTCGGGGATGAAGTGGTCGAGCGCGTAGGGGATGCCCAGGACGGACGGGAACGAGAAGCCCAGGGTGTCGTTCGGCTCGAGGGTGATGACGTAGTTGCCGTTCGCGATCGGCGGGATCTGCTGGAGCACCGGCGAGGCGAGCAGCGTCTCCGACTCCTCGACCGTCGTGCCGTAGGCCATGATCACGTCGGCGTCGAGCTCGGCGCCGCGCTCGGCGGAGACGTTGAAGAAGAACGAGTCGGTGCCGCCCTCGGCCACGATCGGCGGGGAGACCATGCCCAGCTCCTCGAGGATCGCCGGGCGGTTGTCGACGGCCGTGTAGATACCGATGTTGGAGATGTCCGTCGGGTCGAAGAACGCCCAGAGGAACGAGGCGCCGACGATCTCCGGGTGCTCCTCGGCCGTGGCCTCGAGGTCGGCCTTCGTCTCGGCGATGATCTCGTCGGCGGCCGCGGAGCGGCCGAGGGCCTCGCCCGTGAGCTCGGCCGACTGCTCCCACGTGGTCGCCCACTGGACGCCCGGGTGCGCGACGACGGGGATGCCCGCGTCGCTCAGCTTGTCGAAGTCCTCCTGCGTCATGCCGGAGTTCGTCGCGATCACGACGTCGGGCTCGAGACCGATGATCTGGTCGGTCGGCACGGCGTCGGTGACGTCGATGAGCTCGGGCGCCTCGGCGCCGTCGATCTCCGCGAGGGCCGCGTCGAACCAGTCGGTCGAGCCGGCGGCGTTGCCGCCCCACGTCATCTTCTGGACCGCGATCGGCGCGACACCGAGGGCCGCGACGACGTCACCGTCGACACCGAGGGTGACGACCCGCTGGGGCTCCTCCTCGATGGTGGCCTCGCCGTACGTCGACTCGATGGTCACGGGGAACGCGTCGGCGTCCGCGCTCGTGTTGGCGGTCGGTGCGGCGGCACCGTCCCCGTCGGAGGAGCCGGTGGCGCAGGCCGAGAGGCCGAGCATGGCGACGCTGGTCGCCGCGACGAGCGCCGAGGCGCGACGCAGGGTGGAGAGGTGCACGGGGAGTCCTTCGGAGCGGGGGATGACAACCCGCCGGACGCTACTAAGGAGAGCCTTACCTGGCAACTCCTCGTGGCTCGCGTCTCACGTAAGAGAAATCCGCACAAGAACGCCCCGATTCATCAGATGAAGTGCGGTCGGGGACGGCCTCCGCCGCCTCAGATCGGGGTGCGGTGGAAGTTGAGGTAGGACCGCGACGGCGTCGGGCCGCGCTGCCCCTGGTAGCGCGATCCGTAGCGCTCCGACCCGTACGGGTGCTCCGCGCTCGAGCTCAGCCGGAAGAAGCAGAGCTGGCCGATCTTCATCCCCGGCCAGAGCTTGATGGGCAGGTTCGCGACGTTCGCGAGCTCGAGCGTCACGTGGCCGGAGAACCCGGGGTCGATGAAGCCCGCCGTCGAGTGCGTGAGGAGACCGAGGCGTCCGAGCGAGGACTTGCCCTCGAGACGCGCCGCGACGTCGTCCGGCAGGCCCACGACCTCGAACGTCGACCCGAGCACGAACTCGCCCGGGTGGAGGATGAACGGCTCCTCGCCGGTGGTCTCCACCTCCCGCGTCAGGTCCGCCTGGTCCTCCGCCGGGTCGATGTAGGCGTGCAGGTGGTTGTCGAACACGCGGAAGAACTTGTCGAGCCGCACGTCGACCGACGACGGCTGCACCATCTCGGGCGCGTAGGGGTCGAGGGAGACCCGCCCGGCGTCGATCTCGGCCTTGATGTCCCGGTCGGAGAGCAGCACGGGGGTCAACCTAGCGGTCACCCCGCCGCGATGTGCACCACGCCCGCGACCGGTTGCACACTGAAGACATGTCTGTCGCAGCGCCGTACCGCCGCTTCGTCGCCCTCGGCGACTCCTTCACCGAGGGCGTGGGCGACCACGACCCGGAGCGCGCCAACGGCGTGCGCGGCTGGGCCGACCGCGTCGCCGAGGTGCTCGCCGCCCGCGCGACCGCGGCCGGCGAGGACTTCGGCTACGCGAACCTCGCGGTCCGCGGCCGCAAGCTCGTGCCGGTGCTCGCCGAGCAGGTCGACCCGGCGATCGCGCTCGAGCCCGACCTCGTGACGCTGTACGCCGGCGCGAACGACATCGTGCGCCCGAAGGTGGACCTGGACGCCCTCGCGGTGGCGTACGACGAGGGAGTCGCCCGCCTCGCCGCCACCGGCGCGCGGCTCGTGCTGTTCACGGCGTTCGACCCCGGCCAGGGCGGCCTCTACGCCCCGATCCGCGGCCGCTTCGCGCTCTACAACGAGCACGTCCGCGAGATCGCGGAGCGGCACGGCGCGGTCGTCGCCGACTCGTGGCGGATCGCGCACCGCCTGCCGGGCGGTCTCGTCGCCTCCGACGCGCGGCTGTGGGACACCGACCGGATGCACCTCGGCCCCGCCGGACACCAGTTCGTGGCGATGATGGTGCTCGACGCCCTCGGCCTGGCCGACCACGGGCTCGCGCCCCTGCCGCTGGCCGAGGCGCTCGCCGTACCGCGGCTCCAGCGCGCCCGCGCCGACCTCGACTGGACGGCCCGGCACCTGCTGCCGTGGGTGCAGCGGCGCCTCACCGGCCGCTCGTCGGGCGACACGATCGCCCCGCGTCGCCCGGGCCTCGCACCGATCGAGTAGCATCGGCGACGGCCGATGCCACGCACCGGTCAAGCGGACGTAGCTCAGTTGGTAGAGCGCGACCTTCCCAAGGTCGATGTCGCGAGTTCGAGTCTCGTCGTCCGCTCCATGTCTGCCACGACACCCGCCTTCGAGGGGTTCCCCGAGGCCGCGCTCGACTTCTACGACGACCTCGAGCTCGACAACTCCCGCGCGTTCTGGCTCGCGCACAAGGAGCAGTACGACGCGTCCGTCCGCGCCCCGATGCTCGCGCTGACCGCGGGGCTCGAGGCGGAGTTCGGGACCGCGAAGGTCTTCCGCCCCTACCGCGACGTGCGGTTCCGCACGGACAAGACGCCGTACAAGACCCATCAGGGCGCGTTCGTCGCCGCCGGACCGTCGTGCGGCTTCTACGTGCAGGTCTCCGCGGCCGGGGTGCGCACCGGCGGCGGGTTCTACCGCGCGGAGCCGGACGCGCTGGCGCGCTTCCGGGCGTACGTCGCGGACGACGCCACCGGCCCCACCCTGGTCGACGACGTGACCGCCGTGGAGGCCCTCGGCTGGACCGTCGGCGGCGACACCCTCAAGACCGCACCGCGGGGGTTCGACAAGACCCACCCCCGGATCGGGCTTCTGCGCCACCGGTCGCTGACGTTCGGCCGCGACCACGGCTTCGAGCCCGCCGTCATCGGCGTCGCGGCGTTCGCGGACCGCGTGCGCGCCGACTGGCGCGAGCTGCGCCCCCTCGTCGAGACGCTCGCCGAGGTGCTCACCGACCCGTTCGGCGACCAGCCGGAGATCTGAGGCCTGAGACCTGGGGCCGGTTCCTCAGCGCGTCTGCCAGGCGTCCTCGTCGGCGGTGCGCTGCGTGACGACGTCGGGCATGGCGCCGCTGGAGAGGTGGGCGATGGTGACGTTCTCGAACACGTCGCGCAGCGACGAGCGGGCCGCGATCCACACGTGCTGCAGCACGGCGGCGGCGTCGTTGTAGGTCACCGACTCCGGCCGCAGGCCGTAGACCGAGACCAGGGGGCCGTCGACGGCGCGGATGACGTCGGCGACGGAGATCTCGGCGGCCTCCCGCTGGAGCCGCCACCCGCCGTACTGGCCCCGCTGCGACACGACGATGCCGGCCCGCCGCAGGTCGGCGAGGATCGCCTGGAGAAAGCCGTGCGGGATCTCCTGCAGACGGCCGAGCTCCTCGGCGCTCACGGGTCGCTTGTCCTCACGCTCGGCGGCCATCTCGATGAGGGCTCGCAGGGCGTAGTCGGACTTCGCGGAGACGCGCATGACGCGATTCTGTCAGAAGGAGGCCGGACTCCGCCGTCGCGCATGCCGGGTCCGACCCAGGAGGATCGTCGGGGACACCGCACACGAACCGAACCCGAGGGCGCCGGGATGGACGACCTGATCATGGTGCTGATCGTGCTGGGGGTGGTGACGCTCGCCACGGCGATCGCGTTCGCGATCGCGGCCTGGGTGCGACGCGACCGCTACGAGACGCCGTCCGAGGCCGCGCGGCGGCGTCGGCAGGGCGGCGGGAGCAGCGCGCCGCCCGACACGATGCCGACGAGCTTCGACTGAGGAGTCGCGGCGATCCGGGGAACGAATCACGGCGATGACTTGAAACCGACGGGACTCTGGCGGATCATTCAAGTTACCGGCCAGTAGCGGATGCTGCTGGCGCACACACCCGACCGCACGAAGGTGGAGTTCCGTGAGCCACTACAAGACCAACCTGCGCGACATCGAGTTCAACCTCTTCGAGGTGCTCGGACGTGACGAGATCCTGGGCACCGGCCCGTTCGCGGAGCTCGACGGCGACACCGCGCGCGAGGTGCTCCGCGAGGTCGAGCGGCTGAGCCGCGAGGACCTCGCGTCGTCGTACGAGGACTCCGACCGCAACCCGCCCGTCTTCGACCCGGAGACCCACACGGCGCCGATCCCGCCGGCGTTCAAGAAGAGCTACGACGCGTGGATGGACGCCGAGTGGTGGCGCCTCCAGATCGTCGAGGACCTCGGCGGCCAGCAGGCCCCCTCCAGCATCGTGTGGGCGCTCGGCGAATTCGTGCTCGGCGCGAACGCCCCGATCTGGATGTACGCCGCGGGCCCGGCCTTCGCCGGCGTCGTGCACCGCAACGGCACCGACCGGGACAAGCGGATCGCGCAGCTGATGGTCGAGAAGAAGTGGGGCGCCACCATGGTGCTCACCGAGCCCGACGCGGGCTCCGACGTCGGCGCCGGCCGCTCGAAGGCCACCCCCAACGAGGACGGCTCCTGGAACATCACCGGCGTCAAGCGCTTCATCACGTCGGCCGAGTCCGACCTGCAGGACAACATCATCCACCTCGTGCTGGCCCGCCCGGCCGGCGTCGAGGGTGTCGGCGGCCCCGGCACGAAGGGCCTCAGCCTGTTCGTCGTGCCGAAGTACCACTTCGACCACGAGACCGGCGAGCTCAGCGGCGAGCGCAACGGCGTCTACGTCACGAACGTCGAGCACAAGATGGGCATCAAGGTCTCCAACACGTGCGAGGTCACCTTCGGCGACCCGCAGGTCGGCGGCGGCGAGCCCGCCAAGGGCTGGCTCCTCGGCGAGGTGCACGACGGCATCGCCCAGATGTTCCAGGTCATCGAGAACGCCCGCATGATGGTCGGCACCAAGGCCATCGCGACGCTGTCGACGGGCTACCTCAACGCGCTGGACTACGCGAAGAGCCGCGTCCAGGGCGCCGACCTGACCAACTCGGCGAAGACCGCGCCGCGCGTCACGATCACCCACCACCCCGACGTGCGCCGCTCGCTGATGACGCAGAAGTCGGCGGCCGAGGCGATGCGCTCGCTGGTGCTCTACACGGCGTCGTGGCAGGACCGGGTGCAGATCGCCCAGGCCGCCGGTGAGCAGGACGAGCTGGCCGAGGCCGTGAACGACCTGCTCCTCCCCGTCGTGAAGGGCTACGGCTCGGAGCGCTCGTGGGTGCTGCTGGGCACGGAGTCGCTGCAGACCTTCGGCGGCTCGGGCTTCCTGCAGGAGTACCCGATCGAGCAGTACGTGCGGGACGCGAAGATCGACACGCTCTACGAGGGCACGACCGCCATCCAGGGCCAGGACTTCTTCTTCCGGAAGATCGTCAAGGACCAGGGCAAGGCGCTCGGTCACCTCGCGGGCGAGATCAAGGGCTTCATCGAGTCGGAGGCCGGCAACGGTCGCCTCAAGAACGAGCGGGCCCTCCTCGCGACGGCGCTCGACGACGCCAACGCCCTCGTCGGCCTCATGATCAACGACCTGATGTCGGCCGACGCCTCCTCGGGCGGGGACATCCGCAACGTCTACAAGGTCGCGCTCAACACGAGCCGGCTGCTCATGGCGCTCGGCGACGTGGTCTGCGCCTGGCTGCTGCTCCGCGGCGCCGAGGTCGCGATCACCAAGCTCGACGGCGACCCGGGCAAGGACAAGGCGTTCTACGAGGGCAAGCTCGCGGCAGCGCAGTTCTTCGCGCAGCAGAACCTCCCGCGCCTCTCCGCCGAGCGCAAGATCGCCGAGTCGACCGACCTGGCGATCATGGACCTCGACGAGGCGGCCTTCTGAGGAGTCCCCACCAGCTGACGCCGTGCGGCCCGCGGACCCTGACCCGCGGACCGCACGGCGTCGTCGTTCGCGGCCGGCCCTACGGGCGCGTCGCCGCCACGACCGCGGACGTGAGCCGGTCGAGCAGGTCGGACGCCACGCGCCAGCGCTGCCAGAACAGCGGTACGACGACGGGCTCCGCCGGCAGCCGCACGAGCCGGCCACGCTCCAGTGCGTCGCCGAGCTGCCCGTCGAGGAACACGCCCCACCCGAGCCCGCGCCGTACGGCCTCGGCCATGTCCTCCGTCGTCGGCACCCGGTGCACGACGGCCGGGAGGTCGGCGCCGGCCGCCGCGACGATGTCGTGCTGCAGGTCGTCGCGCTCGTTGAACCGCACGAGGGGCAGGCGCGACCAGTCGAGCCGCCCGCCCACGGTCGCCCGCTCGAGCAGTCCCGGCACGACCACCGGGTGGTAACGCAGCGCGCCGATCGGCTGCACCGAGCAGCCCTGCACGGGTGTCGGGTCCGAGGTCACGGCCGCGAGCACCCGTCCCTCCCGCAGCAGGCGGAGGGTGTGGGCCTGGTCCTCGACGTAGAGCTCGAGCGCCACGCGTTCCCACCGCGCGACCTCCTCCATCACGTCGTGGAACCACGTCGCGAGCGAGTCCGCGTTGACGGCGACGGCCGCCCGCAGGACGTCGCCGTCGCCGCCGAGCCGGCGGTCCGCCTCGGCGGCGAGGAGCGCGGTCTGACGGCCGAGCGTCACGAGCACCTCCCCCGTCGCCGTCGCCCGGCACGGCACCGCGCGCGACACGACCACCTGGCCGACCTGCGCCTCGAGCGCGCGGATCCGCTGGCTGACGGCCGACGGGGTCACGTGGAGCGCGCGGGCGGCGGCGTCGAACGTGCTGTGGTCGACGACGGCGACGAGGGCGGCCAGCTGGCCCGGGGCGTACATGAAGCGATGCTAAGGGAAGAGCAGATTCTTTCGCTTCCCTTCACGTGGCGCCGCTCCTAGCGTCCTCGGTATGGACGTCAGCACCACGGCCGTCGCCACGGCGACCGGTCTCCTCACCGGACTCAGCCTCATCGTCGCGATCGGCGCGCAGAACGCGTTCGTGCTCCGCCAGGGCCTGCTCCGTCGGCACGTCGCCCCCGTCGTCGCAGTGTGCGCGGTCTCCGACGCGGTCCTCATCGTCGCGGGCGTCGCCGGCATCGGCACGCTCGTCGCGCTCGCGCCCGCGGCGATCGACGTGCTCCGGTGGGGCGGGGTGGCGTTCCTGACGGCGTACGGCGCGATGGCGCTGCGCCGCGCCGTACGCCCCGCGGCCCTCGACCCCGCGGCCGGCCTCGGCCGCAGCGTCGGCCGCACCGTCGCGACCGCCGTCGCACTCACCTGGCTCAACCCCCACGTCTACCTCGACACCGTCCTCATGCTCGGCTCGGTCGCGCAGCAGGAGGGGCCGACGCTGCGGTGGTGGTTCGCGGCCGGCGCGGTGGTGGCGAGCCTCGCGTGGTTCACGGGGCTGGCGTACGGCGCGTCCCGGGCCCACCGGCTGCTCGAGCGGCCGGCGACGTGGCGGGTGCTCGAGACGCTCATCGGCGTCGTGATGCTCGCCATAGCACTGCGCCTGGCGCTGCAACCGGTCTGAGCCGGGGACGGCAGAGGTGGGGGCGTCGCCTAGGATGGGGCCGTCCCGACCTCCGTATCCCCACTCTGCTGACGCACGCCTGCGACCAGCACCGACCACGAAGGCCGTGCATTTGCTCGCAGTCGCCGTCGCCCATTTCATCGCCGCTGCGGCCGCCCCTGCCCTCGTTCGTCTGCTCGGCCGCCGCGCGTTCCTCGCGCTGGCGATCCTGCCGGCGGCGACCACGGTCTGGGCGTTCACCCTCGCCGACGACGTACGGGACGGCGGCACCGTCACCTCCGTCGTCGAGTGGGTGCCCGCGATCGGCCTCGAGCTCGCGTTCGCCGTCAGCACGCTGCAGTGGGTGATGCTGCTGATCGTCGCCGGCGTGGGCGTGCTGGTGATGACCTACTGCGCCTGGTACTTCAAGGACGGCGACCCCGGCCTCGTCATCTTCACGACGAGCTTCACGGCCTTCGTCGGCGCGATGCTCGGCCTCGTCCTCGCCGACGACCTGCTCGTGCTCTTCGTGTTCTGGGAGCTCACGACGATCTTCTCGTTCCTGCTCATCGGCTTCGAGCCGACGAAGCGCTCGAGCCGGCTCGCCGCGATGGAGGCGCTGGTCGTCACCACGCTCGGCGGGCTCGTGATGTTGGTCGGCATGCTGCTGCTCGGCCGGGAGGCCGGCACGTTCCGCATCACGGAGATCCTCGCGGACCCGCCCTCCGGCACCCCCGTCACGATCGCGATCCTGCTGATCCTGTTCGGCGCCGTCAGCAAGTCCGCGATCTTCCCGTTCCACTTCTGGCTCCCCGGCGCCATGGCCGCGCCGACGCCGGTGAGCGCCTACCTGCACGCGGCGTCGATGGTGAAGGCGGGCATCTACCTGGTCGCGCTCCTCGCCCCGGCGTTCGCGGGCGTGCCGGGCTGGCACCTCTCGCTGCTGACGCTCGGCACGGTCACGATGCTCATCGGCGGTTGGCGGGCGCTGCGGCAGCGCGACATCAAGCTCCTGCTCGCCTACGGCACCGTCAGCCAGCTCGGCTTCCTCACCGTGGTCTTCGCGATCGGCTCCCGCACGGCGGCCCTCGCGGGCCTCGCCATGCTGCTGGCCCACGCGCTCTTCAAGGCGCCCCTGTTCCTCGTCGTCGGCATCGTCGACAAGCAGACCGGCACCCGCGACCTCCGCGAGCTGTCCGGCGTCGGTCGCGCGATGCCGGCCGTCGCCGCCGCCGGCATCATCGCCGGCGCGTCGATGGCGGGACTGCCTCCGCTGCTCGGGTTCGTCGGCAAGGAGACGATCTTCGCCGCGCTGCTCGAGCTCGCCCACGGCGAGACCGCCGGCGTGCCCGGCTGGGCCGGCTGGCTCGTCGTCGCCGGCCTCGTCGCGGGCTCCGCGCTCACGGTCGGCTACACCGTGCGCTTCCTCTGGGGCGCGTTCGCGTCGAAGCCGGGCGTCGCACCCACGACGGTCAAGGCGCCCCACCCGGCTTTCACGGTCTCCCCGGTGCTGCTCGCGGCCCTCTGCCTCGGCGCGGGATTCGCCGGGGCTCCGTTGACGACGGCGTTCGCGCCGTACGCCGACACGCTGGTGCCGGGCCACCACGAGGAGTACCTCGCCCTGTGGCACGGCTTCAAGCTTCCGCTGCTGCTCTCCGCGGTCGCGGTCGTCGTGGGCGTCGCGCTGTTCCTCGTGCGCGAGCCGCTGTGCCGCTTCCAGGCCCGCACGGCGTCGCCGGTGAGTGCCGAGCGGGTCTACCGCCTCGGCATGCGCGCCGTCGACCGCACCGCGGTCGAGGTCACGGGAACGTTCCAGCGGGGCTCGGTCGCGACGTACCTCGCCATCATCCTCATCGTGGTGCTCGCGCTGCCGGGGTACGCCGCCGTGCAGGCCCTCGTCGGCGACGAGGCCGACGTGCGGCTGGTGGGCTACGACCGGTTCGCTCAGCCGATCATCGCGGCCGTCATCGTCGCCGCGGCGATCGCCACGGTGCGCTCGCGGCGCCGGCTCCGCGCGGTGATCCTGGCGGGCGTGACGGGCTACGGCTGCGCGCTGCTCTTCCTCGTGCAGGGCGCCCCGGACATCGCGCTCACCCAGGTGCTCGTCGAGACGGTCAGCCTCGTCGTCTTCGTGCTCGTGCTGCGACGCCTGCCCGACTACTTCACCAACCGCCCGCTGAGCCGCCAGCGCTTCTGGCGCGTCGGCCTGGCCGCCGCGTTCGGCATCGCCGCCGCCGGCTTCCTGATGATCGCGGCCGCCGCACGCACCGCGACGCCGATCTCGGAGGCGTTCCCCGAGGCGTCCGTCGAGTTCGCCTACGGCTACAACATCGTCAACACGACGCTCGTCGACATGCGCGCCTGGGACACGATGGGCGAGATCTCCGTGCTCGTCGCCGCGGCGACCGGCGTCGCGAGCCTCATCTTCCTCGACACCCGCATGTCGGGGATCCGTCGCGTCGCGGACATCCCCTACCCGAAGGGCGTCGACAAGCAGCCGACCCGCCCGGGCCGCCGCGTCTGGCTCCCCGGACCACGGACGCTCAGCCCCGACCGCCGCTCGATCATCTTCGAGGTCGTCACGCGCCTCGTGTTCCACATCATCATCGTCTTCTCGATCTACCTGCTCGTCGCCGGACACAACCAGCCCGGCGGCGGGTTCGCGGCGGGCATGGTGACCGGCCTGGCGCTGATGATCCGCTACCTCGCGGGCGGCCGCTACGAGCTCGACGAGGCCGCCCCGATCGACGCCGGCATCCTCATCGGCACCGGTCTCTTCATCGCCGCTCTGGCGGGCCTGGCACCGATGGCCTTCGGCGGTGTCCCCCAGCAGACGGCGGACTACTACCTGCACCTGCCGCTGCTCGGCGAGGTGCACCTCGTGTCGTCGGTCTTCTTCGACATCGGCGTCTACCTCGTGGTGGTGGGTCTGATCCTCGACCTGCTGCGCACGTTCGGGGCCCGGCTCGACCGGCAGATCCTGCGCGCCGAACGCGATGACGGGGCAGGCCACCGCGCTACCGGAGGAGTGCTCTGATGGAGGTCAACCTCACGCTGCTCGTCGTCGTCGCCGCACTGATCGGCACCGGCGTCTACCTGCTGCTGGAGCGCAGCCTGACCCGCGTGCTCGTCGGCCTCGTGCTGATCAGCAACGGCGTCAACGTCATGTTCATCGTCGCCAGCGGTCGCGCCGGCACGTCGCCGATCGTCGGCGAGTCCGACCCCGACGGCATGGCCGATCCGCTCCCCCAGGCCCTCGTGCTCACGGCGATCGTCATCACCCTGGGCACCGTCGCCTTCCTGCTCGCCATGGCCCACCGCTCCTGGCAGCTCAACGGCAACGACGACGTCCAGGACGACGTGGAGGACGCCGCCATCCGCAAGCTCGCCATCGACGACGCCACCTCGGACAGCTACGGCCTCACCACCAAGGGCCAGCACGAGGACGACCCCGTGGAGGAGGGCGCATGACCATGACCGCGCTCGTGCCGCTCCCCGTCCTCCTCCCGCTCCTCGGCGCGGGAGCCGCCCTGATGCTCTCGAAGCGCCCGCGCGCGCAGCGGGCCGTGACCGTCGGCGTGCTCGTCGCGATCGTGGTGATCGCCGCCGTGCTGCTGGTCGCGGCCGACCGCGACGGCCCGCAGGTCGTGTGGCTCGGCGAGTGGAAGCCGATCGGCATCGCGCTCGTCGCCGACCGGCTCGCCGCGCTCATGCTGCTGGTCTCGGCGATCGTGACCCTCGCGGTGCTCCTCTACTCCATCGGTCAGGGCATGACCGGCGACGAGTCGGAGACACCGGTCTCGATCTACCACCCGACCTTCATGGTGCTGGTCGCCGGTGTCTCGAACGCGTTCCTGGCGGGCGACCTGTTCAACCTGTTCGTCAGCTTCGAGATGTTGCTGTTCTCGAGCTACGTGCTGCTCACCCTCGGCGGCACGGCGGCGCGCATCCGCGCCGGCACGATCTACGTGGTCGTCAACGTCGTCAGCTCGGCGCTGTTCCTCATCTCCCTGGCGGCCGTGTACGCCGCGGTCGGCACCCTCAACATGGCCCAGATCGCCCTGCGGGTGGAGGAGCTGCCCGACCACGTCGCGCTGACGCTGCAGCTGCTGCTGCTCGTCACGTTCTCGATCAAGGCCGCCGTGTTCCCGCTGTCGCTGTGGCTGCCCGACAGCTACCCGACGGCCCCCGCACCCGTGACCGCGGTGTTCGCGGGCCTCCTCACGAAGGTCGGCGTCTACGCGATCATCCGGCTGCAGACGCTGATGTTCCCCGACAGCCCGCTGACCGACCTGCTGTTGTGGGTCGCGCTGCTGACCATGGTGATCGGCATCCTGGGCGCCATCGCCCAGTCGGACATCAAGCGCATGCTGTCCTTCACGCTGGTCAGCCACATCGGCTACATGATCTTCGGCGTCGCGCTCGCCACGAAGGCCGGACTGTCGGGCGCGGTGTTCTACGTCGCGCACCACATCACGATCCAGACCGCGCTCTTCCTCGTGCTGGGACTGATCGAACGCCGGGCGGGCAGTACCGCCCTGCTCCGGCTCGGCGGCATCGCGCGCCTCGCCCCCGTGCTCGGCGTGCTGTTCTTCATCCCCGCCATGAACCTGGCCGGCATCCCGCCGCTGTCGGGCTTCCTCGGCAAGGTGGGGCTGCTGCAGGCCGGGCTCGCCGAGGGCTCCTGGCTGGCGATCCTGCTCGTCGCGGGCGGCACGCTGACGAGCCTGCTGACCCTGTACGCCGTGGCGAAGACCTGGGCGCTGGCCTTCTGGCGCTCCCCGGAGCAGGCCCACGAGATGATGAAGCTGCTGCCCGGCACCGGCGACGCCCACACCGAGGAGGACGCCGCGACCCCGCAGCTCGTGCGGCACCGCGGCCACGTCCACGTCGGTTCCGTGGCCTTCGGCGAGCGGGACCTCGCCGAGGCGAAACGCGTCGCGGACGCCGACGAGCCCGACCGCGACCTCTACCAGCGGATCATGGACGGCTCGCTCCCCGAGCGGCTGCCGTTCTCGATGGTCGGCCCCGCCGCCGGCCTCGTCATCGTCAGCATCGTCATCACGTTCGTCGCCGGTCCGCTGTTCGGGTTCACCGACCGGGCGGCCGAGGACCTGATCGAGCGCACGCCGTACTTCTCCTCCGTCCTCGGGGAGGAGAACCCGTGAGCCCCCAGATGAGGACCACCCGCTCCGGGAAGCAGCGTCCGGCCCGCTACCGGTCCGTGCAGTGGCCGATGGTGCTCGTGCTCGCCGGCGTGTGGTGGGTGCTGTGGGGGTCGTACTCGCTGTTCTCGCTGCTCGGCGGCGTCGTCGTCGCCGTGCTGGTGTCGGTGGTGTTCCCGCTGCCGCCGCTGCGGATGCGGGCACGGATCCACCCGTGGGCCGCGGTCGTGCTGGTCGCGCGCTTCCACTGGGACGTGTTCCGCGCCAGCGCGCAGGTCGCCTGGCTGACGATCTCCCCGCCGAAGCCGCTCACGAGCGCGCTCGTCGAGGTCAAGCTGCGCACGGAGTCGGACTTCGTGCTGACCGTCGTCGCCCAGCTCGTCTCGCTCGTGCCCGGCAGCGTCGTCGTGGAGGCCCACCGGGGCAGCCACACGCTCTACCTGCACGCGCTCGACGTGAAGGACGAGGCCGACATCGAACGCGTCCGCCAGTCCGTGCTCGCCCAGGAGGCGCGGGTGCACCGGGCCTTCCGCTCGGGTGACGAGCTGACCATCGAGGAGGTCCCGTCGTGACCGTGCTCCTGCTCGTCAGCGGGGTGCTGCTCGGCCTCTCCGCCCTGCTCGTGGTGCTGCGCATGACGCTCGGCCCCACGATCCTCGACCGGGCCATCGCGTTCGACGTGCTGATCTCGATCAGCATCTGCGTCATCGCCGTCGAGGCGGCGATCGACCGCAGCTCCGAGACGATGCCGCTGCTGCTCGTCGCGACGCTGCTCGGCTTCGTCGGCTCCGTCAGCGTCGCCCGGTTCTCCCCCGGCAGCGACGACGTCGAGGCCGAGGAGTCGGACGACCCCGAGAACCGCGCCCGCATCGCCCGTCGCCGCCGCGAGCGCAGCCTGCGCGAGCACAGCCTGCGCACCCGGAGGATGAGCCGATGACCCTGACCGAGGTGCTCGACATCGTCGCCGGCGTGCTGCTGCTCGCCGGCGCCCTGCTCACGCTGGTCGCCGCGATCGGGCTGCTCCGCTTCCCCGACCTGCTGACGCGCATGCACTCCGCGACGAAGCCGCAGGTGCTCGGCCTGCTGCTCGTCGTCGCCGGCCTCGCCCTGCGCCTCCGCGACCCCTCCGCCACCGCGATCCTGGTGCTCGTCGCCGTGTTCCAGATGGTGACGGCCCCGGTCGCGTCGCACATGGCCGGGCGCGCGTCGTACCGCGCCGGTCAGGTCCGCAAGGACCTCCTCATCGCCGACGAGCTCAGCGACGCGCTCCCCCGCCTCGAGGAGAACCGCGGCGCGCCGTGATCGGCTGAGCCCTCCCCCGGACTGGGCCGGCGGGCCGGCGGGATGTGGGCGGCGGAAGAAAACGCGGACCGGACGGGGCTGGCGGAAGAAAACGCGGACCGGGTGCAGGCGGCTGAGGAAAACGCGGACCGGACGGCGGCGGACCGGCGGACTGTGCGGATACGACTGATCCAGCCGGCGGGCAGCCGCACCAACCGCACATTTCCAACGGCGCGGGCGGCAGGTCGGAGACGACCTTCGCACCGCGGAGGACGGTTCGGCCGGGCCCGGGCATCACCCGGACTGTGCGGATACGACTGATCAAGCCGACGCTCAGCCGCACCAACCGCACAGCTCCCCGGACCGCCGCCCGACGCCGGGGCCGGTCAGGACAGGACCCGGCCACGGAAAGTGCGCGACCGTCCCGCGACGCCGCCGAAGAGTGCGGGATCCGAGGCGCGACACGCCGAGCCTGTCGCGCCTCGCGTCCGCGTTCTCTGTCGAGCCCGGAACGGCCCGTCCGCGTTTTCTTGCGAGGCTGGGCGGCCGGTCCGCGTTTTCCTCACCGAGACCGGGCGGGCGAACGAGCGAGGCGGCCGGTGTCAGCGGCCGCTGCGCTCCGGCCGCTGGTCGCGGGCGCGGCGGTCCTCGGTGCGCGGGCCGCGGCGGTC
>DASWYU010000171.1:0-11423 GCA_036404795.1 Nocardioides sp. | reverse complement strand
TCGAAGTCGATGCCCGACAGGTCCGAGCCCCACGTCGGCATGGGCTTGCGGTCGAAGAGCTTGAGGCCCTTGAGGCGGAGGTCCAGCATCCAGCCGGGCTCGCTCTTCTTGGCGGAGATGTCGCGCACGACGGCCTCGTTGAGACCGCGCTGCGCCGCGGCACCGGCCGCGTCGGAGTCGGACCAGCCGAACTCGTAGCGGCCGATGCCCTCGAGGCCGGGGTTGAGCTCGTCGATGCTCGGGGTGGACGTCATGCGGACGCTCCGTTCTGCTCGGATGTCGGGCGGGGAAAGTGGTCGGGGGGCGAGGTCGGTGCTCCTCGCGGCGGGTCGTTGTCGCGGACGGCCGGCAGGTCGGGCAGGCAGGTCGTGCAGACGCCGTCGCCGTGGGCGATGGTCGCGAGCCGCTGGACGTGGCGTCCGAGGACCTCGCTGATCGCCTCGGTCTCCGCCTCGCAGAGCTGCGGGAACTCCGCGGCCACGTGCGAGATGGGGCAGTGCTGCTGGCACAGCTGCTCGCCGATCGGCGAGGCGCGCACGCTCGCGGCGTACCCCTCGTCCGTCAGCACCTGGGCGAGCACCTCGGCGGGCGACAGCTCGGGGTGGGCGTCGCGCACGGTGGCGAAGTCGCGACCGATGAAGGCGACGCGACGCCGGGCGAAGTCGAGCACCGCGTCCT
Source organism: Nocardioides sp. (assembly GCA_036404795.1). Taxonomy (GTDB): domain Bacteria; phylum Actinomycetota; class Actinomycetes; order Propionibacteriales; family Nocardioidaceae; genus Nocardioides. The sequence goes on along the minus strand of DASWYU010000171.1, from coordinate 10,745 downwards.
CGCCCTGCGTCTCCGCGAGGAAGCGCAACGCCTGCACGGCGAGGTCGTCGTAGTGCTGGTCGAACTGCTGGCGACCCGTGTCGGTCAGGTGGAAGACGCGTGCCGGGCGGCCGCGACCGCGGGATCCCCCGGGCCGCTGCTGACGGACCTCGACGCCCCCCTCCTCGACCAGCAGGTCGAGGTGACGGCGGACCGCCGCGGGGGTCAGGTCGAGACGGTCGGCGAGCTGCGCCGCGGTCGACGGACCGGCCTCGAGGATGCTGCGCACCACGCGTGCACGGGTGGGCGCGTCGGAGTCGTCGGCCCCCGCGGGACCGGCGACCTGAGCACCTCGCAGCATTTCCACTACGACAGTGTGACGTTATTCGAGTTGGGGCTTCAAGCAAGGGTGGCCTAACCCATCCCGGCTCGGGTCCGGCGCCCGGGGCTCGCGTCGGAGCAGCGGTCCCGGCTCCTACACTTGCCCGGTGCCTGCCCCCGATCCTGCCGTCGACGTCGACGGCCTGGTGATGCGGTACGGCGACCTCGTCGCCGTCGACCGGCTCCGCCTCCGCGTCGAGACGGGCACGATCACCGCCGTCCTCGGCCCCAACGGAGCCGGCAAGACAACGACCCTCGAGACGTGCGAGGGATACCGGCGGCCGCAGGCCGGCACGGTCCGCGTGCTCGGGCTCGACCCGGTGCGCGACCGCCGCGCGTTGCTGCCCCGTATCGGCGTGATGCTGCAGGCCGGCGGAGCCTGGTCGGGCGTCCGCGCCGAGGAGATGCTGCGGCACGTCGCCGCGTTGCACGCCGATCCCCTGCCCGTCGGGCTGCTCGTGGAGCGGCTCGGTCTCGACGAGTGCGGGCGCACGCCGTACCGACGCCTGTCGGGCGGTCAGCAGCAGCGTCTGGGGCTCGCGACGGCCCTGGTCGGGCGGCCCGAGCTGCTCTTCGTCGACGAGCCGACCGCGGGGATGGACCCGGCGATCCGCCGGACCACGTGGGAGCTGCTCGAGGAGCTCCGTGGCGACGGGGTCACCACGGTGCTCACGACGCACTACCTGGAGGAGGCCGAGCGCCTCGCCGACCACGTCCACGTCATCGACCGGGGCCGACTCATCGCGAGCGGCACGCCGTACGAGCTGACGCGGGCGGGCGGCGCCGCGACCATCCGCCTCATCGTCACCGAGCCGGTCCCCGCGCACGCGCCGGCGTCGCTGCAGGAGGCGCTCGGTCCCGCCACGGAGGTCACCACCGTCAACGCGCAGAGCCTGCTCATCACCGGCCCCGCCGACGCGTCGACGCTCGCGAAGGTGTCGGCGTGGTGCGAGTCGCACGGCGTGCTCCCCGAGTCGCTGACGCTGGGCCAGCGCACGCTCGAGGACGTCTTCCTGCAGCTCACCGGCCGTGAGCTCACCGAGCCGACGCCCACGGCGGTCGCGCGGTGAGCGCCGGTACGTTCGCCCCGTCCCCCGGGGCCGCTCCCCTGGGCCGCCAGGTGCGGGCCCAGGCGCTCATGGAGACGCGGCTGATGCTGCGCAACGGCGAGCAGCTGCTCGTCGCCCTCGTCATCCCGGTCGTGGCCCTCGTCGGCGGTGTGGTGGCCGGCCGCCGTGGCGGCATCGACCTCGACGGTCGCGCCGTCGACGTCCTCGCGCCCGGCGTGCTCGCGCTCGCCGTGATGTCGACGGCGTTCACGTCACTGGCGATCGCGACGGGGTTCGAGCGGCGGTACGGCCTCATCAAGCGGCTCGGCGCCTCTCCCCTGCCGCGCCACGGGCTGCTCCTCGGCAAGCTCGGCGCGATCCTCGTCGTCCACGTCGTGCAGGCGGCGGTCCTCGTCCCGGTCGCCCTGGCGCTGGGCTGGCGGCCGGGGGGCGGTGTCGCGGGCGCGCTCGCCGCGGTGCTCGCCGCCCTGCTCGGCGCCGCGGCCTTCGCGTCGCTGGGGCTGCTCATGGCCGGCACCCTGCGCGCCGAGGCGACCCTCGCCGCCGCGAACCTCGTGTACCTGCTGCTCCTCGTGGGTGGCGCCGTGGTACTGCCCCGCGGCTCGTACGGCGCGGCCGGCGACGTCATCGCCGCCCTGCCCTCCGCGGCCCTCGGCGACGCGATGCGCGCCGCGCTCATCGACGGTCGCGTGGCCGTCGTCCCTCTCCTCATCCTCGTGGCGTGGGCCGTTGCCGGCGCCGCAGCCGTGTCCCGTTTCTTCCGCTGGGAGTAGCAGATGTCCCCCGCCGCACCATCCACCCAGCTCGGCGGCACGCCGCAGCGCACCGGACTGGACGCCCTCGCCGACCGTCACCTCGACTGGCTCGCCATCGCGAACCTCGTCGCGAACATCGGCATCGTCGTGACCGGCGCCGTGGTCCGCCTCACCGGTTCCGGCCTGGGGTGCCCGACCTGGCCGCGCTGCACCGACGAGTCCTACGTGACGCACCCCAGCATGGGCATCCACGGCGCCATCGAGTTCGGCAACCGGATGCTGACGTTCGTGCTCGCGGCCATCGCCCTGCTGACCTTCCTCGCGGCGTGGCGCGCGGCGTCGCGTGGGGCGGCCTGGCTGGCCTTCGGGATCGGGCTCGGGGTACCCGCCCAGGCCGTCATCGGCGGCATCACCGTGCTCACCGACCTCAACCCGTGGATCGTCGCGTTCCACCTGCTCTGCTCGCTCGCGATGATCGGGCTCTGCGTCGTGCTGCTCGACCACGTGAAGCACCCCGAGGTGTGGGGTCCCGCGGCGCGGGCTACCGCGCCGTCCTCACCGGCCCTGGTGCGGCGCCTCGCCCTCGCGACCCTCGCCGTCGGCTGGGTGGTGCTGTACCTCGGCACGATCGTGACGGGCAGCGGTCCCCACGCCGGCGACGAGAACTCGCCCCGCACCGGGCTCGACCCCGCACGGTTCTCCCACATCCACGCCTGGGCGGTCTACGCGCTGGTCGCGCTGACCGTCGTCGTGCTGCTCGTCGCGCGGCGGCAGCGCGACGCGGCGCTCGTGCACGCGGCGGGCACGCTCCTCGCGGTCGAGCTGGCGCAGGGTGTCGTGGGCTACGTCCAGTACTTCACCGATCTGCCGATCGCCCTCGTGGCGCTCCACCTGCTGGGTGCGGCGGTCACCTCGGCGGTGCTGACGTGGGTCGTCGTGCGGGCGTTCCGGCCGCTCACGGTCGTCGCCGAGCAGGACGTCAGGGTCGAGCGGGTCTGACGCTGCCGCCGTACCCGCTGCCCGACGGAGCCCGGAGGCTCAGCGCGTGAGCAGCGGGTCGATCGCGATGGCGACGAAGAGCAGCGACAGGTACAGGTTCGACGTGTGGAACAGGCGCATCGGGTTGATGGCGCTCAGCTCGTCGCTGCGGCGGGTGCGGGCCCACATCTTGTGGGCCTCGACGAGGAACACGACGCCGAGCACGGCGGCGGCGGCCGGGTAGAACCACCCGGTGCCGGCGACCGGCCACAGCACGAGCGAGATCGCGACGGTCCCCCACGTGTAGAACACGATCTGCTTGCCGACCTCGGCCGCCGGGGCGACCACGGGGAGCATGGGGACGGCGACGTTCGCGTAGTCCTCGCGGTAGCGCAGGGCGAGCGCCCAGGTGTGCGGCGGCGTCCAGAGGAAGACGATGAGGAAGCAGATCACCGGCGGCCAGGCGAGCTCGTTGGTGACCGCGGTCCAACCGATGAGGGCAGGGAAGCAGCCGGCGGCGCCGCCCCAGACGATGTTCTGGGTGGTGCGGCGCTTGAGCCACATCGTGTAGACGAGCATGTAGAACGCGTTCGCCGTCAGCGAGAGCACGGCCGAGAGCGGGTTGACGAACACCCAGAAGATGACGGTCGACAGCACGCCGAGCGTGAGGCCGAACACCAGCGCCGCCCGCGGCGTGACGATGTGCCGCGGCAGTGCGCGCCGACGGGTGCGGCGCATCTGCTCGTCGATGTCGCGGTCGTAGACGCAGTTCAGTGCGGACGCCGAGCCGGCGGACATGGACCCGGCGACGACGGTCGCGAGCACGACCCAGAGCTCAGGGACGCCCCGCGCAGCGAAGAACATGACGGGGACGGTGGTGAGCAGGAGCAGCTCGAGCACGCGCGGCTTCGTCAGCCCGACGTACGCCGCCACCACGTCGCGGAACGTCGCGCGGGCGGCGGGCGCCGGCTCGGTGCGGACGCCGAGGTCGTCGGCCGTCTCCTCCTCGCTCAGCGAGCCCGGGGGGACGGGCGGCAGCGACTCGGACACCGGAATAGCATGCAGGTCGTGCTCCGGCGTCACGACGACGGGGTCCTCCTCCGTGCGAGCGGGGGTGGACGACGGGCCGGCGTGCGTCACAGGGGTCCTCGTCAAGCGGTCTGGGGCCGTGCGGCTCCGGCGGGCGGAGCGGGGCGGTCCGGGCGGTCCAGTGCGGGGTCGAGTCTAGACCGAGGCGGCAGTAGGCTCGGCATCGGCCGTGGCGGCGAGTGGGTACCGGTGGGTCCGACGAGGACCTTCGAGACGGCGTCCGATCTCTGTCGCGCGGCCGCACGATCGCGATGCCACCCCCGGAGAGGACCCCCGTGACCGAGAGCAAGCTGGACTGGACCGACCTCGACCGCAAGGCGGTGGACACGGCCCGCGTCCTGGCGATGGACGCCGTGCAGAAGGTGGGCAACGGCCACCCCGGCACCGCGATGAGCCTGGCTCCCGCGGCGTACCTGCTCTTCCAGAAGGTCATGCGCCACGACCCCTCCGACCCGAGCTGGATCGCCCGCGACCGCTTCGTGCTCTCGTGCGGCCACTCGAGCATCACGCTCTACACGCAGCTGTTCCTCGGCGGCTTCGGGCTCGAGCTCGAGGACCTCAAGTCGCTCCGCACGTGGGGCTCCAAGACCCCCGGCCACCCGGAGCTCGGCCACACCGCGGGCGTCGAGGTCACCACCGGCCCGCTCGGTCAGGGCGTCGCGAACGCGGTCGGCATCGCCATGGCCGCCCGTCGCCAGCACGGCATCCTCGACCCGGAGGCCCCGCTCGGCGAGAGCCTCTTCGACCACGACGTCTACGTGCTCTGCTCCGACGGCGACCTCCAGGAGGGCGTGAGCGGCGAGGCGAGCTCCATCGCCGGCACGCAGCAGCTCGGCAACCTCGTCGTCATCTACGACCGGAACCGCATCTCCATCGAGGGCGACACCGACGTGGCGTTCAACGAGGACGTCGCGCAGCGCTACGAGTCCTACGGCTGGCACGTCCAGACGGTCGACTGGACCAACGGCGGGGAGCGCTACGAGGAGGACGTGCCGGCGCTGTACGACGCGGTCCAGGCCGCCCGCGGCGTCACCGACCAGCCGTCCCTGATCGTGCTCGACACCGTCATCGCGTGGCCCGCGCCGAACGCGCAGGGCACCGAGGCGGCCCACGGCAGCGCGCTCGGCGACGCCGAGGTCGCGGCCACCAAGGAGGTCCTGGGCTGGAACCCGGACACGACCTTCGACGTCCCCGCCGACGTGCTCGAGCACACCCGCGGGCTGGCCGCCCGCGGTGCCGCGTGGGGCAAGGAGTGGGACGAGAAGTACGCCGCGTGGGCGGCCGCGAACCCGGAGTCCGAGGCGCTGCTGCACCGCCTCAAGGCGCACGACCTGCCCGCGGGCCTCGTCGACGCGCTGCCGACGTTCCCCGCGGACGCCAAGGGCGTCGCCACGCGTGCGGCCTCCGGCAAGGTGATCAACGCGATCGCGGGGATCATGCCCGAGCTGTGGGGCGGATCGGCCGACCTCGCGGGCTCGAACAACACCACCATCAAGGACGCCCCGTCCTTCATCCCGACCACCCGCTCGACCCGCGACTGGACGGGCGACCCGCTGCAGGGCCGCGTGCTCCACTTCGGCATCCGCGAGCACGGCATGGGCGCGATCATGAACGGCATCGCGGCCGACGGCCTCACGCGCGTCTTCGGTGGCACGTTCCTCACGTTCTCCGACTACATGCGGGGCGCGGTCCGCGTCGCGGCGCTCAGCAAGTTGCCCGTGACCTATGTCTGGACCCACGACTCGATCGGCCTCGGCGAGGACGGTCCGACCCACCAGCCCGTCGAGCACCTCGCCGCGCTGCGGGCGATCCCCGGTCTCGACGTCGTCCGCCCGGCGGACGCGAACGAGACGGCCGCGGCCTGGGCCGCGATCCTCGGTCACGACGACCGCCCCGCGGCGCTCGCCCTGTCGCGCCAGAACCTGCCGGTCTTCCCGCGCGGCGAGGACGGCTTCGCGACGACCGACGGTGTCGCCCGCGGCGCCTACGTGCTCAAGGACGTCGAGGGCGGGCTCCCCGACGTCGTGCTCATCGCCACGGGCTCCGAGGTGCAGCTGGCCGTCGCGGCGGCCGACCTGCTGGCCGCCGACGGCGTCCGCGCCCGCGTGGTCTCGGCCCCGTGCCTCGAGTGGTTCGCCGCGCAGGACACGGCCTACCAGGAGAGCGTCGTCCCGCCGACCGTGAAGGCGCGCGTCGCGGTGGAGGCCGGCATCGCGATGCCGTGGTGGCGCCTCGTGGGCGACCACGGCCGGGTCGTCTCGATCGAGACCTACGGCGCCAGTGCGTCCGCCGAGCGCATGTTCGCCGAGTTCGGCTTCAGCGCCGAGGCGGTCGCCCGCGCCGCCCAGGACAGCATCCGGGTCGTCGCGGGCTGATCCCGCGCCGTACACCCGCATTCCCGCACGTCAGACCGCAACCCCGGAGGTAGCAATGTCCGACCGTCTCTCCGCACTCGCCGACGCGGGTGTCTCCATCTGGCTCGACGACCTCTCGCGGGAGCGCATCGAGACCGGCAACCTCGCCGACCTCGTCAAGGAGTCGTCGGTCGTCGGCGTCACGACGAACCCCTCGATCTTCGCGGCCGCGCTGGCGGAGGGTGAGCGGTACGACGCGCAGGTGCGCCGGCTCGCCGCCGAGGGTGCCGACGTGGACCGCACCGTCTTCGCCCTCACCACGACGGACGTACGCGACGCCGCGGACGTGCTGCGCCCGGTGTTCGACGCGACGGGCGGCGTGGACGGTCGGGTATCGATCGAGGTGGCTCCCGGCCTGGCGTTCGACACGGACCAGACGGTCGCGTCCGCGCAGGAGCTGTGGGCCGCGGTCGACCGCCCCAACGCGATGATCAAGATCCCGGGCACGACGGAGGGCCTGCCGGCCATCACCCAGACGCTCGGCGCGGGGATCTCGGTCAACGTGACCCTCATCTTCGGACTCGCGCGCTACCGCCAGGTGATGGAAGCGTACGTCGCGGGGCTGGAGCTCGCCCGCGACAACGGTCACGACCTCGCGACGATCCACTCGGTCGCGTCGTTCTTCGTCTCGCGCGTCGACTCGGAGATCGACAAGCGGCTCGAGGCGGCTGGTCACCCCGAGCTGCAGGGCAAGGCGGGCGTGGCCAACGCGCGCCTCGCCTACCAGGCGTTCGAGGAGTTCTTCGCGGGCCCGCGCTGGGAGTCGCTCGCGGCGGCCGGCGCGCACCGGCAGCGCCCACTGTGGGCCTCGACGGGCGTGAAGAACCCTGACTACCGGGACACGATGTACGTCGCGGACCTCGTCGTCGACCACACGGTCAACACGATGCCGGAGAAGACGATGCAGGCGTTCGCCGACCACGGCGAGACCGAGGCGGACGCGGTGCGACCGCACTACGCGGACGCGGCCGGGGTGCTGCAGGCGGTGGCGGACGCGGGCGTCGACTACGACGACGTGATCGCCCTCCTCGAGAAGGAGGGCGTCGAGAAGTTCGTGGCCTCCTGGGACGAGCTGCTCGCGACGGTCCAGGGCCAGCTCGACGGCGCGAAGGGCTGAGGTGGGGTCGATGAGCAGCGCACCGCACGTCTGGCCCGTCGACCCCACCACCACTGCCGCCTGGGCGCGTCTGCGCGACCGGGCCGGCAGCTTCGAGCCCGACCTGCGGGGCTGGTTCGCCGGCGACGCAGGTCGGGCCGAGCGGCTCTCCTTCACGGCGGCCGACCTCTACGTGGACCTCTCGAAGGCCCTCGTGGACGACCCGGTCCTCGACGACCTCCTGGCGCTGGCCGCCGAGGTCGGTGTCACGGAGCGTCGCGACGCGATGTTCCGGGGCGAGCACGTCAACGCCACCGAGGACCGGGCCGTCCTGCACACCGCGCTCCGGCTCCCGGCGGACGCCGCGCTGGTCGTCGACGGGCAGGACGTCGTCGCCGACGTCCACGACGTGCTGCGGCGGGTCTACGCGTTCGCCGAGTCCGTGCGCTCCGGCGAGTGGCGCGGCGTCACCGGCGAGCGGATCCGCACGGTCGTCAACATCGGCATCGGCGGCTCCGACCTCGGGCCGGTGATGGCCTACGAGGCGCTCGCGCCCTACCGCCACCCCGCGATCGAGTGCCGATTCATCAGCAACATCGACCCGACCGACGCCGCGACGACGCTGGCGGACCTCGACCCCGCGACGACGCTGTTCATCGTCGCGAGCAAGACGTTCGGCACGCTCGAGACACTGACGAACGCGCGGCTGTGCCGCCAGTGGCTGCTCGACGGCCTCCGGTCGGCCGGCCCGCTCGACGACGACGGTGCGGCGGTGGCCCGGCACTTCGTGGCCGTCTCCACCGCGCTCGACAAGGTCGCGGACTTCGGCATCGACCCGGACAACGCGTTCGGGTTCTGGGACTGGGTCGGCGGCCGCTACTCCGTCTCGTCGGCGATCGGCACGTCGCTCGTCGTGGCGATCGGTCCCGAGCGCTTCGCCGAGTTCCTCGACGGGCTGCACGCGGTCGACGAGCACTTCCGGACGGCCCCGCCGGAGCGGAACGTCCCGCTGCTCATGGGCCTCCTCAACGTCTGGTACGCCGACTTCCTCGGCGCGGCCACCCACGCCGTGCTGCCGTATGCGCAGCTGCTGCACCGCTTCCCGGCGTACCTGCAGCAGCTGACCATGGAGTCCAACGGCAAGGGCGTGCGGTCCGACGGGACGCCGGTGACCGCGGGCACCGGTGAGGTCTTCTGGGGGGAGCCCGGCACGAACGGGCAGCACGCGTTCTACCAGCTGATCCACCAGGGCACGCGGATCGTGCCGGCGGACTTCATCGCCGTGGCCAACCCCGCCTACCCACTCGCCGACGGCGCCACCGACGTCCACGAGGTGTTCCTCGCGAACTTCTTCGCGCAGACCCAGGCCCTGGCGTTCGGCAAGACCGCCGACGAGGTCCGCGCGGAGGGGACGGCGGAGGCGGTCGTGCCCGCCCGGGTGTTCGGCGGCAACCGGCCGTCGACGTCGATCCTCGCCCCCGAGCTGTCGCCGTCGGTGCTGGGTCAGCTCATCGCGCTCTACGAGCACGTGACCTTCACCCAGGGCGTCGTGTGGGGCATCGACAGCTTCGACCAGTGGGGCGTCGAGCTCGGCAAGCAGCTCGCGCAGCAGGTGCTGCCGGCGGTCACCGGGGACGCGGACGCGCTCGCCGGGCAGGACGCGTCGACCCGTGCGCTCATCGAGCGCTACCGGGCGGAGCGTCGCTCGTGACCACACCCGAGGTGCGGGTCTCCCCCACGGCCGACGAGCTCGCCCGCACGGTCGCCTCCGCGCTGCTCGAGCGGTTGGCGGCGGTGCAGGCCGAGGGGCGTACGCCGCACGTGGCCCTCACCGGCGGCACCATCGCCGACGTGATCCACCGCGAGGTCGCCCGGCTCGCGCCGGACACCGGCGTGGACTTCGCCGACGTGGTGTTCTGGTTCGGTGACGAGCGCTTCGTCCCCGCCGACTCGGACGAGCGCAACGCCGGGCAGGCGCGTTCCGCGTTCCTCGACGAGGTCGGCGCCTCGCAGGTCATCGAGGTGCCGTCCGCGTCGGACGTGGCGACCGCGGACGAGGCGGCCGCGGCGTACGAGGCGACCCTCCGCGCCCGTCTCGTCGGGGAGCTCGACGTCGTGATGCTCGGCGTCGGTCCCGACGGTCACGTCGCGTCGCTCTTCCCGGGGTTTCCCCAGCTCGAGGAGACCGAGGCGCTCGCCGTGGGCGTGGCCGACTCCCCCAAGCCGCCCTCGGAGCGCGTCACGCTGACGTTCGAGACGCTCAACCGTGCCGCGGCCGTGTGGTTCCTCGTGAGCGGTGACGGCAAGGCAGACGCCGTCGCGCGGGCGCTCGACGGCGCCGACCTGCACGACATCCCCGCCACCGGTGTCCACGGCCGCACCGAGACCGTGTGGTGGCTCGACGAGGCCGCCGCCTCACGCCTCTGATCCCGTCGAGTTGGCTGAAACGCTCCGGGTGGGGCGTCGAGTTGGCTGAAACGCTCGGGCTGGAGCGCCGAGTTGGCTGAAACGCCCGAGTTGGAGCGCCGAGCTGGCTGAAGTGCTCGATCGGCCGCTGTTTGTCCACAGAGCAGGACTGCGTCTCGTGCACGGCGGCGACCAGCACGCCAGGCTGTCGTGCATGACCTTGCGACGCTTCCTCGGGCAGCCCGTCCTCGATGGCTCCTTCCCGCTTCCGCTCGACCGGCCGTTCCATCGCCAGCAGGCGCTCCGCGCCGGGGTGCCTCCGCGGTGGCTCACCGCACTTGCCGCGTCCGGCCACCTGCGTCGCGTCGTGCACGGCGTGTACGTCGCGGCCCAGGTCCGTGATTCCACCGCCCTTCGCATCGCGAGTCTCCGGCTGGCCTGAGTTGCACAGATTTAGTGGGCCACGCGGTCGATCAGTGCCTGGACGTCGGCGGGGATCTGTGGACGGGCGTCGATGGTCTTGCCGGCCAGGGTGATCGTGATGTCTTGGAGCGGCCGCAGTGTCTGGACGAGCTTC
>DASWYU010000170.1:0-3170 GCA_036404795.1 Nocardioides sp. | reverse complement strand
CGGCGGCCTCGCCGTGCTCCGCATGCCCGAGCCGCACCGCGAGGGCCGGGCCACGCGGCTCCACGTCGCGCGGCCGCGCGTGCCCCGCGCGATCGCCCCCGACTTCCGGTTCGCCGCGCTCGGCGTCATGGCCGCGTGGTCCGTCCTCGGCGTGTTCCTCTCGCTGTTCCCCGGCATCGCGGCGCACGCCGTCGGCACGACCAACCTCCTGTTCGGCGGCAGCGTCGTGGCGATCTCCGCGGCCACCGCCGCGGCCAGCCAGGTCGTCGGGTCCCGCTGGGCGGCGCGGCACGCGGCGGTGGTGGGCGACCTCGGTACGGCGGTGATGCTCGTCGTCTGCATCGGCGCCGTCGCGATCGGCGACGCGGTCGTGCTGCTCGCCACCTCGGCCGTGCTCGGCTTCTTCTTCGGCCTCGCGTTCGGGTCGTCGTTGCGCCACCTCGGCCAGGTCGTCCCGGCCGGGGCCCGCGGCGAGGTCATGTCGGCCTTCTACGTGCTGGCCTACGGCGCGATGGCGCTCCCGACGATCGTCGCGGGCTGGGCCGCCACCGTCTGGGGAGCGGCCGAGATCTTCGCGCCCTTCATGGTGGTCGTCGCGCTGGCCTGCACGTCCGCCGGTGTCCTCGGCCTGCGCGTTCGTGGCACGCAGCCCGACGTCGACCTGACGGCCGACGCCGAGCCGGCCGAGCCCGCCGAGCCCGCCGAGCCCGCCGAGCCGACCGTCACCCGCTGACGCCCGCCGCCCAGGCGGCTCGCGCGGTCGCGACCTCCTCCTCGGTCTGCCGCGGCAGTCCCTCGGCCAGCCACGTCCCGCCCTCCCGGTCGACGCGGAGGCCGGCCCGGGGTGTCCGGCCCTCGGGGTCCACGGCCGTCACGCCGACGGTGAGCGAGGAGGCGTCGCCGGTCCAGGCGCCGACGATCGCGGCGACGCGGGTGACCCCCGTGGCGAGGTCGGGCGCACGGACGGCCGCGGCGACGGCGGCGTCCGCGTCGTACGGCGCCTCGACCTCCCGGTCCGGGTCGGGCACGGAGAGGTCGATGTCGCCGACCTCGGGGTCCGCGCGCAGGAGCGCGGCGAGCCGGACGAGGTCGGTGCTTCCGTCGGTGCGCAGCTCGACGGTCGTCCACGGCAGGTCCGAGGTGGCGGAGAGCCCCCGGGCGCTCGCGTCGACGGTGTCGCCCACGGTGATCGACACGCGGCTCGCCGCGTCCGGCTCGGCGGCGCGGGCGGCGTCGACGCGATCGGCGACCGCGGCGAGGTCGGTGCCGTTGACGAGCAGGACGCCCTGCTCGACGCGCACGGTCACGCTGTAGTCCGTCGTGAGGGCGCCGAGGAGCGCCCGGCGGTCCTCCTCGGTCGGCGCGTCGGGATCCGGATCGTCGGCGGCCGAGCCGCTCTCCACCTCGAGGACGTTCGTGGTGACGACGACCTCGACGCGGACGGGGCTGTCCGCGACGTACGCCTCCAGCTCGCCCGCCGATCGGACGTCGATGGCGCCCAGGAGCACGCTGTCCCCGTCGACGACCGCGCCGACGTAGCCCGGTGGCCCGCTCGCAACGACGTCGCGCACGAGCGCGATGCCGGCGGTGGGGAGCTCCCCATCGGCCACGACGCGGCTGGAGCGCACGTCCCCCTGGCGCGACTGCGTGACCGTGAGGCTCGGCGCCTCCATGCCCTCCACGTCGGGCCACAGCTCCTCGGCGACGTCCCAGACGGGCGCCGCGCCGTCCGCCCGCACGGCGACGTCGGTGCCGTCGGCGTCGAGACCGACGACGAGGGAGTCGACCCCGGCGACGTCGGGAGCCCCGACGACGAGGTCGACCGCCGCCGCGTCGTCGTCCTGGCCCGCGCCCTCGCCGACGACCGAGACCGAGCTGCCCTCCTCCACCGTGACGGCGACCCGCTCCGCACCGGTGTCGCGGCCCGCGGTGAGCGCGGCGAGCAGCTCGTCGGCGGTCGCGTCGACCTCTGCCCGGACGCTCACGGTGCAGCCCGCGAGATCGCAGCTCGAGAGGGCGTAGTCGATGCCCGGCAGGTCCCCGATGGCCCGCACCTCGTCCTCGTCGACGGAGGCGCAGCCGGCGAGCAGCAGCGCGACGGCGGGCGCGAGGGCGGCGAGACGGCGACGGGTGCGGCGGACGGGACGGGGCACGGGAGCCTTCCTGCCCGGGAGCGGCGGATCTACTCCCTGTCGGCGTCCGCGGCCGCCACGACGTCCACCGCCACGTCGGGGAGGCCCGCGACGAGCGGGTCGACGTCCGCGCGGAGCTCCGCCACGTCGCGTGCCCCGTCGACCGTCACCTCCACGTCGGTGCCCGACGGCTCGCGCACCATCCAGACCGCCGTCGTGCCCGGCACTCCCGCGAGGTCGAGCACGGCGGCGGCGAGGGCCGGATCGTCGTCCGCCGGGCTGTCGGTGTGCACGACGAGCTGCCACGTGGCGCCGCCGGGGGAGCGGAGGTCGCGCCGTACGCGCACCTCGTCCCCCTCCGCACCCCTCCCCGCGGCGACGATCGCGGCGAGCCGGTCCGCGGTGACGTCGCCCTCGACGGTGACGGCGACGCGGCACTCGCCGACGTCGCAGCTCGTCTGCGCCGAGGTCACCGCGGGCAGGTCCGCGATCGCGGCCACCGCGTCCTCGTCGACCGACGCGCAGCCGGCGAGGAGCAGCGCGGCGGGCAGTGCGACCGGCAGCGCGACGGGGAGGAGGGCGGTACGGCGCGGCATCGCCCCCTCCTCCCCGCACGCGCCGCGCGGCACACCCCGGCGGCTAGGATCAGAGCCCGTGACGACCCCCCTGAAGACGCTGGTCATCGGCAACGGCGGGCGCGAGCACGCGCTCGCCCGGGCCCTCTCGCTCGACCCCGCGGTCGCGGAGGTCCACGCCGCTCCCGGCAACCCGGGCATCGCCGACGTCGCCGCGCTGCACGACGTCGACCCGCTCGACCCCGCTGCCGTGGCGGGGCTCGCGCAGCGCCTGGCCGTCGACCTCGTCGTCGTCGGGCCCGAGGCCCCGCTCGTCGCGGGCGTCGCGGACGCAGTGCGCGAGGCCGGGATCGCCTGCTTCGGCCCGTCCGGTGCGGCCGTCGCGGACCTGGCGGTCTCCCTCGGTGTCGACCTCGTGGTCGTCGGTCCCGAGGCGCCGCTGGTCGCCGGTGTGGCCGACGCG
>DASWYU010000169.1:0-8109 GCA_036404795.1 Nocardioides sp. | reverse complement strand
CCGCCTCCGAGCGCACCAGGTCGGCGTCCGGCTCCATCATCGAGCGGGCGGCTGCGAGGGTCGCGTCGAGGTAGGAGCGGCAGCTGTCGGCCTCGCCGAGCTCGAGGGCGTACATCGCGGCGGTCAGGCCCTGCACGATGTTGTCGTTGATCTCGACCGTCTGGCGCCGGCGCGGAGTCGGCCGCGCCGCTCCTGCCGGCCGTACGGTCGTCCGCGCCTCAGGCCCACAGCTGCCCCTCCAACCGCTCCTCGGCCTCGTCGATCGTGCCCTCGTAGGCGCCGGTCGAGAGGTACTTCCATCCACCGTCGCACACGACGAACGCGATGTCAGCCCTCTCGCCGGCCTTGACGGCCTTGGCCGCCTGGCCGAGCGCGGCGTGCAGGATCGCGCCCGTCGAGATGCCGGCGAAGATGCCCTCGAGCTCGAGGAGCTCCCGCACGCGGCGTACGGCGTCGCGCGGCCCCACCGAGAACCGGGCGTCGATCAGGTCGGCGTCGTAGAGCTCCGGCACGAAGCCCTCGTCGAGGTTGCGGAGCCCGTAGACGAGCTCGCCGTACCGCGGCTCCGCCGCCACGATCCGCACCTCGGGCTTGGCGCGACGGAAGAAGCGGGAGACACCCATGAGGGTGCCCGTGGTGCCGAGTCCCGCGACGAAGTGCGTGATCTCCGGGAGGTCGGCCAGGATCTCGGGGCCCGTGCCCTCCTCGTGCGCGAGGGCGTTGGCGGCGTTGCCGTACTGGTAGAGCATCACCCAGTCGGGGTGCTCCTCCGCCATGCCCTTGGCGACGCGCACCGCCTCGTTGGAGCCGCCGGCGGCGGGGCTGGAGTAGATCTCCGCGCCCCACATCCGGAGCAGCTGGCGGCGCTCCTCCGACGTGTTCTCCGGCATCACGAAGACGGCGCGGTAGCCCTTGAGCTTGGCGGCCATCGCCAGTGAGATGCCCGTGTTGCCCGACGTCGGCTCGAGGATGGTGCAGCCCGGTCGGAGCAGGCCCTCCTTCTCGGCCTGCTCGATCATCCTCATCGCCGGGCGGTCCTTGATGGAGCCCGTCGGGTTGCGGTCCTCCAGCTTGGCCCAGATGCGGACGTCGGGGCTCGGCGAGAGCCGGGGCAGCCCCACGAGGGGGGTGTTGCCGACGGAGGCGACCAGGTCGTCGAAGCGCATGGTCGCCATCCTCCCACCGCG
Organism: Nocardioides sp.; assembly: GCA_036404795.1. Taxonomy (GTDB): domain Bacteria; phylum Actinomycetota; class Actinomycetes; order Propionibacteriales; family Nocardioidaceae; genus Nocardioides. The sequence continues at coordinate 6,922 of DASWYU010000169.1, read as the reverse complement.
GCGCGGGCAGGCCCCAACCGTGCCCGCCGCCGCTCGGGGCCGGCCACCGCCTCAGCGCAGGAAGACCTCGGGGTCGAAGTCGTCGAGCGAGATGATCCGCACCCGCGGGAGCGGCACGTTGAACGCGCGCACGTCCTCCTCGAGGTCGTGGATCGGCACCCCGAGCGCCGTGAACCCGGAGCTCGCGTACTCCCGCAGCGCGAGGACCGCGACCCGCCGCCCCTCCTCCGTGACGAGGGGGCGGAGGTCCTCGACGAAATCACCGTCGTGGCTGACGAGCAGCACGTCCGCCTGGTGGCCGACGAGCGCCTGGAGCGTGCGCTGGATACCGACGTCGACGACCTTCTGGTCGCTGCGGCCGGACAGCGGCACCGGCCGGTAGCCGAGGGCCAGGAGGGCCTGCACGAACGCGCTGGGCAGCGTGCCGTGGCTGGCGTTGAGGAAGAAGAGTCCCGTGACGGGCTGGTCCCAGAGCTTCTCCGCGTAGGTCGTCACGCGCTCCCAGCGCGGACGCTCCTCCGGGGTGGGCCTGCGGTTGAGCAGCGAGTTGCCGAGCGTCGCGTCGATGTTCTCGCCATCGACGAGCACGATCGTGCGGCGCGGGGCCGCGGGCGCCGGCGGGGTCGCGGGCGCGGCCGGCACGACGGCCACCTGTCCACCGTGCTCGTGACCCTCGTGCTCGCCCTGCTCCGCGGTGGGGTCGGTCGCCTGCTCCGTCATGTCCGGCACCCTACCCAGACCTCCCGGCGGACGCGGGGCATCCACCGATCGGCTGATGCTCGCCGAGCGCACGGGCCGATGTGCCCAGCGCCGCGCGACGACAGGCTGGGACCCATGATCGAAGTCGCGAACCTGCAGAAGCGGTACGGCGCGCGCACCGCCGTCGCCGACGTCTCCCTCACCGTCGAGGCCGGGGAGATCTTCGGCATCCTCGGCCCCAACGGCGCCGGCAAGACCACCACCGTCGAGTGCATCGCCGGCCTGCGCGTCGGGGACGGCGGTTCGGTCCGCGTCGACGGGACCGACCCGTGGACCGACCGGGCCGGCGTCACGCGCGCGCTCGGCGTGCAGCTGCAGGAGAGCCAGCTGCAGCCGAAGATCACCGTCGCCGAGGCCATGGCGCTCTACCAGTCCTTCTACCCGGAGCCCGCCGACGGCGGCGACCTGCTCGAGCGGCTCGGGCTCGCCGCCCACCTCGACCAGCGCTTCGCCAAGCTGAGCGGCGGCCAGCAGCAGCGCCTCGCGATCGCCCTGGCGCTCGTCGGCGCCCCGCGAGTGGTGATCCTCGACGAGCTCACGACCGGTCTCGACCCGCGGGCCCGGCGCGAGGTCTGGGAGCTCGTCGAGGACATCCGGGCCTCCGGCGTCACCGTGGTGCTCGTGACGCACTCGATGGAGGAGGCCGAGCGGCTCTGCGACCGCATCGCCATCATCGACGCGGGCCGGGTGGTCGCGAGCGGCACGCCCGCGGAGCTGGCCGGGTCCCTCGACGCGCCGCAGGTCGCGAGCGCGACGCGGGCACCCGCCGTACCGGTGGTCCTGCGGTTCACCCCCTCCGCCCCGGTCGCCGACGACGATCTCCGCCGTCTTCCCGGCGCCGTGGGGGTGCGCCGGGAGGACGACGTGGTCGTCGTCACCGGCGACGACGACACGGTGCTCGCCGCCCTGGAGCACCTGCGGTCGGCCGGCGTGCGACCCGATCGGCTCCGGGTCGCCGAGCCCGAGCGCCGGCGCGCCAGCCTCGACGAGGCCTACCTGCGCCTGACCGGAGGTCGCGGCGCCGCGGTCGCACCCCTGATGGAGGAGACCCGATGAGCACCCCGACCCCGACCCCGACGTCGACCACCGCACCCGCCCGCCCCGTCGTCGCCCCGCGGGGTGTTCCTCGCGTTCTTCGCGTTCGTCGCCTACACGGACGCCTTCGAGGTGTTCCGGGGGCGGCGGGCGTACGTCGCGGTCGGCCTCACCGCGATCACGATGGCCGGCTCGCAATCGGGCGGGCTGCCGCTCGACGGGCCCGACCAGTGGGTCATCTTCATCATCCTCGTCGGCGTGAACGCCGCGATGGCCGGCGGCTTCTCCCACTTCCAGGTCGCGGTCGTGCGGATGAGCGACGAGCGGGGCGTGCAGGTGCGGGAGCTGGAGCGGCTCAACGCCGACCTCTCCGAGGCGCTGCACCGCAACGAGGAGCTCTCGGACCAGGTCGTCGCCGTCGCCCGCGACGCGGGTGCCCAGGCGGAGCGCCAGCGCCTCGCTCGCGAGATCCACGACACGGTCGCGCAGGGGCTCGCCGGCGTGGTCACGCAGCTGCGCCCCGCGTCGGCGTGACCCTCACGTGGACCGACGACGAGGTGCTGCTCGACGTGCGCGACGACGGCGTCGGCTTCGAGGTCGACGCCGAACGTGCGTCGACGTCGTTCGGGCTCCGCGGGATGCGGCAGCGCGCCGGCCGGGTCGCGGGCCGGCTCGACGTGGAGTCCGAGCCCGGCGGCGGCACGGCTGTCAGCCTCCAGGTGCCGGCCGTGGGTGCGGCTCCCGGGGACGCCCCCGTCCTGCCCGCGCCGAGCACGCCGGCCGACCCGCCGCCCGCGCCCACCCGCGACCCGCAGGAGAGCCCCGCGTGATCACCATCGTCGTCGCCGACGACCACCCCGTCGTCCGCGACGGGATCCACAGCATGCTCGCCGGCGTCCCCGACTTCGAGGTGGTCGGCGAGGCTGCCGACTCGCCCTCGTCGCCCGCGGCACGTCGAACAAGCTGATCGCCAAGGAGCTGTTCGTCTCCGAGGCGACCGTGAAGACGCACCTGACGCACGTCTACGAGAAGCTGGGCGTCACCGACCGGGCCGCCGCCGTGGCGACCGCCTACGACCTCGGGATCCTCGGCCGGTCGCGGTGACGCTCCGCGGGAGCGCGGTGTGCGACGCTGGTCGAGCGGTGGCTCAGCAGCCGCCGGCGACGGCCGGCAGCACGACGACCTGGTCGCCGTCGGAGAGCTCCGCGCCGAGGCCGCCGATGAAGCGGACGTCCTCGTCGTTGATGTAGACGTTCACGAAGCGGCGCAGGTCGACCTCGCCGCTCTCGCCGCCCTCGACGAGGCGGTCCCGGATGCCGGGGTGGTTCGCCTCGAGGTCGTCGATGAGGTTCGCGAGCGTGGCGCCGTTGGCGGAGACCGCCTTCTCGCCGCCCGTGTACGTGCGCAGGATCGTCGGGATCCGGACCTCGATGGCCATCAGGACTCACTCTCCACTGTGTCTGCCGGCAACTGCTCGACGACCTCGACCGGTTCCTCGGTGACGACGCCGTCGACGATTCGATAGGACCTGAACTCCACCGGGCCCTCGTTATTCCCGTGCTCGCGCGTGCTGACGAGCACGTAGTGCGCGTTCGGCTCGCTCGCGAGGCCGATGTCGGTGCGGCTCGGGTAGGCCTCCGTGGCCGTGTGCGAGTGGTAGACGACCACGGGCTCCTCGTCGCGGTCGTCCATCTCGCGGTAGAGCGCGAGCAGGTCGAGCGAGTCGAACTCGTAGAACGTCGGGCTGCCCGCGGCGTTGACCATCTCGACCAGCCGCTCGGCGCGGTCGCTGCCGGCCGGGCCCGCGACGATGCCGCACGCCTCGTCGGGGTGGTCCCGTCGCGCGTGGGCGACGATGGCGTCGCGCGTGGCGCGCTCGATCCTCAGCACCGTGCCAGCGTACGGCGCGCCCGACCCCGTCCCCGACCCGCCCACAACCTGTGAGATTCGTGTGAGGGGACCCTCACCTCTGGTGCGACGCCCCTCCGTCCTGTTCGATCGGAACGGTTGCACCCTCAACCATTGTTTGCGCCCCGCAAGCATCGACGTCTCGGAACCAGGAGTCCCCTCATGTCCTCCCTCTCCCCCGCCCGCCGCTGGCTGACCGCCGTCGCCGCCGTCGCCGCCCTCTCGTTCACCGCCGCCTGCGGCGTCGGCCAGAGCGACGACGCCTCCGACGGCGGCTCGTCCGACGACACCTCCCAGGAGCAGACCACCGACTCCGGCAGCGACACGGGCAGCGACACCGGCAGCGAGTCGGGCTCCTACACCGCCGGCACCTACGAGGCGACGGGCGACTACACCAGCCCCGGCGGCCAGCAGTCCGTCGGCGTCGAGGTCACGATCGACGCGGACGGCACGATCACCGAGGTCGAGGTCACCCCGGAGGCCTCCGACAGCACGTCCGACCGCTACCAGACGCAGTTCGCGGGCGGGATCTCCGACGAGATCGTCGGCCAGGCGATCGACGAGCTCGACGTCTCGACCGTCGCCGGGTCGTCGCTCACCAGCGGCGGCTTCAACGCGGCGATCGACGACATCCTCGGCCAGGCCCAGGCCTGATCCGGCGGGTCGGGCGGGTCGGGCGGGTCGGGCAGGTCGTGGACGGCGACTGGACCTTCGACGCGATCGGCACGCGGTGGCGCATCGCCACCGAGGCGCCGCTCACGCCGGACGTGCTGCGCGCCGTCGCGCTCCGCATCGACGCCTTCGACCGGGCCTGGTCGCGCTTCCGGGCCGGCTCGGTCGTCGACGCCGTCCGCGCGTCGGCCGGACGGCACCGCCTCCCGGACGACGCCGGACCGCTGCTCGCGCTCTACGACCGGCTGCACGCCGCGACCGACGGGGCCATGAGCCCGGCGGTCGGGGACGGCCTCGAGCACCTGGGGTACGACGCGTCCTACACCCTCGTCGCCCGCCCCGGCCACCGTCCGGCGGTGGACTGGGGCGCGGTGCGGTGGGACGCGCCGTACCTGGAGACCCCGGAGCCCTTCGTGCTCGACGTCGGGGCGGCGGGCAAGGGCTACCTCGCCGACCTCGTCGCCGACGTGCTCGGCGCGCACCTCGACGGCACGGTGACGGTCGACGCGAGCGGCGACCTGGTGCACCGACCGCGGGCGGGCGGTGCGCCGTACCGCGTCGCGCTCGAGCACCCCGAGCGACCCGGCTTCGCCGTCGGCGTCGCGAGCCTCGACGGGGCGCCGCAGCGGCGGGCCCTCTGCGCCTCGGCCACCAACCGGCGCGTCTGGGGCGACGGGCTGCACCACGTGCTCGACGCCCGCACGGGGCGCCCCGTCACCGACGTGCTCGCCACCTGGGTGGTCGCCGGCTCGGCTCTCGTCGCCGACGGTCTCGCCACGGCCCTGTTCCTCCTGTCCCCCGACGCGGCCGCCGCCCTCGCAGCCGACCTCGGTGCCACCTACGTGCGGCTCGACCGCGGCCCCGGCGGCACCGGCCACCGTCTCCACGTCTCCCCCGACTTCCCCGGAGAGGTCTTCCGATGACCCCCCTCACGACGGCCACCGGCCGGCTCGACGCCGCGCTCGGCCGGCTCCCCATGTATCGCGTGGTGACCCTCCTGCTGGGGCTGCTCGCGGCGTACGCGCTCGTGCTCATCGGCACCGAGCAGCTGCTCGTCGGCTTCACGACCGTCGGCGAGTCCGCGCTGACGCTCCTCGTCGCGGTCGCCGCGGCGGTGCTGTCGAACGCACTGATCGCGCTCCCGCTCGGCGTCCGCCCGCACACCGAGTCGTCGGTGATCACGGGCCTGCTGCTGTGGTTCCTGCTGCTGCCCGCCGTGGACGCGGAGGGGCTGGTCTGGGTCGCCGCGACGGCGGTGGCGGCGAGCGCGTCGAAGTACGTCCTCGCGGTCCGCGGCCGCCACGTCGTCAACCCCGCGGCCGCCGGTGTCGTCATCGTCTTCACCGTGCACCACGTGCTCGGTCAGGGCGTCGGCATCGCGAACGGCTGGTGGATCGCGAACGAGGCGATGGTCGTGCCGGTCGCCCTCGCCGCGCTCGTGGTGCTCTGGCGCACGCGGAAGGTCGCGCTCGGTGTGCTGTTCGCGCTGCTGGGCTCGGGCCTCGTCGTGCTCGGCCAGGTCAACATCGGCAGCACCCTCGACGACGCGGTCACGTTCGCCTTCGTGTCGTCCCCCGCGATCTTCCTCGCCGGGTTCATGCTGAGCGAGCCCCTGACGCTGCCGCCGCGGCGCGGCCAACAGCTGGCGGTCGCGGCGCTGGCCGCCGTCGTCTACGCGTGGCCGAGCCTCCAGTCGATCTTCGTCGTCGACCCGCCGACCTTCTGGTTCTACACGCTCAAGTCGGAGCTGGCGCTCGTGCTGTCCGGCCTCATCGCGTTCTGGCTCGGCCAGCGCGGCGGCGTGCGGCTGCACCTCACGGGACGCCGTCGGGTCGCCGGTGACGTGTGGGAGCTGACGTTCGCGCCGCGGCGACCGCTGCGGTTCGCACCGGGGCAGTACCTCGAGCTCGCGGCACCGCACCGCGGTGCCGACCGCCGGGGCGTACGGCGCGCGTTCAGCATCGTCAGCCCCGCCGGTGCCGAGGAGGTCGCGGTGGCGCTCCGGGTCCCCGAGCCGTGCTCGTCCTACAAGACCGCGCTGCTCGCCACCGAGGTGGGTGAGCGGTTCACCGCCACCTCCGTCGGCGGCGACTTCGTGCTGCCCCGCGGCGAACGGGCGCTCGTGCTCGTGGCCGGCGGCATCGGGGTCACCCCGTTCCTCTCGCAGCTCCGCTCCCCCGGCGCCGCCGATCGGGACGTCGTGCTGGTCTACGGCGTGCCCGACGCCGACGACGTCGCCTACCGCGACGAGCTCGTCGCCACCGGCGTCCCGGTCGTGCTCGTCGCGCCGGGAGCGCCGCGCGACCTGCCCGCCGGCTGGACGCACGTGGCGGAGCCGTTCGTCACGGCCGACGTGGTCGCGGCCGCGGTCGGCGACCTGGCCGGTCGCGCGGCGTACGTCTCCGGCCCCCCGGCGATGGTCGCCGCGCTCCGCGGTGGCCTGCGCGGCCGCGCGGCTCGCGTGCGGACCGACGCGTTCGCGGGGTACTGAGTCGCCTCAACTTTCCCCGGTCGACCGGGGCAAGTGCCGCTTAGACCAGCAACGGTG
>DASWYU010000168.1:0-3020 GCA_036404795.1 Nocardioides sp. | reverse complement strand
GCGGCCGAGGTCGTGCTGCTGCCCAACGACACCGACTCGCTGCGCACGGCGGAGATCGCGGCGCGCACCGCGGAGGAGGACGGCGACGTGCAGGTCGCCGTCGTGCCCAGCCGCGCCCAGGTGCAGGGTCTCGCGGCGCTCGCCGTCCACGAGCCCGGGCGCGCGTTCGGGCCCGACGTGCTCGAGATGACCGCCGCCGCCCGGCACTGCCGTCACGGTGCCGTGACGGAGGCGTCCAAGCGCGCCATCACCTCGGCCGGCCCGTGCGAGCCGGGCGACGTGCTCGGCGTCGTCATGGGCGACTTCGCCGTCGTCGGGCAGGACCGGTTCGGCGTGGCGGTCGAGGTGCTGACGCGCCTGCTCGCGGTCGGTGGCGAGCTCGTCACGATCGTCGGCGGCGAGGGGTCGGACGACCTGGCGGCCCGGCTCGCGGCGCACGTCGAGCGGGTGCACCCGGGCGTGGACGTGGTGACCTACGACGGGGGGCAGCCCCGCTACGCGCTCCTGCTGTCGGTGGAGTGAGGTAGAGAGGTCCGCATGATCACGCTCGACTCGCCGATCGAGGCGGTCCTCGGGGGCGCCCCGAAGAAGGTCAAGAAGGTGCGCGAGCAGCTCGGCCTCGAGACGGTCGGGGCGCTGCTGCGGCACTTCCCGCGCACCTACCTGCCGGTGGGGGAGCTGACGGCGCTCGGCGACGACCTGCGCATCGGGCAGCAGGTCAGCATCGTCGGCCGTGTGAGCGACGCCCGCACGCGCACCTACAACGACCGGCGCACGCGGCGCACCGCCTACCGGCTGGAGGTCGTCGTCGAGACCGACGGGGCGGCGCTGCGGCTCACTTACTTCGCGCCCCACAAGGGGCTGGCCACCCACCAGGAGCGGCGTCACCAGGTCGGCACGCTCGGCGTCTTCCTCGGCAAGCTCGACAGCTTCGGTGGCCGCTGGCAGCTGACGAACCCGACGATGGTGCCCCTCGAGCTGCCGGACACCGCGGTGGCGACGGACCGCGACGAGGCCGGCCGCGCCGCCGTGGCGGGGATGCGCGCGCTGTTCCCGATCTACCCGGCGACCTCCGGCGTCGAGTCCTGGGACCTCCAGGCGGCCGTCGGCTTCGCGCTGAGCGTGCTCGAGGAGCCCGAGGACCCGCTGCCCGAGGCGTTGCGCGCGACGTACGGCCTCGTGGGACTGCGCGAGGCCTACGAGCGGGTCCACCAGGCCGACTCGTGGGGCGACGTCACGCGCGGCATGCAGCGTTTCCGCTTCGACGAGGCGCTCGTGACGCAGCTGGTCCTGGCGCGGCGCCGGGCGGCGTTGCGGGCGGTCGCCGCCGCGCCGCGCACGGGTGTGCACGCCGACGGGCGGGAGGGCGGGCTCCTCGCGGCCTTCGACGCCACGCTGCCCTTCGAGCTCACGGCGGGCCAGCGGGAGGTGGGGGCGCAGGTCGAGGCGGACCTGGCCGCCGACCACCCCATGAACCGCCTGCTCCAGGGCGAGGTCGGCTCCGGCAAGACGCTCGTGGCCCTGCGCGCGATGCTGCGCGTGGTCGACTCGGGGGGCCAGGCCGTGCTCCTGGCGCCGACCGAGGTGCTCGCGCAGCAGCACGACCGGTCGCTGACCCGGATGCTCGGCGTGCTCGCCCAGCCGGGGATGCTCGGCGGGGCCGACGAGGCGACCGGGGTCGCCCTGCTGACGGGCTCGATGTCGACCGCACAGCGGCGTGCCGCGCTCCTGCGCATCGCGTCCGGCGAGGCCGGCATCGTCGTCGGCACCCACGCGCTGCTCGAGGACAACGTGGTCTTCGCCGACCTCGGCCTCGTGGTCGTCGACGAGCAGCACCGCTTCGGCGTCGAGCAGCGGGCGGCCCTCACGGCGAAGGCGGAGGCGCCGCCGCACGTGCTGGTGATGACGGCGACCCCGATCCCGCGCACGGTCGCGATGACCGTGTTCGGCGACCTCGAGACGTCCGTGCTCAGCGAGCTGCCCGCGGGCCGGGCGCCCATCCAGACGACCGTCGTGCCGCTCGCGGACGCGCCGCGGTGGATCGACCGCGTCTGGGCGCGGGTGCGCGAGGAGGTCGAGAAGGGCCACCAGGCCTACGTGGTGTGCCCGCGGATCAGCGAGGGCACGAGCGAGCAGGGGCAGACCGACGCCGTCGACCTCGACGAGGACGGCGAGGTCCTCCCCGTCGAGGTCAGTGCCGGTGGGGGCGGCGGTGGCAGCGCGCCGCCCGCGGCGGTCGAGTCCACGCTCGAGCAGCTCACCGGTGCCGGCGGTCCGCTCCACGGGCTGCGGGTCGCCGCGCTGCACGGCCGCCTGCACCCGGACGAGAAGGACGCGGTCATGCGCGGCTTCGCGGCCGGCGAGGTCGACGTGCTCGTCTCGACGACGGTCATCGAGGTCGGCGTGGACGTCGCGAACGCGACGACGATGGTGCTGCTCGACGCCGACCGCTTTGGCGTCTCCCAGCTCCACCAGCTGCGCGGCCGCGTCGGTCGCGGCGGCCTCCCCGGCCTCTGCCTGCTCGTCTCCCGGGCGCAGGCGGAGACCCCGGCCCGGCAGCGGCTCGACGCGGTCGCCGCCACGACCGACGGCTTCGAGCTCTCGCGCGTCGACCTCGAGCAGCGCCGGGAGGGCGACGTCCTGGGCGCCTCGCAGTCGGGCTACCGCTCCAGCCTCCAGACCCTCCGCGTGCTGCGCGACGAGAAGACGATCGTGACGGCCCGGGGCGCCGCGCAGGACCTGCTCGACGCCGACCCCGACCTCGACGGTCTGCCGCAGGTGCGGACCGCGGTGCTCGAGCTCGAGGCGTCGTCGACGGCGTCCTACCTGGAGAAGTCGTGACGCGCATCGTCGCCGGCCGCGCCGGGGGTCGCCGGCTCGCGACCCCGAAGGGCGACGCGACCCGGCCGACCTCCGACCGGGTCCGGGAGGCGCTGTTCTCGCGGCTGGAGTCGTGGGTGGGCACGCTCGAGGGCCTGCGGTTCCTCGACCTCTACGCCGGCTCGGGCGCGGTCGGGCTC
>DASWYU010000167.1:0-14975 GCA_036404795.1 Nocardioides sp. | reverse complement strand
GCCAGCGCACGACCCTTGCCGTCAGCGACGAGATGGTTCTTGGTCGTCAGACCCCCGCGAGACCGGCCGATCGCGTGATCGGCGGGCTCGTCACCGAACTTCTTGTAATTCGACAGTGCCCCCTGTGTCGCGCGGGAGCGTGGCACCGTGCTGATGAACGCGGACGATCGTCGAGTCGATCGACGTCACCCAATCGAGGTCGCCGCCGGCCGCGGCCAGAGACTGGACCCGCTCGAGAAGCTGCGCCCACACACCTGCCTCGGCCCAACGGCTGAAGTTCTTGTAGATCGTGTTCCAGTTCCCGAACCGCTCCGGCAGGTCCCGCCACGGCGCACCGGTCCGGAACCGCCACGCCGTCGCCTCGACCACCGTCCGCCGATCCACCGGCGGACGCCCCGTCGCCTTGGCGGCCGGGAACAACGGCCCGATCACAGCCCACACCTCATCCGAGATCACGTCACGGCTCGTCACGCACCCCAGCCTCGCCGGTCAGCCACCCGAACCCGTTTAGCAACACGCCCTAGGGGTGGCGTCGATGACAGTGTCGGCGGTGATCGTGATCTTCCTGTACCGGTCCGGCCGCCACAGCACCCACGCGGCCTGCCACTCCTCAAGACCAGCGAGAAGTCGCCGGGTGAGCGTCCCGTGGACGTGGACGTCGACCCCCGTCGACATCCAGACGAGCAAGGAGCCGAGCAGGAACGCGTCTGCGGTGTCGGTGCTCAATGCGCCGTGGTCGCTGGTGAACCACAGCTCGCGGCTGTCGTCGGCGCTGACCTCGATGGTCGCGCGGCGCTCGCCGCGGTCGGCCCGCTCGTCATCGACCCTGATGTGCCCCTGCTTGGTCACGGCTTCCCCCGACTTCGACTGCTTTTACCCGGCCGAAACATTAGGCGCTCGTGGCTCCCGCCGTCTCGGTCTTGTCCAAGGCCGGGTGCAATCTGCACGCATACTCCGCCGACCCGGACGACCGGCGAAGTGCTCACCAGCTCACAAGCGAGGGGGCAGAGTCCGCTCTCGGTCCTCCGTTTGCCAGCAGACCCAACTCCTCCGCGAGCCAGCGGCCGAGCCGCGCGTGACCGGCGTCGGTCGGGTGGAAGTCGTCCGTGAAGTGGTCATCGGCGAGCTGCGCGTCCACCAGGTCGAGCCAGACCTCGTCGTGGTCGGCGGCCGCGTCGGCGAGGACGTCGCGCAGCAGGTCGATGCGGCCCGGGCTCGATCCCGGCGTGTAGGCGGGGCCGACGACGACCCGCGACGCGTCCGGCAGCTCCTCGGCGATGCGGTTCAGGACGGCAGCGGCCGCGGCAGCCAGGTCGTCAGGATCCGACGGCACGTCGTTGGTGCTGCCCTGCACCACCACGACGTCCGGCTTGGCGTCGAGGAGGTCGCCGAGGCGGTCGCCGTACGTCGCGCCTGCGGGCCGCGTGTAGCCGGTGCCGCCGACGCACTCGGTGACCGCGCTCCAGCCCAGCTCGTCAGCCGCCTGCGCGGTGAAGCCGCGCGTCTCGTCGCCCTGCGTCCCGGCATCGGAGAGGCCGAGACCGCAGGTCCAGGAGTCGCCGAGGAAGCCGACAGTCAGGGGGCCGGGGTGGTGTGGCTCCGACGCCGCGACCATTCCGCCGGACACCGCCGCCACGGCGGCGAGACCGGCGATGCGCGTGCGGGGTCGCGCTGCCCTCACCCCCAGGGCGACGCCCCCAGGTCAGGTAGAGGGTCGCGTTGGGGAGCCCGGGCGAGGTCGCCACGATGTTCAGCGCTCCGTCCCCGCTGAGGCTGGTCCACGTGACGTCGAAGCCGGTGGACGTGCCGAACGGCTCCAGCGGGGTCGAGACGACGTAGGTCTCGTCGGTCTCGGCGTTCTACCACGTGGCGGGCAGGGAGAGGCCGGTGATCCGCGCCCGTGGCGTCTAGCGCGGCAGCGTGAGCGACACGGCGATGCTGCGAGCGCTGTCGTTGGTCGCGTCGATCCTGGCCAGGCCGTCGGCTCGCAAAGCGGTCATGCCGATGGTTCCCGAACCGCTCGCGGCGTGGGCGGGCGCTGCGGCGACGACGGCGATCGCCGGCGCCGACCAGGCGGCGGCACGGAGGACGGTGCGGCGCGACGACGTCGGGGGCATGGCGCCCGTCAGTCCTCGTCGAGCGCGAAGTGCCGCGCGATGCGGGGGTGCCAGAGCTCGCGGACCTCGGCGGGGTCGCTCGAGGACCCGTCGAACGGCGCGCCGGCCTCGGTCTCCACCCACGCGAGCAGGTTGCGCGACCAGGAGAACCGGCCGCGCTCGGCGACGTGCTTGAGCACCGGCGTGAGGCTCGCGACGGGGAGCTTGCGGTCGCCCTCGGTGATCGCGGCGGCGAGGTCCTTCGTCGTGATCGGCTCCGTGCCGGCGCGGGCGCGGTCGGCCAGGAAGCCCTCGGCGCGGAGGGCGAGGTCGGGGATGGAGCGCTTGGCAGGAGGCATGTCGGTTCACTGACCCTTTGCTGCGTAGGAGGCTTCGACGGCCTGCTTGTGCGGGCGCCACCAGTCCTCGTTGTCGCGGTACCACGCGACGGTGCGCGCGAGTCCTTCTGAGAAGTCACCGTACGCCGGGGTCCACCCCAGCTCCTCACGCAGTCTCGACGAGTCGATCGCATAGCGCAGGTCGTGGCCCGCCCGGTCGGTCACGTGGTCGAAGTCGTCGGCCGCCCGGCCGAAGGCCTCGAGGATCATCCCGACGACCTCGAGGTTGTTCTTCTCGCCGTCCGCACCGATCAGGTAGGTCTCGCCGATCCGGCCCTTCTGGAGGATCGTCCAGACCGCCGAGGAGTGGTCGTCGGCGTGGATCCAGTCGCGCACGTTGAGGCCCGCGCCGTAGAGCTTCGGGCGGTCGCCGTCGATGACGTTCGTGATCTGCCGGGGGATGAACTTCTCGATGTGCTGCCACGGGCCGTAGTTGTTCGAGCAGTTCGACACCGTCGCCTGCACGCCGAACGACCGCACCCAGGCGCGCACGAGGTGGTCGGAGCCGGCCTTCGAGGCGGAGTACGGCGACGACGGGGCATACGGCGTCGCCTCGGTGAAGCGGTTCGGGTCGTCCAGCTCGTGGTCGCCGTAGACCTCGTCGGTCGAGATGTGGTGGAACCGCACCCCGGCCTTCCGCACGGCCTCGAGCAGCACGAACGTCCCCACGATGTTCGTCTGCACGAACGGGCTCGGGTCGGCGAGCGAGTTGTCGTTGTGCGACTCGGCCGCGTAGTGGACCACCGCGTCGTGCCGGGCTACGAGCGGCTCGACGACCGCGGCGTCGGCGATGTCGCCCACGACCAGCTCGACCCGGTCGGCGGTCAGGCCGGCGAGGGACTCGCGGCTCGCGGCGTACGTCAGCTTGTCCAGCACCGTCACCCGCACGTGGGTGTTCGCGACGAGGTAGTGCACGAAGTTGGATCCGATGAACCCGGCTCCGCCGGTCACGAGGATGCGCTGCATGGGAGAACACTAGGCTGCGAGCATGCGCGGAATCATCTTGGCGGGCGGCACCGGCTCGCGGCTCCACCCGATCACCCTCGGCGTCAGCAAGCAGCTGGTGCCGGTCTACGACAAGCCGATGATCTACTACCCGCTCACCACGCTGATGCTCGCCGGCATCCGCGACGTCCTCATCATCACGACCCCGCACGACAACGAGGCGTTCCGCCGCCTCCTCGGCGACGGGTCGCAACTCGGCGTGACCATCACGTACGCCGTGCAGCCCAGCCCGGACGGCCTCGCCCAGGCGTTCGTGATCGGCGAGGAGCACATCGGCGGCGAGTCCGTCGCCCTCGTGCTCGGCGACAACATCTTCTACGGGCCCGGCCTCGGCACGCAGCTGCGCCGCTTCGAGCACATCGACGGCGCGGCGGTCTTCGGCTACCAGGTGGCCGACCCCACGGCGTACGGCGTCGTCGACTTCGACGCGAACGGCGTCGCCACGTCGCTCGAGGAGAAGCCCGCGAAGCCGCGCAGCAACTTCGCGGTGCCGGGCCTCTACTTCTACGGCAACGACGTCGTCGGCCGCGCCAAGGAGCTGCAGCCCTCGGCCCGCGGCGAGCTCGAGATCACCGACCTCAACCGGATCTACCTCGAGGAGGGCCGCCTGCAGGTCGAGATCCTGCCGCGCGGCACCGCCTGGCTCGACACCGGCACGTTCGACTCCCTCAACGACGCCTCCAACTTCGTGCGCACCCTCGAGGGTCGCCAGGGCCTCAAGATCGGGTGCCCCGAGGAGGTCGCCTGGCGCATGGGGTTCCTCAGCGACGACGAGCTGCGGGAACGGGCGGAGCCGCTGCGCAAGAGCGGGTACGGCGCCTACCTCGAGCGTCTGCTCGACGCCGAGCGGCGCGACTGACCCTCCTGCCAGACACGACCAGGGTCGCCATCCCCCAGTACGGCGACCCCGGTCGTGCGTCCGGGAGGGATCCGCGGCGTCAGTACGCGCCGCGGGAGCTCGCCACGGCACCGACCGTGCGGGCGAGGATGTTCAGGTCCTGCAGCATCGACCAGTTGTCGACGTAGTAGACATCAAGCCGCACCGCGTCCTCGAGGGCGAGATCATTGCGGCCAGAAACCTGCCACAGGCCCGTGATGCCCGGCCGCACGCGAAGTCGGCGGCTCATCGTGTCGTCGTAGAGCGCCACCTCGGCCGGGACCTGCGGACGCGGTCCCACGAGGCTCATCGTGCCGCCGAACACGTTGAACAGCTGCGGCAGCTCGTCGATCGAGTACCGCCGAAGAAACTTCCCCGGCTTCGTGATCCGCGGATCGTCCCTCATCTTGAAGAGGAGGGCGCTCGCTCCCTGCTCGGCCTGCAGCTTCGCCACGAGTGCCTCGGCGTTCGGCACCATGGTGCGGAACTTGTAGCAGCCGAAGACCTCGCCGTCGCGCCCGACGCGGGTCTGCTTGAAGAACACCGGGCCTCGGTCGTGGATCTTGATCCGCAGTGCCGCAACAGCCAGCACGGGTGACAGCGCGGCGATGAGCAGGCTGGACATCACGACGTCGAAGGACCGCTTGGCCCAGCGGTTCGCTGTGACGGCTCGGGCCTGCTCGAGGTGCATCAGGGGCAGGCCGCCCACGGGACGGATCATCACGCGCTCGCGGGAGACATCGGTGACGCTCGGGGCGACCACCACCTGCGTCCGGTGCTGCTCCAGATCCCACGCGGCTCGCCGCATCTCTTCCGATGTGCGGAACGCTCCGTTGGCGAAGAACACGATGTCGGCCTCGGTGCGCGCGACGATCGTGGCCAGGTCGCCGGAGTCACCGAGAACTTCGATCCCTGATCCAGTGGTCGCGCTCACGTGGCCGGCAGGCGTCACCGCTCCGACGACGGAGTAGCCGAGCCAGGGCTCGCGAGCAAGGACCGCCGCGACCTCGTCGATGTGCGATGGCCGGCCAGCGATGACCACCCGGTGCTGCAGCGCCCCCAGGCGGTGAGCCTTGTGCAGGGCGCGACGAAGACCGAATCGGCCGAGGAGTAGGAGGGGGATCCCGATGGCGACCGCGAGCAAGAAGAAGCCGCGGGAGAGCTGGAACTTCGCCAGGTAGCACCCCACGCCCACGGCTGCCGCCGTCACGAGGGAGGCGTTGAACACTCGCTTGTACTCATCGGGGCCAGCTCCGAACACGGACCGCGCGTAGCCGCCGAACAGCCCGATCGTCGCCACCCACGCGAGGAACATGAGCGGGCCGACGAAGCCCAACGTGGTCGATACGTCGGGCCCGCCGTCGAAGACGGCGAGCCTGTTGCGCCCGGCGATCGCCAGCGTGGCCGTGACGGCAATCACTGCGACGTCCACGGCGAACGCGGTCGATGGCAGGTAGCGGAGCGCGCGGTGCCGCACGCCGTTGCGGGGAACCAGCGACGAGCGTTCCTGAGCCACAGGCTCGGCGGCGACAGTCAACGGATTCCCCAACGCACCTCGACAGCAGACAGCGATCATTGTGCGTCATAGTCGGCCGATGCGCAGCCGGTTGCCCAGGAATCAGGCGTCCAGCACTCAATTGCTTACGTCCGGAGATCAGCGGACGCAGCCGATGTTCGCCGATAGAGTGAGCGACCATGCGCTCGACCGAACTCCGGGGTGTCCATGACCCTGCGTGACTACCTTCGCATCGTCCGTTCCGCCTGGCTTTCGATCGCGATCGTGACGCTCGTATGCGTCGGCGCGAGCGCCGCCTACACGACCTCACTTACGCCCACTTACGAATCCTCGGCACGTCTGTTCGTGAGTACGCAACAGAGCGGTACGAGCGAGGCCTACACCGGAAGCCTCTACTCAGCCGACCGCGTGACGTCCTACGCGGACTTGATCCAGAGCCGCGAACTGGCCGGGAGCGTGATCGACGAACTCGATCTCGATGTCACCCCACAGGACCTGATCGCCCGCGTCTCCGCAACGGTCGTGCCAGAGACGGTGAATCTGGCGGTCACAGTCGTCGACGTCGACCCGCGCGAAGCGCAACGCGTCGCACAGGGTTACGCCGAAGCGATGGTGGATCTGGTTCGCGAGCTTGAAACGCCCCCCGGCGAGACTGTGGCACCCATCAAGGCGACGATCGTCGATCCTGCGGACTTCGATGACGAGGCGGTTTCACCCGCACCGCTGCGGAACCTCATCTTCGGATTGATCCTCGGAGTAATGCTAGGGGTGGGTATCGCCATACTCCGCGATCTCCTCGACTCGACGCTCAAGTCGACCGAGGTCGTTTCGGACCTCACCGGCGCCCCCCTACTCGGCGCGATCGGCTATGACACGTCCGTGCGCAACGACCCGCTCATCACGACGCTGCCCCCACACGCGCCCCGCGTCGAGGCCTTCCGTGTGCTCCGCACCAACCTCCAATTCATCGATCTCGACAACCCGTCGAAGGTCATCGTGGGCACGTCCGCGGTCCCGGGTGAGGGCAAGACCACCACCATGGTCAATCTCGCTCTCGCGCTGGCGCAAGGTGGCGAGCGGGTGCTCCTCATCGAGTGCGATCTGCGGCGCCCCAAGGCGTCGAGCGCCCTCGACCTCGACGGCAGCATCGGCGTCACCACCGTGCTGCTGGGACGCGTATCCTTCGCCGACGCCGTCCAGCACCACGGGAGCGGCCTCGACGTGCTCTCCGGTGGTGCGATCCCCCCGAACCCGGCCGAGCTCATCCAGTCCGCTGGCATGAAGGACCTCCTGGACGCAGCCCGCAGCGCCTACGACATCGTGCTGCTCGACGCTCCCCCGCTCCTTCCCGTCACCGACGCCGCGCTGCTGTCGGCGCAGGCCGACGGGGCTCTGCTCATCGTGCGCCACGGGAAGACGACGTCCGAGCAGCTCGTCGGCGCCACCAAGCGCCTCGAGCAGGTGGATGCGACCGCCCTCGGCGTCGTCTTCAACATGACGCCCAAGTCGGGCGGCAGCTACGGCTACGGCTACGGCTACGGCTACGGCTACGGGCCGGAGGAGGGCCGGCGGGCCGACCGGGCCCCGCGGAAGCCCGGGGACACCGAGCCTCGGGGACGTGGCAAGCGCACGCGCTGATTCGGGCATCACCACGCAAGGGCCCCGACACCGGTCACGGTGTCGGGGCCCTTCAGCGCTGTCACCGCCTCACCGGCAGGCGGAGGCCACCGTCGACGACAGGTCTGTCGGCTCGACGCCCGCGGTCGTGTCCACCTCCACGGCGCCGGTCTGTCCCTCACCCGCCGTCATCGTCCATCGGATGTCGGCGGTGAAGCCCGGATCGAGGAACGCCAGCACCGTCATCACCGGCCGCCCCTCGAGATCCACCACCGGTGAACCGACGTAGGGCTGGTCGTTGAACATGACGTCGTCGATCTCGCCTCCGACCGGCCCGATGATCTGCGTGGCCACCAGTTGCTTGCCCGGCTCGATCCCGTAGGCGCCGGCACCCGTGATGTAGTCCGGCAGCGACGCAGCGTCGGCGGGCGCATCAGACAGCAGGTAGGCGCGGCCGGTCAGCCGCTGCTCGCCGCCCGAGCAGCTCGTCGCCGTCACGTGCACCTCGTGCCGCAGGAAGTAGGACATCTTCGCGCCGGTGGTGTCGTTGAGGTAGACCCCGACCTGCGGGCGCGTCTCGGCCGGATCGGTGACGAGCTCGCCGGCGATGCGGGTCCCGGCGACGACGGACTGCTCCGCCTCATCGAACGAGTGGAGCTTGAGGCGTCCCTCGTTCACCCCCCGCGCGAGCGCCTCGATGAGCAACCGCGGGCTGCCCGCACCGGCCGACAGGCCGTCGAACGTGCGGGCGGCGGCCGCGTTGAAGTAAGCGTCCTGGTCGGCCGGGTCCTCGAACCGCAGGTAGACCTGGTGCAGGAGCTCGTCGACGAGGTTGTCCTGCGTCAGCGTCGGGCCGCCGGGCACCTCGACCGGCCCGACCGCACCCAGCACGTAGGACAACGTCACCGGGTCGATGGCGATGACACCGTCGACCGGCTCGTACTCCTGCTCCCACCTCGCCTGCCAGAGCTCGGCGGAGCGGGGGAAGTGGGGAGTGAAGTTCGCGTCGAGGAAGTAGGTGCCGAGCTGGCGGTTCCAGATCTCCTCCTCCGCGTCCGTCAGTGGGAGCACCGGCTCGTCGGTCATGCCGAACGAGTTGCCCGCCACCTGTCGCTCGAGCTCGATCCGCCCGTCCACTGCCGTCACGAGAGCAGCGGAACCGGGCAGTCCGCCGCCGGCGCGGATCTCGGCGTTGTTCTGGAAGATCAGCAGGTACTGCCGCGGGCCGTCGGCGCCGAGCATCGTCGGCATCACCTGGGCGGCGCGGTCGGCGGAGTCGAGCACGCGGGAGGCGCGACCGACCTCGCTCACGACGTCGCGGTACTGCTCCCGCACGACCCCGACGAAGCCCTCCGGGTCGTGCTCGTCGAGCTCCTCGACGGCGCGGGCGAAGGCGGCGTTGCCACGGGCCACCGGCTCCTGGAGCGCCGCCACGGCGGCGAGGTCGACCTGGCCGTCCCGCGGGCTGAGCGACTCCAGGTTGCGCGCCGTCTCCACGAGGGGCTCGAGGCCGTCCTGCGCGAGGTCGTCGAGCACCGAGCTCACCGCGCGCACGCCGTCGAGGTCGTCGCCGAGGAACGGCGTCCAGGTCATGACGGTCCACAGCGCACCGTCGGTGCGCCCGGACGCCGCACCCGCGTTCTCCTGCAGGCTCTCCAGGGCCGCGGCCGCGGCCGCGTCGTCGCCGTCCGTGATCGCGCTCTGCAGGGCGCGGGCGTCGTCCGCCGCCGCCGCGAGCTCCGCGCTGGTGCGGAACACCTGCCAGATTCCCCAGAGGACGACCACCAGCAGGACGCCGGCCACCACCAGGACGGGCAGCTTCCAGCCGCGAAGAGCACGCATGGGCGAGACTCTATCGACGGATCAGCGCAGGCGTGGCCGGACGTGCAGACCCACCTCGGGGTCGACCAGCACCTCCTGGCCGGCGGGCAGCCCCTCGACCTCCAGCTGGGCGTCGAGAGCGACGTTGCGCTTCACCAGCGCGAGGGCGATCGGACCCAGCTCGTGGTGGCGCGCCGACGTACCGACGAAACCCACCACCTTCTCCCCCAACCGCAGCTCCGCACCCGGCGTCGGCAGCGTCTCCTGCGAGCCGTCGAGGTGCAGCAGCGTCAGCCGCCGCGGCGGACGCCCCAGCGTGTGCACGCGGGCGACCGTCTCCTGGCCCCGGTAGCACCCCTTGTCGAGGTGCACCGCCGGGCCGATCCAGCCCGCCTCGTTGGGGATCGTGCGGTGGTCGGTGTCGAGACCCAGCCGCGGCTCGCCCCGCTCGATGCGCAGCGCCTCGAACGCCCACAGGCCGGCCGCCGGGCCCGCCGCCGCGGCGTACGACGCCAGCTTGGCCCGCGGCACGAGCTCGTAGGCGGAGTACGGCGCGTCCCCGCCCGACGCCGGACGCCAGGTGACGGCCCACTCGGCCGTCACGTCGGCCACCTCGACGTTCGACCAGAAGCGCATCCGGTCGAGGAAGGCCACCAGCGCGGCGCCCTGACCGGGCTCGGTGTGGGCGAGGAAGGCGTCGCCGTCGTCGTACCCGTAGAACGCGTGCTCCACGTGCCCCTGCGGGCTGAGCACCAGCACGCCGGTCCACTCCTGCGGCGAGAGGTCGGTGAGGTGCTGGGTCGTCAGCGAGTGCAGCCAGGTCAGCCGGTCGGGGCCGGAGACGCGGAGGACGTCGCGGTGCGAGAGGTCCACGAACCCCTCGCCGGCCACCAGGTGGCGCTGCTCGACGTTGAACGAGCCGTAGTGGGCCGCGACGGGCGCGTCGATGCCGTTCGCCGCGACGGCGCCGGGCAGGTCCAGCAGGGGGCTGGTGGTGGTCACGGTGTCTCCTCCTCGCTCGAGCAGCGCACGCACTCCCCGAAGATGGCCAGGTGGCCGGCGTCGGCGACGAACCCGCGGCGGTCGCGGAGCCCGTCGAGGAACGGAGCGGCCTCGTCGATGTCAACCGAGGAGACCCGCCCACACTTCCGGCACACGAGGTGGAAGTGCTCGTGGCCGTCCACGGCGTGGTAGGTCGGCGCCCGGTCGCTCAGGTGCGCGTGCCGCACCAGGCCGAGTCCCTCGAGGACCTCGAGGGTGCGGTAGATCGTCGACAGGTTCACCGCCGACGACGACTTCCGCACCTCGGCGAGCACCTCGTCGGGCGTGGCGTGGCGGAGCGTCGTGACGGCCTGCAGGATCAGCTCGCGCTGCGGGGTGAGCCGGTAGCCCTGGGCCCGGAGCTGCTCCCGCCAGTCCACGGTCACGCCCGCTGCAGGCGGGCCCACGTGCGGGGCTGCAGCGCCTCGCCGAACGCGGCCATGTCGTAGGCGTAGAGCAGGTCGCCCTCCACGTTGCCGTAGAGCCGCTTGCCGCCCGTGACCTCCGGCGCGTCCTCGACCCGACCGATCGCGTCCGTGACGATCTCGACCTTGCCGCCCGCCGCCTCGCCGATCCAGATCTCCACGACACCCGTCTCGTGGCTGAGCAGCAGCTCGACCTTGCCGCCCGGCAGACCGCGCAGGAACCCGGTCTCGATCGCGTCGTCGCGCACCTTCGTGCCTTCGGCGTCCACCACCCAGGAGCGCGCCATGTAGTGGAAGAACGGCCGGCCGTCGTGGGTGAAGATCAGCTCCTGGCCGAACTGGTAGGGCTCGATCGTCGGGTAGTCCCCGTGGCCGTTGCCCCGCCAGGTGCCGAGCATCCAGGCGATCGGGCCGCAGTCGGGGTGGAGGTCGGCGGGCAGCTCGAAGGCCATCAGCGCGCACCCCCGGCGCGGGCGCCGAGCAGCCGCACGAGGGAGCGGAGGGCCAGCGCCGCGAGCCCTAGGGGCGCGGCGACGAGCACGGCGATCAGCACGGCATCCATGAGGCCGGAGTCTATCCGCGCGTCCTCCGCACCCGTCCTAGGCTGCGGCCATGCGAAACCTGAGGATCAAGGTCACCTGCGGGGCCGAGGACGCCGAGCGCTGCAACCAGGCCTTCACCGTGGCCGCCGCCGCCGCGGCCGCCGGGGCGGACGTCGGCCTGTGGCTCACCGGCGAGGCCGCCTGGTTCGGGGTGCCGGGGCGCGCGGAGGAGTTCGCGCTCCCTCACGCGGCGCCCCTGGCCGACCTGCTCGCCACTGTCGTGGAGCTGGGGCAGGTCACGGTGTGCACGCAGTGCGCCGTACGACGCGGGATCACCGACTCCGACCTGCTCGACGGCGTCCGGATCGCCGGGGCGGCCACCTTCGCGGAGGAGATCCTGGGCGACGGCGTGCAGGCGCTCGTCTACTGACCCACGGCTCCACTCACTCGCCCGAAATGCACGAAGGGCCCCCGCCTCGCGGCGGGGGCCCTTCGGTGTGGAGCTGTGGATCAGGCGACGCCCGACTCGGTCACCCAGACGTTCCACGAGCGGACCGCGGGGCGGAACTGCTCGTCGGACGGCTGGAAGGTCACCGTGACCTTGTAGTTCGCCTTGATGCCGGCCGGGAAGTGCGGCGTCACGTAGTAACGCGTGGTGCCCGAGTAGTCGTACTGCTTGGCGACGACGTTGCCGGTGCCGTAGCGGCGGATGGTGATGAACACCTCGCCGTTGACGCGCACACCCGGCTCGCCGGCGTAGAAGATCGTGAAGCCCTTGCCCGTGCCGGCCTTGCCGACGTTCGAGATCGGGTCGGGCGTGAGGCGCGAACCGACGGCGTACTGACCCGGGTAACCCTCGGCCGCACTGGCCGTCGCGGCCGAACCGGCGATCACGCCAACGGCCATCACGACCGTGGAGATGATCGCGACGAGAAGCTTCTTCATGAGAACCCCTGACGTTGATCGAAGTCTGGATGGATGAACCCCTCATCCATCCGAGGAGAACTGTAGGGCATGGATCGCCCTGTCCACACCGCCGTTCCGAGAAATTCGAGTCTCCGACATAAGTTCACGGCGCCGTAACACAGCCAATGGTGCGCAAAAGCCCAGCAATAGCCCGATCAGGCCAGCCCGAGGAGGCCCCGGACACCTCGCGGAGACATCGGCCGGCGCTGGGCTAGACCACCGAGCGCGACCGCCCGCTCCACGAGACGACGGTTGCTCCCCACCGGGTCCCCCGGCGCGAACGTGAGCGTGTCCTCCATCCCGACCCGGAGGTGGCCGCCCTTCGAGAGCGCCGCCATCGCCACCGCGACCGAGGTGCGCCCCACACCCGTCGCCGACCACGACGTCACCTCGGGCGGGAGGGCCGCGACGGCGGCGACGAGCGCGTCGGTCGTGCCCGGCATCCCGCCCGGCACGCCCATGACGAGGTCGCAGTGCACCCGCCCGCCCGCCGGGAGACCGTCCTTGTCGAGCAGCCGACGCAGCGCCGCGACGTGCCCCAGGTCGAAGAGCTCGAACTCGGGGACGATCCCCCGCTCGCGGGCCGCGCGGTGGAGGTCCCGGACGAACGGCCACGGGTTGAGGAAGACGTCGTCGCCGAAGTTGACCGTGCCGAGCGTGAGGGAGCAGGAGTCCGGTTCGGCGTCGAGCACCCGCAGCCGGTCCTCGAGCGGGTCGTGCACCGATCCGCCGGTCGACAGCTGGACGACGAGCGAGGTCGACTCCCGGAGCGCGGCGACCGTGTCCCGCAGCCGACCGAGGTCGAGCGTCGGACGGTGGTCGGCGTCGCGCACGTGCACGTGGATGAGCCCCGCGCCGGCCGCCTCGCACTCCTTCGCCGTCGCGACGAGTTCGTCGAGCGTCGTGGGCAGGTCGGGACACTCGGCCTTCGCCGTCTCCGCCCCCGTGGGGGCGACCGTGATCAGCAACGCGTCGACGACGCCGGTGTCAGCCATCCCACCATGCTGCCAGAAGATCATCCGGCCGCACACGCCTTCGACCGGAGGATCTCCTACGGAGTGCGGGTCAGGGCTAGGTAGCAGAGCACCAGCGTCACGATCGCGAGCACCACCAGCACGGAGTACTGCAGCACCCGGAGACGACGACGCGCCTCGACCGGGTTGTGACGACGAGACATCGGTCCGACCTCCACCTTCACACGCGGGGCACCCTCACCTCCGAGCGTGGCAGGCCGGAGCGCTCGCCAGAAGGCTCGTCTGGACCACGGATCGCGTGACCTCACCCACCCCGCGCAGCAGTTCGGCTGTTCCCCGGACGTGGTGAACCCGTGCGTGGCAGCGTGCTGGTCGTGTCGCTCGTCCTCCCCGAACCGATCACCCCCGCCCCCACCGCGCCCCTGCTCACCGTCGCGTGGCGCACGGACGGATTCGTCGGCGTCCTGCCGTCCGACGAGCCCCGCGCCCCCGGTCGCGAACGCGACTCCGCGGCGTTCGCCCTCGACATCACCGTCGACGGCGCGCCCCTCGACCTCGCGGTGACGTTCACCTGGCCGCGCGACGTCGGGCTCTACCCGACCCGCCCCGTCTCCCGCGGCGCCACCACCTGGGCCGCCGACGCCGGCGACCTCGGCGCGTGGGCGCGCACGCCCGACGCGACGCCCGGCGAGGCGTGGGGCACGACCTGGACGTTCACCCGCGCCGACGTCCTCGGCACGGTCTCGCTGCTCACCACGTGGGCGGACTTCATCCACATGGACATGACGACCCTGCTGCCCGCGCGCGTCGAGGTGCGCGGCACCGCTCCGGGGGTCGAGCTCCTCGTGGCCCTCGCCGTCGTGGCGACGCAGGACGCGCCGTACGTCGCGGGTGTCGTCGGCGCCTGACCCTCACCCGGGCAGCGTCCCCGGGGTGCCGAGCGCCGCGCGGTAGCGGCAGTCGGCGGCGGCGCGACCCACGACGTAAGCCGCGGTCTCGGCCCCGCCCGCGAGCACCCGCGTGTCGAGCTCGAGCGGCCGGAGGCGCCACGAGCGCACCGGCGGGCCGTGGCGGTCGACCCGTGGCTGGGCGCCGTCGTGGAGGACGAGGCAGAGCGGCTCGCCGGGCACGACCTCGGCGACCGCGGTCCACGGCACCTCCCAGGTCGTGCCGAGGTGCTCCGCGATGATCCGGTGCGGGGTCAGCCACACGCCGCCGGCGGCGTCCCGGCCGGGGCCGGCGACGACGATCAGGGCGATCCCCACCAGCCCGCAGACCGACGCGAGCAGCCAGGCGGCGGCGACGAGCGCCAGCACCGCCCCCACGAGCAGCACCGCACCGACGCCGAGCAGCGTGCGGGTCGCGTTGCGGGCCCGGGCGACCTCGCGGGGCAGGAACAGCGCGGGCTCTCCCCCGCGGAGCACGACGAGGGTCGGCTGCGGCGGGTGGCGGTCGAACGCGACGTACGCCCGCTCCTGCTCGACCCCCGCGACCAGCAGCACGCAGAGGAGGAGACCCGGCACGAGCACCACGCCGTTGCCGCTGCCCAGCAGGAGCGCGACGCCGAGCAGCGTCGTGACCGGCGCGACGATGCCCAGCAGCACCAGGGCGGTGCGGCGGACGACGACGAGGTCAGAGGCGGGGGACGGCACGCCTCCAGTGAACCAGCGTCGAAATCCGCGACGGGCCCCGGAGCT
>DASWYU010000166.1:0-20154 GCA_036404795.1 Nocardioides sp. | reverse complement strand
TGTCGAGGGACGTGCTCAGCAGCAGCACCTTCGCGCGGTCGCCTCGCACGGCGAGGCGGCCGCGCAGGACCGCCGTCACCGGGTGCAGGTGACCGGTGGCCAGACGCAGGAAGTCCTCACCGGTGCAGGTCAGGGTGGCGTCCCGACGGACGCCCACCCCCGCCTCCGGGCCGGTGATCTGCGTCACCGTAGCGCGCCCGTTGGCCATCTCGACGGCGAAACGGTCGATCTCGTCGCCGTCGGCCCGCGTGATCCGGAAGACCACCGTCAGCCGCAGGCGGTGCGCGGCCTCGGGCCGCACGTGGTCGGGCAGGCGCCGCGCCACCTCGCCGAGGACGACGTCGCGGAACGGACCCGCCATGACGGAGCGCAGGTGCTCGCTCGAGACGCCGCGCAGGGCCGTCGACACCGCACGGGGGTCGAGCGCGCCGGGGTCGACGAGGGCCGCACCGTTCGCGGGACTGCGGAGCACCCGGCCGACCTCGAGCACCGCGGCCGCGTCGCCCTCGACGGCGAGCCGGTCGGCGAGCAGCTCGAGCGCCGCGGTCCGCTGGCCGGTGAGGAGACGGGCGAAGGTCAGCGGCGTGCACCGCACCACGACGGTGCGCACGGCGGCGGACGGACCGCGGCTGCCGTCGTACGGCGAAGGACCGCCCCCTGCAGACTCCAGCAGCAGCCGCACCCGGTCCACCACCTCGCCCTGGCGGTCCAGCGCGAACGTCGCGAGCGTGTCGGCACCGACGGTCCGCTCCCGGGAGCCGTCGACGAGGAGCGTCGTGAGTCGCGCGAGCAGCGCGGGACCTGTGGGGTCGCTGAGCCAGGACGCCACGACGGCGTCCGACGCGTCGGCGACCACGGCGAGCAGCTCGTCCGGAGCCAGCTCGGCCAGGTGGTCGTCGGAGGGCGGTGCGGTCACCGTCATCCGCCCACCCGCCGACGCGGCGACGGGCTGCCGGAGCAGCGCATCGCCCTCGGGGCGCGACCCATCGACATGCATCAGCTCCGTTCCACTCCCTCAAGCGGCTACTAGGGGGTAACGCGAGGCACACCCTAGGGTTACGCAGGTCACAGCGAAAAGGTTCGGGGCACCTTCCGCGTGTCCCGCCCCCGGTCCGGCACGCGGCTACCGGCCCGATCCGGGCAGGTGACGCCGTGGTGCCATGCGCGCTCCGCGTCGCGGTCGCCCGAGCCCGGCGCGGGCCAGCAGCTCGACCACGCGGCCCCGGTGCGGCCGGTAGGGCTCGAGCAGCTCGGCCAGGCCGGCGTCGTCGACCGGGGTGCCCGTCAGCGCCCAGCCCACGTCCTTCGCGACGTGGTAGTCGCCGAAGCTCACCGCGTCCGGGTCCCCCCACGCCCGCCGCAGGGTCTCCGCCGCCGTCCACACCCCGACGCCGGGCACCGACCGCAGCAGGGGCTCCGCCTCGGTCGCCGGACGCGCGACCGTGCGCTCGAGCCCTGCCGCGGCACGGGCGACCTGCACCACCGTCCGCGAGCGTGCGTGGTCGACGGGCAGCTGCAGCCACTCCCACGAGGGGATCATCGCGAGCCGGTCGGCGGCCGGCGCGACCCGCAGCGGGGGCGCGGACGCGCGGTCGGGGACCGGTGCGTCCTCACCGTGGCGGCGGAGCAGCCGACCCCACGCCCCGAACGCCTCCTGGCCGGTGACCTTCTGCTCGAAGACCGCCGGCACGAGCGCGTCGAGCACGAGGCCGCTGCGCGAGAACCGCCACGTCGGGTTGCGCCGCCACACGTCCGCCACGAGCGCGTGGCGCGGGACGAAACCGCTGATGTCGTCGTCGGCGCCGAGGAGCCCGGGTGCCGCGTCGAGCAGCCAGGCGGCGCCCGGTCCCCACGTGTCGATCGCGACCTCCCCGGCGGCGAGCCGCACCCGCAGGGTGCCGAGACCCTCCGGCGTGCGGAAGGCGCGCCAGTGCGCGCCGTCCGGGGTCACGGCGTACGACGGGTCGCGCCCGCCGTGCCGCTGCTGCACGAGAACGGCGCCCACCGGGCACGGCCACGACGGTCGCCACGTGCGGGACCCGTGCTCCACGGCGCCACCTCCCCTGTGACCAGGCGCTCGCGCTCCGGCGCCCGCTGTGCCCCGCATCCTGCCCGAGCCCGCCGACAGCCCCGGACGCGCGACCTGCGACCGGTGTGCAACAGACGTGCAACTGCCTGTTGCACTACCATCCCCCCATGACCGAACCCCCCGCCACCGAGGCCGGGGCCCCTCGCGACGGAGCGCCCCGGGACCGTCGCCGCTCGGCGGCGGCATCGCGGCGCCGGCAGCGCGAGCGCGAGATCCTCGACGCCACCCGCCGCCTCTTCGACGAGCGCGGCGTGCGCGACGCGCAGATCGAGGACATCGCCCGGGCCGTCGGGATCAACCGCGCGATCGTCTACCGGCACTTCACCGGCAAGGAGGAGCTCTTCGCCCTCACGCTGGTCGGCTACCTCGACGAGCTCCGCGACGCGCTCGCCGTCGGAGCCGGCACCAGCACGGTGTCGGCGGCGCGGCTCGAGGCCGTGGTCACGGCGTTCGTCGCCTACGGCATGGACCATCCGGCGTTCGTGGACTGCGCACAGACGCTGATGCGCCGAACGGGCACCGAGCTCCTCGACGAGATCAGCGAGAGCGCGCTGCTGCGCCTCGGTCGCGGCATCTCGGGCTGCCTCGCCGTGCTGGCGGGCGTGCTCGAGGACGGCGTGACGGCCGGGGACTTCGCCGTCGAGGACCCGATCCTGCTCTCCAACACGCTCTACGCCAGCGGACTCGGCGCGCTCCAGCTCGCCCGCGTCGGCATCCTCGTGAAGGAGGCGGCCCCGGGCATCCCGGTCGTCTCGAGCATCACGACGGAGCAGGTGCGGAGCCACATGGTCACCTCGGCCCTCGCCCTGGCGGCCGCGCGCTCCTGAACGTCGGACCAGCACCGCGACGAGCGCGGCGCCGGTCCGACGGAGTCGGTGTCAGGGGCGCTCGAGGATGGCGGTCACGCCCTGGCCGCCGGCGGCGCACACCGAGATGACGGCCTTGCCGGAGCCCTTCTCCGCCAGCAGCTTCGCGGCATTGGCGACGATCCGGCCACCGGTCGCAGCGAACGGGTGGCCCGCGCCGAGCGACGAGCCCTTGACGTTGAGCTTCGCGCGGTCGACGGAGCCGAGGGGCGCGTCGAGACCGAGGCGCTCCTTGCAGAACACCGGGTCCTCCCACGCGGCGAGCGTCGACAGCACCTGCGACGCGAACGCCTCGTGGATCTCGTAGAAGTCGAAGTCCTGCAGCCCGAGGCCCGCGCGCTCGAGCATCCGCGGCATGGCGTAGGCCGGGGCCATCAGCAGGCCCTCCCCGCCGTGGACGTAGTCGACGGCGGCCGTCTCGTAGGCGGTCAGGTAGGCGAGCACGGGCAGTCCGTGCGCCTCGGCCCACTCCTCCGACGCCAGCAGCACGACCGACGCCCCGTCGGTCAGCGGCGTCGAGTTGCCGGCGGTCATCGTCGCCGCCTCGCCCTTGCCGAAGACGGGCTTGAGCTTCGCGAGCTTCTCCGCCGTCGAGTCCGGCCGGAGGTTCGTGTCGCGCTCGACACCGCGGAACGGCGTGACGAGGTCGTCCTGCCACCCCTCCTCGTAGGAGGCGCCCAGGTGCTGGTGCGACGCCGCGGCCAGCTCGTCCTGCGCCTCGCGGGCGATCTGCCACTCGAGAGCGGTCAGTGCCTGGTGCTCGCCCATCGACAGGCCGGTGCGCGGCTCGCCGTTCTGCGGGATGGTCGGGATGATGTCCGCCGGCCGGATCTTCGCGAACGCCGCGAGCCGCCCCTTGAGGTCCTTGGCCCGGTTGGCCTCGAGCAGGATCTTGCGCAGGTTCTCGCCGAGCGCGATCGGGGCGTCCGAGGTTGTGTCGGAGCCGCCGGCGATGCCGACGTCGATCTGGCCGAGGGCGATCTTGTTCGCGACGTACACGACCGCCTGCAGGCCGGTGCCGCACGCCTGCTGCAGGTCGGTCGCGGGCGTCGTCGGTGCCAGCTTCGAGCCGAGGACCGACTCGCGGGCCAGGTTGAAGTCGCGCGAGTGCTTGAGGACCGCACCGGCGACGACCTCGCCGACCTGCTCGCCGACCAGGCCGAAGCGGTCGACCAGTCCGTCGATGGCGGCGGTCAGCATCTCCTGGTTGGAGGCGTCGGAGTAGACGGTGTTCGACCGGGCGAACGGGATGCGGTTGCCGCCGATGACGGCGACCCGGCGGGTCTGAGCCTGCATGTCGGTGTGCTCCTGATCGTTGAGAAGACTGTGCCTATCCTGGCGAGGCCCCGGTCGCGACGGAACCCGCTGAGGTTCACGTCACGAAAAGTGGACACGGAGTTACACTACCCGTTACTTACTCATGAGTAGTGTGTCCCCGCACCATCATCCATCGTCGCCCGATCCCGCGCACCTGGAGGACGTCCCCACCATGACCGATCGCTACCAGAGCTTCGTCGCGAGCCCCGTCGGCAAGTTCCTCGCCAAGAACCTCGGGCTGCCGAGCCCGGTGGCCCTGGACCGGTACGTCGAGGGTGCGCCCCTCGTCGACGGCACCGTCCTCGTCGGCGGTCGTGGGCGGCTCGTCGAGCAGCTGCCCGAGGTCCTCGACGACCTCGGCGTGACCTCCGCGGTCGTCGCGGAGGAGGGTGCGACGTACAAGGGCCTCGTCTTCGACGCCACCGGCCTCACCACGCCGGAGGACCTCCGCGCGCTCCGCGACTTCTTCACCCCCGTGCTCCGCAGCCTCGCGGCCTCGGGCCGCGTCGTCGTGCTCGGCACCCCGCCCGCGGACGCGGCGTCGACCGACGAGCGCATCGCGCAGCGGGCGCTCGAGGGCTTCACGCGCTCGCTCGGCAAGGAGGTGGGCCGGGGCAGCACGGTCCAGCTGGTGTACGTCGCGGCCGGCGCCGAGCGCGCCGTCGACTCGACGCTCGCGTTCCTGCTCTCCCCCAAGTCCGCCTACGTCTCCGGCCAGGTCGTGCGGATCGGTGCCACGGGCACCACGGAGGCCGAGCCCGTGCCGGACCTCGCGAAGCCGCTCGCCGGCAAGGTCGCGCTGGTGACCGGGGCGAGCCGCGGCATCGGCGAGCAGATCGCCCGCGTGCTCCACCGTGACGGCGCCACCGTGGTCGGCGTGGACGTGCCGCAGGCCGCCTCCGACCTCGTCGCCCTCGTCAAGGAGCTCGACGGCGACCACATCGCGCTCGACATCACCGCGAAGGACGCGCCGCAGCGGATCGCGCAGCACCTGCTGGCGAAGCACGGCGGCGTCGACATCGTCGTGCACAACGCGGGCATCACCCGCGACAAGAAGCTCGCGAACATGAAGGAGGACCGCTGGGACTCCGTCATCGCCGTCAACGTCGCCGCTCCCGAGCGGATCACCGCGGAGCTGCTCGAGCAGAAGGCGATCCGCCCCAACGGCCGCATCGTCGGCGTCGCCTCCATCGCCGGGATCGCTGGCAACCTGGGCCAGACGAACTACGCGGCCTCGAAGGCGGGCGTCATCGGCCTCGTCGACGCCCTCGCCCCCGAGCTCGGCGACGGGATCACCATCAACGCCGTCGCCCCCGGTTTCATCATCACGCAGATGACCGCCGCCGTGCCGTTCGCCACCCGCGAGGTCGGCCAGCGCCTCAACGCGATGGCCCAGGGCGGCCTTCCCGTGGACGTGGCCGAGACGATCTCCTGGTTCGCCTCCCCCGGCTCGACGGCTGTCAACGGCAACGTCGTGCGGGTCTGCGGCCAGATGATGCTGGGGGCCTGACGCGGTGACCGCTCCCACGTCGTCCCCGGCGACCAGGACGCTGACCACCTCGGGCGGCGGGCTGTCCGTGCTCGCGCGCGCGGCGCTGCCGGTCATCCCCGTCGTCAACCAGCTCCCCGGCGTCCGCAAGACCGGCGCCGATCCGGCCGGCCTGGCCTACGACCGTCCGGCGGTGCGGATCGAGCGTGCCGCCGTGCGCGCGTACGCCGAGGTGTGCGGCTTCCCCGTCAAGGACACGGTGCCGCTCCCCTACCCGCACATGCTGGCGTTCCCGCTGCACATGGCGATCATGAGCGACCCCGGGTTCCCCTACCCGGCGATCGGCACCGTCCACCTGGAGAACACGATCGCGTCCCACCGCCCCGTGGCGATCGGCGAGGAGGTGGCCGTGCGCACCGAGGTCGGCGCGCCGCGGCCCCACCCGAAGGGCACCGTGCTCGACTTCCGCACGACGGCCCGGGTCGGCGACGAGACGGTCTGGGAGAGCACGTCGGTCTACCTCCGCCGCGGGCGGGGCGACGCGTCGGCGCCGTTCGGCACGCCGTTCGACGAGGTGCCGCCCACGGGGGCGCGCTGGCGGCTCGGGGGCGACCTGGGACGCCGGTACGCCGCGGTCTCCGGCGACCACAACCCCATCCACCTCTACCCCCTGACGGCGAAGGCGCTCGGCTTCCCGCGGCAGATCGCGCACGGCATGTGGACCAAGGCACGCTGCCTCGCCCAGCTCGAGAACCGACTGCCCGACGCCGTGCGCGTGGACGTCTCGTTCCGCAAGCCGGTGCTGCTGCCGGGCACCGTCGGCTTCGGCTCGCGGGCGGAGCACGACGGCTGGGCGTTCTCGCTCACGAACCCGCGCAACGGTGCCGTGCACCTCCTGGGGCGCACCCAGGCGCTCTGAACGAGGGCCGGGCCCTCAGAGGGCGTGGGGGTTCGGTCCCTCGACCCGGCGGATGAGGCCCTCCTGGGCGACGCTGGCGACGCGCTCGCCGTCCTCCGTGTAGATGCCCGCCGTCGCGAAGCCGCGGGAGCCGCCGGCGGCCGGGGACTCCTGGTCGTAGAGCCACCACCGGTCGGCGCGGAACGCACGGTGGAACCAGACCGTGTGGTCGAGCGAGGCGGGCTGGACGCCCGGGGAGTTCAGCGTGATGCCGTGCGGCACGAGGGTGGCGCCGAGCAGGGTCAGGTCGCTGGCGTAGACGAAGGCCGCCTGCTGGAGCGCCGGGTCGTCGGGGAAGTCGCCCTCGATGCGCACCCAGATCCGCGCCTGGGCGGGGCGCTCCTCGTCGACCGGGAGCCCGAGGCCGGACACGCCGACGTACCGGACGTCGAGGGCCGCCCACTCGCGCTCCCAGAGGCTGACGTCGACGTTCTCCTGGCCGCGGATGATGTCGAGGAGGCGCATGCCGTTCTCGGGCGCCGGTGCCTCGGGCATGCGCGACTGGTGGCTGAAGCCCTCCTCCGCGACGTGGAAGCTGATCGTCACGTAGAAGATGTCGCGGCCGTGCTGGCGGGCGACCACCCGGCGCGTCGAGAACGAGCGGCCGTCGCGGAGGCGCTGCACGTCGTAGACGATCGGGACCCGCGGGTCGCCCGGCCGCAGGAAGTAGGCGTGCAGCGAGTGCGCCGCACGCTCGGGCTCGACGGTGCGAGCGGCGGCGAGGAACGCCTGAGCTGCCACCTGGCCGCCGAAGACGCGCTGGCGCACCGTGTCGGGCTGTCGGCCGCGGAAGAGATTGACGTCGATCGTCTCGATGTCGAGCAGGTCGAGCAGCTCGGCGGCGGTCTGGGGCATGCGGGGGCCTCTCGTGGGGGACGAGCCGAGGCTCAGGAGCGGTCGTCGGTCGGGTCGGGGCCGTCGAGCCCGGCGAGGAACTGCTCGAACTGGCGTCCGATCTCCTCGCCCGAGGGCAGCGGTGCGTCGTCGGCGAGGAGGTTCGAGCCCTCGGCCTCGGCGCGGTGGAACGTGTCGTACTGCCGCTCGAGGCCCTCGACGACCTGCCGCACCTCGTCGTGGTCGGTCAGGTACTCGGCGATGTCGGCGTCGGTCCGCTCCGCGGCGGCGCGCAGGTCGGCGAGGTCGACCGAGATCGCGGCGACGCGTGCGACGTGCTC
Source organism: Nocardioides sp. (assembly GCA_036404795.1). Classification (GTDB taxonomy): domain Bacteria; phylum Actinomycetota; class Actinomycetes; order Propionibacteriales; family Nocardioidaceae; genus Nocardioides. The sequence goes on along the minus strand of DASWYU010000166.1, from coordinate 12,260 downwards.
GAGGAGGCTGATCGCAGCGCGCGGGTAGCTCATCTGCGCCAGGTAGTGCGGGACGTGCACGACCGCGCCCTGCATGAGGTGGCCCCACTCGCCGAGCCGGATCTCCAGCAGTGCCTGGGCGCTCGACGGCACGCGGAGCTCGCCCTGCCATGCAGAGTTGCCGAGCACGACGGACGGGTCGTTGGCGTGCTCCGTCAGCGCCACCGGGCGGGTGTGCGGCACCGCCATCGGCACGGCGGCCATGGCGACGACACGGCTCACGCCGAAGCGCTCGACGACGGTGCGCACGGCGCGGGCGAAGCCCTCCCACCGGATGTCGGGCTCCGGGCCGACGAGGAGCAGGTACGGCGTGCCCTCGGCGTCCTGCTGGCGCCGGACGACGAGACGCGGAGCCGTGTAGTCCTCGTAGTGGTCCCGGACGAAGGACACGGGGGGCCGGCGGGCGCGGTAGTCGTAGAGCTCGTCGACGTCGAACGTCGCGACGACCGGCCCGCGCTCCGTCAGGAGGTGCTCCACCGCCAGGTCCGCCGCGCGGCCGGCGTCGAGGAAGCCCTCGAGCGCCAGCAGCAGGACGGGCGCCTCCAAGGGCTCGACGTCGTCGACGACGTGCACCAGGGCGTCGGCACGCTCGTGCTCCACGGTCGCTCTCCTCTGCGATCGGCTCGCCGACGGGTCGTCGGCGCAGGGCACAACCGTAGTGGGCCCCGCCGTTGTTCCCGGAGGACCCTCAGCGCGTCGGCGCGGTGCGCTCCCCCGCCTCCTCGCGGGCGAGGTTGCTGCGCCGCACCCCGTAGACGAAGTACACGACGACGCCGATGAGCATCCAGACCCCGAAGCGGACCCAGGTCTCGCCGGTGAGGTTGAGCATCAGGTAGCCGCAGAGCAGCACGGAGAGCGTCGCGACGACGGTGACCGCCGGCGCCCGGAAGGCACGCGGGAGGTCGGGGCGCGTGCGCCGCAGCACGACGACGCCGATGCTGACGAGCACGAACGCGAAGAGCGTGCCGATGCTGACGAGGTGGCCGAGCGTCGCGAACGGCACGAAGCCGCTCATCAGGGCGACGCCGATCCCGGCGATGACGGTGATGACGTACGGCGTGCCGTACCTCGGGTGCACCTTGCTGAGCACCGGCGGCAGGAGGCCGTCGCGGGCCATCGCGAACGCGACGCGGGTCTGGCCCATCATGAGGATCATCACGACGACCGTCAGGCCGATGCAGGCTCCGATCGCGATGACGTCGCCGATCCAGTCCTGGCCCACGGCGGTGAAGGCCGTCGCGAGCGGCGCCGCGTCCGTCGGGTCGATGTCGTCGTAGCTCTGGATCCCGGTGATGATCAGGCTGACCGCGATGTAGAGGCCCGTCACGATCGCGAGCGAGCTGAGGATGCCGATCGGCACGTTGCGCTGGGGGTTCTTCGTCTCCTCCGCGGTCGTCGCCACGACGTCGAAGCCGATGAAGGCGAAGAACACGATCGAGGCGCCCGCGACGACGCCGGCGACGCCGTAGACCGCCGGCTCGAGGCCGAAGAGCGACGAGATGAGCGTCGAGCTCCAGAAGTCGCCGCCACCGTCGCCCCCGTCGCCCGCCGTGGGCTGCGACTCGGGGATGAAGGGCGTGTAGTTCGAGAGCTTGACGTAGCCGATGCCCATGACGATGACGATCGCGACGACGGCGAGCTTGATGGCGACGACGACCTGGTTGATCCGGCTGGAGAGCTTCACGCCGCCGATCAGGACCACCATGACGAGCAGCGAGATGACGATCGCCGGGAGGTTGACGACACCCGTCTCCACCGACGCGATGGCGTCGGGGATCGCGAACGGGGTGTCGGCGAGCACCGACTGCAGGTAGCCCGAGAAGCCCACCGAGAGCGCCGCCGCGCCGACGGTGAACTCGAGGGCGAGGTCCCAGCCGATGATCCACGCGACGAGCTCGCCGAAGGTGGCGTAGCTGAACGTGTAGGCGCTGCCCGCGACCGGCACCGTCGAGGCGAACTCGGCGTAGCAGAGTGCCGCGAGCGCGCACGCGAGGCCGGCGATGGCGAACGAGACGGCGATCGCGGGGCCGGCGTTGCTGGCCGCGACCTGGCCCGTGTAGACGAAGATGCCGGCGCCGATGATGACGCCCACGCCGAAGACCGTCAGGTCGAGCGCGGTCAGGTTCTTCTTGAGCCGGTGCTCGGGCTCCTCGGTGTCGGCGATCGAGCGTTCGACGGACTTGGTGCGCAGGACGTTCACAGGAGGGACCGTACGACGCGTACCTCGCTGTGGCGCGCATCACCCTGCTCGTCGCAGGGTGGCCTCCCCGGGTCAGCCGAAGACGCTGACGATGCGCGCGCCCGCGCGTGCGGCGAGCTCGCCGTCGTCGACGCCCAGCACGCGCTGCAGGACCGCGTCGCCCTCCTCGTCGGGCGCGGCCGCGTAGGAGGCCAGGAGGGACCACAACCGGTCGTCGCCCCACGTCTCCGCGACGTACTCGCACGCCCACCACGCGATGCCGTAGCTCGCGCCCGACCGTGCCCCGCGGAAGTCGTCGGCGGTCGGCAGCTCCGTGACCCCGGCGCGTGCGGCGTCGATCGCGGCCCGCGAGATGACGCGCTCGTTCATCGGCATGCCGCGCACCGACACCAGCTCGGCGACGCCCTCGGAGAGCCACGTCGGCACCCGGTCGTCGCGGTCGCCGAGGGCGACGTGGGTGAGCTCGTGCCGCAGCAGCCGTCCGCGGGCGGGCGAACCTGAGCCGGTGTCGAGGAGGCGGGGGTGCAGGACGACGCGGACTGCCGCGAGGGTGCGGTCCTCCGGCCCGGCCGGTACGGCGAACGCCACCCCGTCCAGCTGCTCCGGGTCGTCGACGGGGAGGCCCTCCACGGCCTGCAGCACGTCGATGGCCGACAGCGCGTAGACCATCGCCCTCCCGTTCCACGGCAGCGGCACCTGGGCCGCCACCTGGTCGATCGCCCGGTCGACGTCCTCCGCGAGCGCGTCGGCGCGCTCGTCCGCCGCGTCGGTCACGAGGAGCGCGCCGTCCCGCACGACCACCCGCACGGGGGCGAGGTCCCACGGTGCGGCGGCCTCGGTGTCCGCGACGACGCGGTACGACGACGTCCCGCCCACCCCGGCGGTGAGGCGGAAGCGGTACTCGGCCACCGTGGTCACCGGCACCACGTCCCACCCGCTCACCTGGAGGACGCGCCGGACGTCCGCGACGACCTCGTCCTGGTCGCTGCGCGCCGACCCGGCCACCAGCTCGTAGCGGGCCACGGCCCGTGGCAGCTGCACGAGGTTGTCGAACGTCCAGCCCTGGCGCTCCCGGTAGGTCGGGCCCTCCCCGACCGTCGCCAGCCAGGCGTCACGGTCGGCGGCCCCGAGCGCTCGGGAGCGCTGGCCGAGCAGCTCGGCGATCGCGGGCTCGGCGACGCGGGCGGGATCCGCGGCCACCGGAGGCGGCGGGTCGTCGCCCCCGGGGAGGCCACAGGTCGCGAGCAGGACACCCACGAGGACCGCGACGAGGACCAGTGCGGTCCACGGCGCGCCGGACGGCTGCTCCTCAGCCGGTGCGGTCGACATCGAGGAGGCGGCTGTGGTCAGCCAGTGCCGTGATCTCCTCGACGCAGGCCCGAGCCAGCGTCTGCGCGTCCAGACCCACCTGCTCGAGGATCGCCGCGCGCTTCGCGTGGGCCAGGAACTCCTGGGGGATGCCGTGCACGCGCACGGGGGTGGTCACCCGCGCGTCGTTGAGGGCGCTGAGCAGCGCCGCACCGCAGCCGCCCTGACGCCCGTTGTCCTCGACGCTGACGACGAGCCGGTGGTCGCGGGCGAGGTCGAGGAGCGCCGGGGCGACGGGGATCACCCAGCGCGGGTCGACCACGGTGACGCCGATGCCCTGGGCGTCGAGCCGGGCGGCGACGTCCATCGCGGTGGTGGCCATGGCGCCGACGGCGACGAGCAGGATGTCCTGCCCGGCGCTGCGGTGGAGCACGTCGACGCCGCCGACCGTGTCGATCGCCGGGATGTCGGCGGGCGGTGGACCCTTGGGGTACCGCACCACCGTCGGACGGTCCTCGACCTCGACGGCCTCGGCGAGCAGCTCGGCGAGACGGGTTGCGTCGCGCGGCGCGGCGAGCCGCAGCCCGGGCACGACCTGGAGCACCGACATGTCCCACATGCCGTTGTGGCTCGCGCCGTCGTCGCCCGTCACGCCGGAGCGGTCGAGCACGAAGGTCACGCCGCAGCGGTGCAACGCCACGTCCATGAGCACCTGGTCGAAGGCCCGGTTGAGGAAGGTGGCGTAGACCGCGACGACCGGGTGCATGCCGGCCAGCGCCAGGCCCGCGGCCGACGTCGCGGCGTGCTGCTCGGCGATGCCGACGTCGAAGGTGCGGTCGGGGAAGCGCTCCGCGAACGCCTGCAGCCCGACGGGGTGCAGCATCGCGGCGGTGATGCCCACGAGGTCGGGGCGCTGCTCGCCGAGCCGGACGATCTCGTCGGAGAACACGTCGGTCCAGCCCGGCGCCTTGGGCTTCTCCACGCCGGTGCCGACGTCGAACGGGCCGGGCGCATGGAACTGGTCGGCCTCGTGGCGCAGGGCCGCGTCGTACCCCTGCCCCTTGTGCGTCAGCGCGTGGACGATGACCGGCCCCTCGAAGCGCCTCGCCTGCGCGAGCGCGTGCTCCAGCGCGTCGAGGTCGTGCCCGTCGACGGGCCCGACGTACTTCAGCCCGAGGTCCTCGAACAGACCCTGGGGCGCGATCGCGTCCTTGAGGCCCTTCTTGATGGCGTGGAGGGCGTCGTACGCCGCGGGACCGACCCCCGGCACCGCGTTGAGGCGGCGCTTCACGACGTCGAGGACGCTCTCGTAGCGCGGGCTCGTGCGGAGCGCGGTGAGCGCCGTCGCGAGGCCGCCGATCGTCGGCGTGTAGGAGCGCCCGTTGTCGTTGACCACGATGACGAGCCGGCTGCGCGGGGAGATCGCGATGTTGTTGAGCGCCTCCCAGGCCATGCCACCCGTGAGCGCGCCGTCGCCGATCACGGCCACGACGTGGCGGTCGTCGCCCTGCAGCGCGTAGGCCTTCGCCAGGCCGTCGGCATAGCTGAGCGCCGTCGACGCGTGGGAGTTCTCGACGATGTCGTGGGCCGACTCCGCGGCGCTCGGGTAGCCCGAGAGGCCGCCCTCCTGCCGCAGCGAGTCGAACGTCGCGGCCCGACCGGTGAGCAGCTTGTGCACGTAGGTCTGGTGGCCCGTGTCGAACACGACGCGGTCGTGCGGCGACGCGATGGTGCGGTGGATGGCGAGCGTCAGCTCGACGACGCCGAGGTTGGGGCCGAGGTGGCCACCCGTGCGGGCGCAGGTGGCGACGAGGACGTCGCGGATCTCTGCGGCCAGCTCCTCCAGCTCGGCGGGCGAGAGGTCACGCAGGTGCTCCGGTGCCGTGATCGACTCCAGATGTCCCATGCGTGGTGTCCTCTCGTGCGGCTGATCAGGTGCGGCCCCGTCGCACGTCCTGCGCCGAGGCGTCCGATCACTCTAGCCGCGGTCCGTGGGGATCCGGGCGACGGCGGCCTCGTGGAGGCTGCCCAGCCACACGGTGCCCTCGTGCTCCCGCACGCCGGTGACCATGTGGAAGGCCCGCCGTGCCGCGGGATCGGCGACGTCGAGGTCGTGGACGACCTGCCCGTCGGCGTCGAGGGCACGCACGTGGACGACGCGCTTCGGGGCGGGCTGCAGGGCCTCGGGCAGCGAGGTCGCCGCGCGGCGTACCCACAGCGGCGCCCGCTGCAGGCCCTCCACCACGGGGTCGCGCGGGCTGGCGAGCGCGAGCCACACGAGGCCGTCGGAGCCGCGCGCGATGTTGTCCGGGTAGCCCGGGAGGTCGTCGGCGAGCAGGTCGCGCTCGCCGGCCCGCGGTCCCTCCAGCCAGAGCCGCACCACGGTGCGTGCCGCCGTCTCCGCGACGGCGACCCACGTGCCGTCGGACGCGAGCGCGACGCCGTTCGCGAAGGCCAGGCCGTCGAGGAGGACGGTCACGGTGCCGTCGGGCGTACGGCGCAGCAACCGCCCCGTCCGCGTGAGCCGGACGAAGTCGTGCTTCCACTCCGCGATGCCGTGACGGGTGGAGGAGTCGGAGAAGTAGATCGTGCCGTCCGGCGCGACGGCGGCGTTGTTGCAGAAGCGCATCGGCACGCCGTCGACGTCGGTCAGCAGCGTCTCGATCGCGCCGGTGCCGGGATCGAGCGCCAGCAGCCCGCGGTGCGCGTCGCAGACGAGCAGTCGGCCGTCGGGGAGCTCCTCCAGACCGAGCGGGCGGCCGCCGGTGTGCCCGACCCGCGTGACGCGGCGGCCGTCGTGCGCGACCCGCAGCACGGCACCGTCGTCCGTGCCGGTGAACACCGCGCCCTCGTCGGGCCCGGAGGTCGCGACGAGCACGTCCTCCGCCCCGTTGCCCGGCACCTGGACGACCTCGAGCGACCCCATCCGCCGACCGTAGCCCCTCGCGGCCGCTCTCAGGCCGCGCCGCAGCCTCCGCCGGAGCCGCGTCAGTCGGCGAGACGGTCCTCCACGCGCCGTACCTTGCCCTCGAGCTCGCCCTCGTGACCGGGCCGGATGTCGGCCTTGAGCACGAGCGACACCCGCGACCCGTGGGCCTGGACCGCCTCGGTGGCGCGCTTCACGACGTCCATCACCGTGTCCCAGTCGGGGCCCTCGATCGTCGTGAACATGGCGTCGGTGCGGTGCGGGAGCCCGGAGGCGCGGACGACGCGGACCGCGTCGGCGACCGCGTCCGCGACGGAGGCGTCGTCGCGGCCGGTCCCGCTGGGCGCCACGGAGAAGGCGACGAGCATCAGGCGACCCGCCCGTCGGCGGGCGGAACGGGGCGGCGGTCGGCGTGGCGGAAGGGGCGGTCCATTGGGCCAGCATCCCGCGCGGTCAAGTGACCCGCGAGTAGGGTGGCCGCCATGTCCCGACCCGTGCTCACGGCGATGGCGCGCCGGCTCGACCTGCCCGTGGAACGGCTGGCGCTGCTGGAGGCGTACGACGACGCCGACCTCACCGTGCTCGACGACGCGGTGAGCCTGGCGATCCGGGCGGAGGACCGCGCGGTCACCGAGGGGCTCGAGGAGGCGGTGCGCTTCGTGCCGCGGCCGCTGCGTTCGCGCGCCCGCGCGATGTTGTTCGGCGACCGGAGCGGTGGTCGGGGTGAGGGTCGTCGTGGGTGAGCCCGTGGCCGAACCCGTGGTGGAGCCCGTCCCGACGGCCCGCCCCGCGAACGCGGCCACCCGCCTCGCGGCGCGGATCGAGCTCGCGAAGCTGGCTCACGAGCTGGACCTCGGGCTCGACGAGGTCTCCTTCCTCGCCGACGCCGACCCCGTGGCCCTCCGCGCGCTCCGGACGGACGTCGCGGAGCGGCTCCTCGCCCGCCACGCCGCACGCTTCGCGCGGATCGCGCACCTCAGCTCCCTCGTCCCCGTCGGGGTCGCCGCGAAGGCTGCCCAGCACGCCGTCGGTCCCCTCGTCAGTGCCCGCATCGCCGGTTCGCTCCCGCCCGCCGAGGCCGTGCGGCTCGCGGAGCGGCTCCCGCCGGAGTTCCTCGCCGACGTCACGCTCTCCCTCGACCCGTCACGGGTGGCGGGGATCCTCGCGGCCCTCGACCTGGATCTCCTGGCCCGGGTGGGCCGCCTGCTCGTCGCGCGCGGTGAGCACGTGGTCCTCGGACGCTTCGTCTCGGTCGTGCCCACGGCCGCCGCTCTGGCCGTCGTCGACGGGGCCGGCCCCGGGGACCTGCTGCGCGTGGCGCTGTTCGCGGAGGACCGTTCGGTGCTGCCGGCCCTCGTCGCCCGTCTCGACGACCGCGTCCTCGTCGCGGTGCTCGAGCTCGCGCACGCCGACGACGCCCACGTGGACGCCCTCACGCTCGTGACCTCGCTCGATCCCGCGTCGCGGAGCCGGATCGTCGGCCTGCTGGCGGGGCTGCCCGAGGACCGGGCGGCCGGGTTCCTCACGGCCGTCGCCGCGATCGACGCCTGGCCCGAGGTGCTGCCCGCGCTCGCCGACGTCGAGGACGGGGCGCTCCGCACCCTCGTCAACGTGCCCCCGACCGCCGAGCCGGCCGTGCTCGACGCGGTCCTGCGCACGGCGCACGGGCTGGACCTCGCCGTGCTCCTCCGTCGGGTCCTCGCAGTCCTCGACCCCGCCCACCTGGCGGCGCTCCGCGCCGCGCCGGTGGCCGCGGACCCGGACGTCCGGGCCTGGCTGGGGTGGGGCGTCGACGAGCCGCACGGCGGCGCATGAGCGCCCCGCCTCCCCCGCCGCCCCTGACGCGGCTCGCGGACCGGCTCGGCCTTCCCGTCGACGACCTCGCCTACCTGGCGCGCTTCGACGACGCACGCCTCGAGCGGCTCGACACCGCGGTGGCGATGGCGCAGCACCGGGAGGACGTGGAGGTACGGCGCAGCATGCGCGACGCCGTCCGCCTCGTGCCCGCGCCGCTCCGCCGTCGGGTGGCGGCCGCCCTGTTCCCCCAGGGCGACACCCCGCAGGGCGACGCCGCGCCGACGGAGCCCCCGGGGGCCGTGTCGTGAGCCCCGGGCGCGCCCGGGTCGAGGTCGCGAGGCTCAAGCACACGCTCGAGGTCCCGGTCGCCGACCTGGATCTCGACTTCCTCGCCGAGCTCGCCCCGGCCGAGGTGGCCCACCTCCGCCGCAGCGTCGACGCCGCGCGGCACGCCCGTCAGGCCGGGCGCTTCGCACGGCTCGCCGGGATCACCCGCTTCCTGCCGATCGCCGTGGCGGCGAAGGCCGCCGAGGGCGCGCTCGGCCCGCTCGTGTCGGCCCGGACGGCCTCGGTGATGGAGCCCGCGGAGGCGACGCGACTCGCCGAGCGCATCTCCCCCGAATTTCTCGCCGAGCTGACGGCCCACCTCGAGCCGACGCGTGCCACGGAGATCGTCGCCGGGCTCCCGGCCGACCTCCTCGTCGCCGTCGGGCGACGGATGCTCGCGAGCGGCGACCACCTGACGCTCGGCGGCTTCGTGGGCGTGATGCCCGCGGCGGCGAGCGTGGAGGTCGTCCGTGACGCCTCAGGCCTCGCCATCCTCGAGATCGCGGTGCACGCCGAGGACGCGGCGGCGCTCGACGAGGTGCTCACCGGGCTGCCGGACGCGACCCTCGCACGGGTGCTCACCGACGCCGGCGAGCACGACCGCGCCGACGACGCGGTGCTCCTCATGACGTCGCTCGGGCTCGACGCGCGGACCCGACTCTTCGAGCTGCTGCCCGGCCTGGACCGGCTCCACCAGAGGCGGCTCGTGCGGGCCGTCGTGCGGCAGGGTGCGTGGGAGCACGTCCTCCCCGTGCTCTCCCGGGTGCGCCTCGACGCCCTCCAGCACCTCGTCGCGTTGCCCGAGATCGCCGACCCGGACCTCCTCGGGGCGCTCATGCGCCACGATGGGTGACGTGAGCGCCCACCGCAGATCGCCGCAGGTCCTCCCGACCGTCGGGTCCGAGCGCGTCCGGGACCTGGGGATCGACGCCGCGCGCGGCCTGGCCCTGGTCTCGATGTTCGTCGCGCACTTCGCGCCGTCGTCCGGTCCGGGCGGGGTGCTGGACCTGAGCGAGTACCTCACCGCGCCCCTCTTCGCGTTCCTCATCGGCTGGGGCGCACAGCTCGGACGCGGCCGACACGGTGAGGTCGTCTCGGTGCTGGTGCGCGCCGCGGCGCTGGTCGGCCTGGGACTGCTGCTCGAGCAGACCGACGCCCAGATCGTCATCGTGCTCGTGTGGCTGGGCGCCCTGACCCTGCTGTGCCTCCTGTTGGTCCGGCTGCCCGACCTGGTGCTCGTCGCGCTCGCGATCGCGCTCTACGTGCTGACGCCCGAGCTCCTGACGCGCTCCGCCACGGCGTTGGGCGAGTGGCGGTTCGAGCAGCTGATGGCGGGCGAGGCCGGCGACGGCCTCTACCCCCGACTGCTCGAGCTCACGGTGGCCGGCCCGTACTACCGCCTCACCTCGATGCTGGTCGTCGCGTGTATCGCGATCGTCCTGGCGCGCCACGCCGGCCGGATCGTCACCGGCGTCAGCCTCGCCGTGACCGGCATCGCCGCGGCGGGCATGCTGCTCGCCCAGAAGGCGGGCGGGATCGACATGGCGCCGTACACCGGCACCCCGGAGGTCCTCACCTTCGAGGTCGTGCTCGTGGTGGCGGTGGTGCAGGCCGTGCGGCTCGCGGCGGTCGCCGTGCCAACGCTCGCAGGGCCGCTCGGGGACGCGGGGCGGGTGACGCTGACGGCGTACGCGCTGCAGATCGTCGTCGCGCACGCCTGGGTGCAGGACCGGGAGCCGGGGTTCCGCGACGACTCCTGGGCCCTCATGGGCGCGATGATCGTCGGGTCGCTCGCGCTCGGCTGGCTCTGGCCGCGGATCGTGCGCCTCGAGCCGCTGTCCCGCGGGCCGCTCGAGGGGATCGAACGCAGCGTGGCCCTCGGTGTCACCGCCGGCGTCGACCGCGTGGTGGGAGCGCGGAGCTAGCCGTTGCCGGCGCGGACGAGCGGCGGCCGGTCACGTACGGCGCACGCGGCCGCCGTTCACGCTGCCGCTGTCGACCCGGGCACGGCATCGCTGCGCGGGCCCGTCCGGCAGCACCGCCCCGGGGCATGCTTCGCCGCCCGATCACCAGCGTGATCGGGCGGCGAGGGCATTGGTCAGACCGAGTCAGGCGCGGGCGGGGTCGTCCGGTCCTGGTGGTGACCAGGGTCGGGTGCCGTCGGGGTCGACGAGGTAGGTGAGGCCGGTCGGACTCGTCCACAGCAGCGCTCCCGGCGGCTCACCCTGTTCTGGGTTTGTTGGCCGGTAGGTCCAGCGGCGTCCGGTGGCGAGCTCGGGATGGGTCTTCATCCGGTGGTGGCGTCGACACAGCGGGTACAGGTTCGTCGTCGACGTCTGGCCCGTCCCACGGGCTGCTGTCGCGTCGTAGCGGTCACGGTGGTCGAGGTCGGAGGTTCGGGCGCTGCGGGTGCAGGACGGGAACACGCACCGCGGCCAGCGGAGCCGCACATGATCCGCGATCCGCTCCGTCTGGCGGTAGCCGTCGACCGCCAGCCCCGTGACACCGGCGCTCACGGAGCCGGCAACCGCGGCCCCAACCGCTCCGACGGCCACGGGGGTCGTGGCAGCCGAGTTCGGCGCGACGGTCAGGTCGATGACCGGCTTCACGACCACCCGTGTGTCCGGGCTGCCGCACCACGCCCGGACCTGCTCCGTCGTCACCAGCCCACGCGGCATGCCCGGGGTGTCGAGGCGGGCGAGGTCGATCCCGGTCGTGCCGGTGCAGGCGTCGATGTCCGGCCCCATGCCGGTGAGGGTGCCGGTGATCGCGGCGTGGTCGAGGTGGACGTAGATCACCACGTCGCGCTTCGACCGCGTGACCGGCCGTTCCTTCGCGCCCGAAGCCTCCTCGCCGGAGAAGGCGAGGGTGTCGATACCGTCGGAGCGACGGGCGATCTCACCGAGCGCGATCGAGCGCCGTACGTCCAGGTCGTCCGTGCTGCCCAGGTCAGCGAGATGCCCGGCGACGTGGGCCACAGCGCGCTCCAGATCGAGGGCGTCCGCCAGATCCAGCGACCCGCTGACATCCACAGTGCCACGCAACGTGCCTGTCAACGGATCCCGGTAACCCAGGCCGCTGAGGTCGATCGTCACGTGCCGACCGGCGTCCGCATCGAGACGCTCCGCTTCGAGGGACTCAGGGTCGAACCGGGCCGCCGCTTCAGCGACGAGCCGGTCCACGTCACCGCTGGTGGCACGACCCGCGACATACGCGATGTGGGCGTCCACGAAGCCCGCTCCCTCGAACGGCAGGACACGGGTCTGCTGCGCGATCCGCCGCCCGCGCCAAACGTCGACCTCACCGGCCGCCACCCGGGCGTGGACCCGCGGGAGGCGGTGCCGCAGCTCGACCGCGTCCCCGACGAGTCGGCGCGCTGTGTCGAAGGAGCAACCTCGGATGGCGGCGATCTCGCCGATGCAGAACTCCGCCACCACCGGCGCCCCCGGACCGCCCAGCTCGAGGAACTGATCCCCGGCCAGCGTTTCGACGTACTCCTGGTCGAGCCACTCACCGAGCGCGCCGATCGGGTCACCCACCACCGCATCCGAGGTGTGCGCATCCGCCCAGTCACCCACCGCCACGAACGCCGCCGCCTCCGCGACCCGCGCCGTACGCGTGGTGCCTTGCACCGCGTCGATCAACGCGGTCGCAGTGGTGTGG
>DASWYU010000165.1:0-6441 GCA_036404795.1 Nocardioides sp. | reverse complement strand
GGCGATCATCGCCGCGGCCGAGGCGCTGCCCACCACCCGCAGCACCCTGCTCGCGACCCCCGGCTTCAAGGGCCGGGGGGCCGACCGGTACGCCGCGCGCTGGACCGACGCCGTCGCCGAGGCCCTCGCGCTCGAGGAGTCGGCGCTCCCACCGCGCACGCTCCGGGGCGACGGTCCCCCGCCCGTGCGGGCCTGGGCCGACAAGGACCCGGCCGCCGCCCGGCGCCACACCTTCGGCCGGGACGCCGTCGCCGCGCTGGCGGAGGAACGCGCCGTACCGGTCGAGAACCTGCTGACCCCCGACTACCTGCGCCGGCTGCTGTGGTCGCCGCCGCGCGAGCGGGACCGCGACGCGCTGGTGGCGGCGGTGGCGGCGCAGCTCGCGTCGTACGGCGCGCGGGCCTGGCAGGTCGACCTCACGGCCCCGCTGCTCGCCGACGCGGTGATCGCCGGCGACGTCGAGCCGCCGGCAGCGGCTGAGGCCGACTAGTCGACTAGTCCTCGGTCGTGCCGCCGAGCAGGAGCCGCGAGGCCTCGTCGAGCTCGGTGACGGTCGAGGAGATCGTCTCCTCGTTGAGGATCGCGTCGTTGAGCAGCGCGTCGAGGTAGGGCGCCACCGCGGCGTCGAGCGCCGCCTGGTCCGGCACGGCCGGCAGGAAGTAGGTGTAGCGCAGGTTGTTGGTCCAGACGCTCGCGTGCTCGGGCAGCCGGTCGGGCTGCTGGTAGGCGTCGGACTGCGCGACCTCGAGGAGCACGGGGACGATGTAGCCCGCCTCGGTGACCCCCGCCATCGCGTCGGCGCTGGTCAGGTCGACGATCGTGTCGGCCGCCGCCTCCTTCGCGTCCGAGTCGAGCGACATGCAGATGCCCCCCGCCGTGCCGACCGTCGCACGGTCCTCGACCGCGGGCGGGAAGATGACGTCGAAGTCGAGCCCCTCGACGGCGCGGAGCTCGGGAACGACCGACCGCGGGGCGAGGATCATCCCGAGCCGGCCCGAGGTGAACCAGTCCATCGCGTCGGCCTGGGCGAGCTCGTCGGACGTCAGCGTGATCTGCGGCTCGCGGAGCACCTGGAGGGCCTGCGTGAGCGCCGCGACCGACGACTCCTCCGACAGCGCGGTCGAGGTCGGCGGGGTCGCGTCGTCGAAGATGCTGCCCCCGCCCGAGAGCACGAAGGGCGCCAGCTGCTGGAGCGTGGCCCCGATGTAGAGCCCCTTCGTGCCGAGCTCCGGGTCGGACGCGAAGCGGGCCGCGGCCTCCAGCTCCTCGAGGCCCCAGCGGCCGTTGCTCGGCACGGGCAGGCCGTCGGCCTCCATGGCCTCCCAGTCGACGAGCGCCCGGTTGTAGACCACCACGAGCGGGTCGATCGAGTAGGGCATGCAGGCGAGGCGGTCGTTCACCGTGAAGGCCTTGACCCCGTCGTAGGACAGCGTGTCGCCGAAGTCGACGTTCCGCGCCACCATGTAGGAGTCGACCGGCTCGATGAGGTCCTGGCCGTCGAGGTAGGCCAGGTCGCTGTTGGACGCGAAGAACAGGTCGGGGAGCTCCTCGCCGGCGGCGACGGCGTCCCGCAGCGAGGTCTCGGACGCCTGCACCTCCACCTGCCGGGTCTGGGTCGCCGCGTTGAGCTCGCCGGTCTCCGTGACGAGGGCGTCGACCTCGGCCTGCGGCATCTGGTAGGTGCCCAGGGTCAGCGCAGCGGCCGCCGCGCTCGACGGGGGCGTGGGCGTGGGCTCGGCCTCGCTGTCGCCCTGGCAGGCCGCGAGGACCGGAACCAGCAGGGCCACCGATGCGACCGCTCCGACCGCTGCTCTCCGACGCTCCACGTTGCCCCCGCTCGTCTCCGTGGCCCCGGTGCCGGGGCGCGCCGTCACGATACCCGTGGGGCACCCCCGGCCCGGACCTCAGCCCGTCGCCCGGTGGAAGCGCTCGAAGTCTCGCTGGTCGCCTGCCTTCCACAGCGGGACGCTGGCCTTGAGCACCATCGTCAGCGACACGACGAACTCCGGGTCGTGGAGGTCCTCGCCGAACAGCTCGTTGATCCGCTTCCTGCGGTAGCGCACCGTCTGGGCGTGGACGCCCAGACGGGCCGCGATCGCGGGCGCGCTGTCGCGCGACTCGAGCCAGGCGAGGAGGATCTCCGACAGGATCTCCCGCGAGTTGGGCGTCTCCGCCAACAGCGGGGAGAGCAGGTCCTGCACCAGCCCCTGGCGCAGCGTTCGACAGCGACCGCAGCGCCTCACCGTCGACGCCGCGGAGCAGCGCGTCGAGCAGCCGGCGCCGGGCGCGGCCACGGTCGCTCTCGAGACGGCGTCGCGCGGCGTCGTACCCGATGCGGGTCTGCTCCACGAGGTGGTCGAGGTAGGCGAACATCCGGTCGCCGAGCACCCCGAGCGCGTGGGCCGAGAGACCGTGCGAGCGTGCGAGGTCGCGCAGGTGCCGCCAGGCGTCCTGGGTGGCCACGCGGAACGCCGCCTGCGTGGCGTCGAGGTCGCTCTCCTCCCACGCCTCCCCGTGGCCCATCTGCCGGAAGAGGTCGTCGACGCGCGCGTTGGCGAAGGGGCGTCCCTCGGCCACCGCCACGAGGTGCTCGATCGCCGCGGCGACCGCACCCTCGATCAGCTGGTGGCGGTGACCCTCCGGGTGGCCGGCGTAGCTCGCCACCTTCGCCTGGATCTCGTCGGCGCCGCCAACGCCTCCGTCCGCACCACGGCCAACCCGAACGTGTGTCGCTTCGACGTGACCGGGGAGGCGCGGGGCACGTTCAACGAGACCACCCAGCAGCTCTCCATCAGCGCGACCATCGTCCCCATCGAGTACGACGCCGTCGGCACCAGCACCATCGCCAAGACCGGCTCCGACGTCGGCCTCGGACCCGTCACCCTCAGCACCGACCTCGACGTCGAGATCGACGTCAGCAACGGTCGATCCCTCGGACGTACCGCGTCGACCGAGAGCTGCGAACTGTGCGGCTGGGGTCGGCCCGGCTCGGCCCGGACTACCCCAGCCGCACAGTTCAGCGCCCGCGCCCGACGCTCACGCCTCCGTGTGCCCCGCGGGCCCGGCGCCCCGCCGGTGCAGCACCCAGGACGCGCCCACCGTCAGCACGGCACCGGCGACCGCCCAGGCCGCGATGACCAGCACCGGGCCACCGATCCCGGCCGCGTCGAAGTAGACCGCGCTGCGCACCGCCTCCGTCGCCGCCCCGTTGGGCAGCCACGGCCCGACCGTGCGCCAGAAGGTCGGCAGCAGCGCCGACGGCACGGCGCCACCGGCGCTCGGGTTGCCGATGACGACGAAGAGCAGGATGGCGACGGCGATGCCCAGCGTGCCCAGCAGCACCTGGAGGGCCACCGTCATCGCGGCGCCGGCGAGCACCACGAGGGTCCCGATGCCGGCCAGCACCCAGACCGGTCCATCCAGGGCGCCCAGCCACGGACCGACGACGAGCGCGCCGCCGAGGCCCGAGGCCGCGGCGTACGGCACCAGCGAGGCGAGGCGCACCGCCGCCCGGCGGGGCGTGGCGGGACGGCTGCCGCGCGCGACGCCGAGCAGGGAGGCGACGAGGTAGCCGCCCACCATCCAGCCGACGACGAGGTAGAAGCCGGTCAGCCCGCGGGCGTCGCCGCCCTCGAGCGGCACGAGGTCCTGGGTCGTGAGCGTGCGTCCCTGCGACGCCTCCGCCTGCGTGAGCACCGACTGCACAGCGGTCACGATGGACGACCCGCCGCCCGAGGCGACGAGCAGCGTGTCCTCGGTGCCGTCGGCGGAGACCACCAGGGCCGCGGCGAGGTCGCCGTCCTGCACCTGGGACCGCGCGGCCGACGCGGTCATCGCCGTCGCGGAGAGCGGGGACCCGTCGATGTCGTTCAGCCGGTCGACGACCTGCGTCGCCACGCCGTCGGGCGCCACCACCCCGACCTCGATCTCGTGGGGCGTCGGGTCGTGGAACGCACCAACGTACGACGCGACGAACGCCAGCTGCAGCACCAGCACGCCGAGCACGAGGCCGACGGACCGCAGCGGTACGGCGTCGCGGAAGGTCCGCAGGGCGGCGCTGCTCCGCGCCGATCGGGTGGTGGTCATGTCGTCCTCCATTGCGCTACCAGCAGTTTCGTGATCGACGGTACGCCGCGTCCGGGCATTCCGAAACTCTTGGTAGCGATATAGGGTGGTGACGTCGGCGACAGCCGCCGACGACCGTCGGAGGGGGCAGCCGTGAGCAGGACCGCGGGCCGGCCCCGTCGCGCCGGGATCAGCCGGGCGGTGCTCGACGCCGCCGTCGAGCTCGTCGCCCGCGACGGCTACCGCGCCACCTCGCTCGACGACATCGCCCGCGCCTCGGGGGTCGCCAAGACGACGGTCTACCGCCGGTGGGACTCCAAGGGCGCCCTCGTCGCCGCCGCGCTCCTCGACCGGCTCGGCGACCTCCCCGGCGTCACCGGGGAGAGCGACCTGCAGGCCACGGTGGCCTGGCTCGCGGGCGCTGCGAGCCGGCCCGACGTCCACGCCCTCCTGCTCGGCGTGCTGGCCGAGACCAGCGACTCGGAACTCCGCTCCGAGCTGCGCGCCCAGGTGCGGGCCCCGTTCCTCGCGGCGCTCACCCAGGGCTGGGGGGTCGAGACCGACGCCGCCGCCACCGCGTTCGACCTCGTGGTCGGCACGCTCCTGTTCCGCTCCGCCGGATCCGAGCCCGTCGAGCGGAAGCTCGTCACCGACCTGACCGACCTCGTCGTCGGCTACCTGGTGGACCAGCGACGCGGCACCTGAGGGTGGTGGGTCGGCACCTGCGGACGAAGCGCCCTCGGCTTGCCGTTCCCTACGGTCGGGACCGTGTTCCGCCAGGTCCCCGTGCTCCCCGTCGTCGTGCCGATCGCTGCTCTCGTGCTCCTCGGCCTCCTCCTCCACCTGCGCCGTCGGGGCCTGCTCAGCCTGCCGCGGGCGAGCGTCGCGCTCGCCCTGGCGGTGTACGTCGCGGGCGTCGTCGCCAACACGGTCTTCCCGGTCTACCTCGACAAGCCGACCTCCACGGTGCCCTGGCACGCGGGACTCGCCCTCGTCCCCTTCCACGACTACGAGGTGGCCGACGCCCTCATGAACGTCGGCGTCTTCCTCCCGGTCGGCGTCCTCGCGTCGCTGCTCCTCGCCCACCCCTCGTGGGGACGGGTGCTCGCCGTCGCGGCGCTCTTCAGCTTGGTCATCGAGGTGACGCAGTACGTCACCGCCCGCACCCTGGGGGGCGGGCACATCGCCGACGTGAACGACCTGCTCTGGAACGTGGTGGGCGGCGTGCTCGGCTGGGCGCTGCTGCGCCTGGCCGTGCGCGCACCGGCGGTGGCACGGCTGCACGACCGGTTCGCCTGGCGCTGAGGCGGACGGCCCACCGGCACGTCCGGCGCCTCACCCCGACCGGGACCCCGCCCGCGCGCGCTCCGCGTCGAGGGCCGGGAGCAGCACGGAAGCCATCGCCGGGTCGTCGACTGCGTCGCCGAGGAGCTCGCGCAGCCGGCACATCCGGTGCCGCACCGTCTGGTGGTGCACGCCGAGCTGCTCCGCCAGCACCGGGGCGCTGCCCCGGGTCTGCAGCCACACGAGGAGGGTCTCCGCGAGCGCGTCGCGCTGGGCGGGCTTGCACGCGTCGAGCGGCGCCAGCAGGTCGGAGGTGACCTGCTCCAGCAGCACCTCGTCGGCGTGCAGCCACAGCGTCTCGCGGTGCTCGGCGCCGGTCGGCGATCGGCGAGCAGTACCTTAACGGAGGGCTCCGCGCCGACGTCGTCCGCTTCGCCGCCGACCTCCGCGAGGTGGATGGCGCCTGGCTGCTGGAGAACCTCCAGCAGGTGGCGGTGACGCTGTGAGCGCGGCGACCATCGGGCGACGCGTCGCCCTGCTCGGGCCGTGGGTGGTGGCGGCGCTGCTCGTCGCGTGCGGCGTCTACGCCTTCACGCAGGCCGACGGCCTCCGCTCGACGCCGGCCGCCGAGAACCACGCCCTCGTCGACGCCACCGGTACGGCGGAGGTGCAGGCCGCGGCGACCCAGACGCTGACGCGGGTGCTCAGCTACGACCACGCAGCGCCCGAGGCCACCACGGCAGCCGCCGACGAGCTGCTCCGCGGCGCGGCGCGCGAGGAGTTCGACGTGCTCTACGGAGCTCACCGAGGGGACGGCCCACGTGCTCGTGTTCCTCGACCAGACCAGCCAGCGGGCGGGCGACGCCGAGACGACCGTCTCGGCGGCGCAGCTCTCGGTGGGGCTGGAGCGTGAGGGCTCCGGCTGGACCGTCACGGAGCTCACGCCGCTCTGAGCGGCGGGGCAACCCGTGACCCTGACCCGCGCGGGGGGCGGGTCAGGCGAGCGCGCCGGCCAGCTCGAGGTGGCCGGCGTGCTCGAGCTGCTCCGACATGAGCAGCACGCGCTCGACCTCGGGCCCGGCGTCGGCGCGA
>DASWYU010000164.1:0-13221 GCA_036404795.1 Nocardioides sp. | reverse complement strand
GCCGCGGCCGAGGTCGCCGCGGCCGCGCTCGGGGAGGGGCGGGGGTGCGCCGTACGTCGCGACCACCACGCTCCCCGAGCGGATCCCCGCGTCGGCGAGCGGCACCCGGCCGGGGAGCTCGCGACCCGTGTGGTCGCACAGCCGGGCCGGGGTGCGCTCGTCGGTCTGCTGGGCGTACTCCCGCAGCACGTCGACCGCGGAGGCGCCGTCGGGGACGAGCAGGTCGAGGACGCCGGCGCGGCCGTGCACCGAGAGGGCGAGCGTGCCGCCCGTGCTGCCGGCGCTCGTTCCCGTCGCGGTCTCGGTCATCGGTCCCCTCTCCGTCCGGGCGCGCGCCGAGGCGGAAGAGGGCGCACGGATCAGGCTAGTTCCCCACCGCGGGCCGAACTATCCACCCGGATCGCGACGGGTTCTCCACAAGTCGGGCGCGCGGGGTTTCGCGAGGGGGTCCGACGGGGCATCGAAGGCGTCGGACCGGCCTGCGGAGGGCCGGGACGCCGACACGGTCCCGCCGGGCCGACGAGGGGAGCCGTGTGAGCACCACGCTGCGGAGCAGCCACCGGATCGACGCACCCGAGGTGCCGACCGGCCAGATCGTGCTGCAGCCGCCGCCCGAGATCCAGGAGCACGAGGGCGCGAGCGGCGTGCTGATGAACGCGATCCCGATGCTCGGCAGCATCGGCTCGATCGTCGTCATCGCGTCGCTGTCGAGCCAGGGCGGCACCACCGGCGGCCGCTCGATGCTGGCGGCGGGCATGTTCCTGTTCGCGACCCTGGGCTTCGTGGCCGTGCAGATCGACCGCCAGCGCAAGCAGCGGAACCAGCAGGTCACGGGCTCGCGGACGGAGTACCTGCGGTACCTCGCCGGGATCCGGCAGGCGGCGCGCAACTCCGCCGACCGGCAGCGCGAGGCGCTCACGTGGCACCACCCGTCGCCCGACGCCCTCCCCGCCGTCGCGGAGGACCGCACCCGCCTCTGGGAGCGCACCGCCGGCGACCCGCACTTCCTCCAGGTCCGCTGGGGCGTCTGCCCCCAGCCGCTCTCCGTCGACCTCGTGCCGCCGGACAGCGCCCCGATCGACCAGGTGGACCCCGCAGCGGCCTCCGCGCTGCACCGTCTGCTCGTCGTCCACCGGGTCCAGCCCGGGCTGCCGGCCTCCGTCGACCTCCGCGCCTTCGACCGGGTCGAGGTCTGCGGCCCGGAGGAGCAGGCGCGCTCGCTCGCCCGCGCGATGCTCACGAGCGCCGTCGCCTTCCACGGCCCCGAGCAGGTCGTCGTGGCCGTGCTCAGCTCCGACGCCAACCTGGAGCACTGGGACTGGCTGAAGTGGCTGCCCCACGCCCAGAGCTCCCAGCAGTCCGACGCGGTCGGGCCGATGCGGATGGTGAGCACGTCGATCGACGACCTCGGCGCCCTGCTGCCGCCCGAGCTCGCGGAGCGTCCGCGCTTCGGTGCCGACGAGCGCCCGGCCACGCCGCACGTGGTGCTCGTCGTCGACGGCGGCCACCTGCCGCCCGGCAACCACGTCATCCCGCCCGACGGCCTCCACGGCGTGACGGTGCTCGACCTGCCCGCCCGCTGGGAGGAGCTCGAGGACCCGACGCGCCTGCGCCTCGAGGTCGTCGGCGAGGACGCCTCGGGACGCCCCCGCATCGACGCGATCCGCGTGCGCACCGAGGTGGTGCACGGCACGGGCGACCAGTGCTCGGTCGCGAGCGCCGAGGCCCTCGCCCGCCGTCTCACCCCGCTGCACACCGTCGCGAGCGGCGACGCCGGCGACGGCGCGAACCCGGCGGAGATGTCCGGCCCGGCGGACTTCATGGACATGCTCGGCCTGGGCGACGTGCACTCCTACGACCCCACGGGCGCGTGGCGCCCCCGCCCGGCCCGCGACCGGCTGCGCGTGCCCATCGGCGTCGGCGACGGCGGCATGGTGCACCTCGACATCAAGGAGTCGGCCCAGCAGGGCATGGGGCCGCACGGCCTCGTCATCGGCGCGACGGGCTCCGGCAAGTCGGAGTTCCTGCGCACCCTGGTGCTCGGCCTCGCGATGACGCACTCGTCGGAGCAGCTCAACATGGTCCTCGTCGACTTCAAGGGCGGTGCGACCTTCGCCGGCATGGCGGAGATGCCCCACGTCTCCGCGGTCATCACGAACCTGAGCCAGGAGCTCACGCTCGTCGACCGCATGCAGGACGCGCTGTCCGGCGAGATGGTGCGGCGCCAGGAGCTGCTCCGCGAGGCGGGCAACTACGCGTCGATCCGCGACTACGAGCGGGCGCGCGCGAGCGGCGAGCCGCTCGACCCGATGCCGTCGCTGTTCATCGTCGTCGACGAGTTCTCCGAGATGCTCACCGCCAAGCCGGAGTTCATCGACCTGTTCGTCGCCATCGGCCGGCTCGGCCGGTCCCTCGGGCTCCACCTCCTCCTCGCCTCCCAGCGTCTGGAGGAGGGCCGGCTGCGCGGCCTCGAGTCCCACCTGTCCTACCGCGTCGGCCTGCGCACGTTCTCGGCCGGCGAGTCGCGGGCCGTGCTCGGCGTGCCCGACGCCTACGAGCTGCCCGCCGTGCCCGGCCTCGGCTACCTCAAGCCCGACCAGTCGACGCTGCTGCGCTTCAAGGCCGCGTACGTCTCCGGTCCACCGCCGGCGAGCTCCCGCTCCGCGGTGCGCCGCGACGAGGGCGGCAACGTGCGCGGCATCCTCCCGTTCACGATCTCCGAGGTGCAGACCCTCGAGCCGATCGAGGAGGACGCGCCGGTGCAGGAGGTGCGGCCGGCCTCGCAGGGCGAGCAGCCCTCGCTGCTCGACATCGCGGTCGACCGCATGGACGGCCACGGCCCCTCGGCGCACTCCGTGTGGCTCCCGCCGCTCGACGTGCCCGACACCCTCGACCAGCTCATGCCCGACCTCACCACGACCCCGGACGCCGGGCTCGTCTCGCCGCACTGGCGCAGCATGGGCGGGCTCGTCGTGCCCCTCGGCACCGTCGACCGTCCGCGCGAGCAGCGGCGCGACACGCTCACCATCAACATGGCCGGCGCGGGCGGCCACGTCGCCGTCGTCGGTGGTCCGCGCAGCGGCAAGAGCACGCTCCTGCGCTCGATCGTGACCAGCACCGCGCTGACGACGACGCCGCTCGAGAGCCAGTTCTTCGTGCTCGACTTCGGTGGCGGCACGTTCGCCCCGCTGGCCCGCCTGCCCCACGTCGCGGGCGTCGGCACGCGCGCCGAGCCCGACGTCGTGCGGCGCATCATCGCCGAGGTGCAGGGCGTCGTGGACCGCCGCGAGGCCTACTTCCGCAACCACGGGATCGACTCGATCGAGACCTACCGGGCGCGGCGGCGCGAGGGGCGCGCCGACGACGGGTACGGCGATGTGTTCCTCGTCGTCGACGGCTGGAGCACGCTGCGCTCCGACTTCGACGACATCGAGATGGCCCTCCAGCAGCTGGCCGGCCGCGGCTTGACCTTCGGCCTCCACATCATCGTGGGAGCCTCGCGCTGGCCCGACTTCCGAGCCGCCATGCGCGACGTCTTCGGCACGCGGCTCGAGCTACGACTGGGTGACCCCATCGACTCGGAGATCGACCGCAAGATCGCGGCGCTCGTGCCCACGGGCCGCCCCGGTCGCGGCCTCGTGCCCGGGAAGCTCCACTTCCTCGGGGCGCTGCCGCGGGTCGACGCGACGCCCGACCCGGCGAGCGTCGGCGACGGCGTCGACGACCTCGTCCAACGGGTGACCGCGGCGTGGACCGGCCCCAGCGGCCCCAAGCTGCGGCTCCTCCCCGAGGAGATCGCGGCGGAGCAGGTGCTCGCCCAGGCCGCGGAGACGCCGGTCGAGGACGGCCGCACCCTGGCCGACAGCGGCCGGATCCTCCTGGGCGTCAACGAGAAGGAGCTCGCGCCGATCGGGATCGACGTCGACGCGGAGCCCCACCTCCTGGTGTTCGGCGACGGCCGCTCCGGCAAGAGCTCGCTGCTCCGGTCGTACCTGCGGGAGGTCATGCGCACCCGCACGCCGAAGCAGGCGCAGGTCGTGGTGGTCGACTACCGGCGGTCGCTGCTCGGCGAGGTGCCGGACGACTACCAGCTCAACTACCTGACGAGCGCGGCCCAGGCGACGCCGCTGCTGCGTGACCTGGCGAAGTACCTCGAGAACCGCATCCCCGGCCCCGACGTCACGCCCGACCAGCTCCGCAACCGGTCGTGGTGGCAGGGCTCCGAGGTGTTCGTGGTGATCGACGACTACGACCTCGTCTCCACCGGGCAGAACTCGCCGGTCCAGCCGCTCCAGCCCCTGCTCGCGCAGGCACGGGACGTCGGCCTGCACGTCGTGCTCGCCCGCCGCTCGGGCGGCGCGTCGCGCGCGCTCTACGAGCCGGTCATCCAGTCGCTGCGCGACCTGGCGATGCCCGGACTCGTCCTGTCCGGCTCACCCGACGAGGGTGCGCTGATCGGGAACGTGCGCCCGCAGAAGGGTCCGCCGGGACGTGGTCGCCTCGTCACGCGCGACCGCGGCACGGAGGTCGTGCAGCTGTCGTGGTCGCCGCCGACCGACCTCTGACCTGCGGCGTCCCGGGGGCGACCTGCCCCCGGGGACGCCCCCGGTTCCGTATGATCGCCGGGTGATCTTCAAGCGGGTGGGCAGCGGGCGGCCGTACCCGGCCCACGGCCTCGACGCCAAGGGCTGGGCGGCGGTGCCGCCCCGACAGGTGCGGCTCGACCAGCTGGTGACGACGAAGGACACCCTCCAGCTGGCCGCGCTCCTCGACGAGGACTCGACGTTCTTCGGCGACCTGTTCGCCCACGTCGTCGTGTGGCGCGGCGAGCTGTTCCTCGAGGACGGTCTGCACCGTGCGCTGCGGGCCGCCCTCCAGCAGCGCAACGTGCTGCACGCCCGGGTCGTGGTGATCGACGCATGAGCGACGGGATCGACCCCCGGGTCCGCACGGCCGTCACCATGTCCGTCCTCGTCGTGCTGCTCCTCGGCGCCGGCATCTGGGGCTGGGGTCGGCTGACCGCGCCGATCCCCGAGGCCGAGCTGGGCGGCGCGAGCAGCGGGATCTGCACCCCCCGCGACTACGCGGCGGGCGCCACCCTGACCGCCACCGACGTCGTCGTGAACGTCTACAACGCGAGCGGCCGCTCCGGCCTGGCGCAGCAGACGATGACCGAGCTGACGAGCCGCGGCTTCACGGCCGGCCAGACGGGCAACGCTCCGGGCGACGCCGACGTGGCCCGCGTGGAGATCCGTGCCTCGAACGTCGAGTCCACGGCCGTCGGCATCCTGCGGGCGAACCTCGGCGACCCGGTCGTCGTGACGCTCGACGAGGAGGTCGACGCCATCTCGCTGTGGATCGGCCCCGGCTGGGACGAGCTGAAGGGCGAGGAGGGCTCCCGCACCGTGCCGGTGGCCGAGTCGATCTGCGGCCCCAACGACGTGCCGCTGCCCTGATCGACCTGACCCGCGTCAGGCCCGGCGGCCCCAGCGGGCGAGCCGGCCGTGGCGGGACACGAGGCGCAGCCGTTCCTCGGTGCTCTCCCGCAGGCCGCGGGGCGTCACGATGATGAGGTCGTCGCCCCGGCGCAGCGCCGTGGTCGCCTCCGGGACCAGCACCGTGTCGTCGCGCACGACGAGCGAGACCGACGCACCGACGGGCAGGCGCAGCTCGCCGACCTCGACGCCGTGCAGGTGGGACTCGGCGGCGATCCGCACCTGGAGCAGGTCCGCCGCGACGCGCTCGAGCGGCGCGGCCTCGACCTCCAGGTCCCGCAGCTCCTGCCCGTCGACGAGGCCGAGCCGGCGGGCGACCCACGGCAGGGTCGGTCCCGTCAGCAGGGTGTAGACCACGACGAGCACGAAGACGATGTCGAACAGCTGGGTCGCCCCCGGCACCCCGGCGGCGAGCGGGATGGTGGCGAAGACGATCGGTACGGCGCCGCGCAGCCCCGCCCAGGAGAGGAAGGCCTGGTCACGCCAGGGCGTGCGTTGCACGAGCGAGCTGGCCGCCACCGACAGCGGCCGGGCGACGGCCGTGAGGATGAAGCCGGCGACGAGGGCGATCCCGATGACGTCCAGCGTGAGGCGCGAGGGCGTGAGCAGCAGGCCGAGCATGATGAACAGCCCGATCTGCGCCAACCACGCGACGCCCTCGACGAACGACCTCGTCGCCCCCCGGTGCGGGAGGTCGGCGTTGCCGAGGACGAGGGCCGCGACGTACACCGCGGCGAAGCCGGACGCGTGCGCCAGCGCGCCGAGACCGTAGGCGAGGATCGTCAGGCAGACGACCGCGAGGGGGTAGAGCCCCGAGGACGGCAGCGCGGCGCGGCGCATCGTCCACGCGCCGCCCCAGCCGACGGCGAGGCCGATCGCGAGGCCGGCCACGAGCTCGAAGACGATCTCCAGGCCCATCACCAGCACCCCGTGCTCGAGCGCGCCACCGGCGCTGACCAGCACGACGAGCACGACGGTCGGGGCGTCGTTGAGGCCCGACTCGGCCTCGAGCGCCCCCGTGATGCGGCGGGGCAGCGGCACGATGCGGAGCACGGAGAAGACTGCCGCCGCGTCGGTCGCGGAGGTCGCCGCGCCGAGGAGCACCGCGATCTGCCAGGGCAGGCCGAGCAGGTAGTGCACGCCGAGCGCCACGACGGTCACGGAGACCGCCATGCCGACGGTGGCCAGCGCGAGCCCGAGCGGCATGCTCGGCCGGATCTCGCGCCAGTCCGTGGTGAGCCCGCCCTCGGCGAGGATGACGACCAGCGCGCCGAAGCCGATCGCGTGGGCGAGGGAGGCGTCGGAGAACTCGATGCCGAGACCTGAGGACCCCAGCGCGACGCCCATCAGCAGGTAGAGGATCAGGCTCGGCAACCCGGCCCGGGAGGAGACCCGCACGGCGAGGATGGCGAGGAGCGTGACGGCCGACCCGACGAGGAGGAACGTGTCGAGGTCGTGCGCGTCGAACGTCACGGGCTCACCTCGGGGGTCGGGGACGGGGCCGATTCTACGGAGCAACACCGGGGCCGCGTCCGGTGTTTCCTGTGGACGGCCGACGGGCCCGTACGGCGCAAGGAGCCCCCGCTCCGTCCCCAGGCGGTCCCGTCGGCGCGGTCGTCCCCAGCGCCGCCGCGGACGCCCACCACAGGCGCCCGCTCGGGGTTCCCTGGTCGTGGGTCGTACACCGCGACCCACGAGTGGAGGGGGACCACCGTGCTGCTGCCCGATCCCGCCGCGCTGCGTGCGCTGGCGACGACCTACCGCGACCGTGGGGGCGACCTCCGGGAGGAGGCGGGCGCCCTGGTGGGGCGCGCGGTCTCCGCTCCCTGGCAGGGTGCCGCCGCGGAGGCGATGCGGACCGCGGCGAGGGCGGCCGCCTCCCGCCTCCGGGCCACGGCCGACGAGCACGACGACGCCGCCCGTGCGATCGCGCAGCACGCCGACGAGGTCGAGGCGACGCTCGACCTGATCGCGACGCTGCAGCGCCGCTTCGTCGAGCTGGCGGCCTCGGTCGGCGCGACGGTCGTCGACGTCGCGGGTGACGTGCTGGGCGCCGTGGGCGACACCCTCGGCGTCGTCGGCGACGTCGCGGAGGGCATCGGACGGTTCGTCGGGATCGGCGGGGACGACGCGGCGGAGCAGCTGCGCGACCAGCTCTCCCGGATGCGGGTGCCGGAACCGGGTGACCCGGCGTGGCTGGACCTCGACGTACCGGGGCTGCGGTGACCTCCGACGCCCTGCCCCCGCTCTCCACCTCCGGCGGCGCGGGCGGGTTCGACGCGCAGCTGGAGGCGGTGCGGGCGCTGGCGGGCGAGTACGACGCGGCGAGCGCCCGCCTCCTCTCCCTCGGCGGTGCCGCGGCGGCGACCCTCGTCGACCCCGTGCTGCTCGGCAGCGCGCCCTGGGCGCCAGTGACCTTCACCGTCGCCGAGGGACGGGTCGCCGGCCTCAACCTCGGGCCCACCGGGCTCCCCGCCGGCGCTGCCGGCTGGTGGGCCCAGGCGGTGGCCGTGCGCGAGGCGGCGGACCTGGTCGAGGAGGCGGACGCGCTGGTGGCCGGGCTGCACCACGACCTCCGCTACGTCGCGTCCTACGGGCTCGGGTGGGGCATCGGGCGGTTCGGCCGGATCCTCGGCGTCGAGGCCGACGGTCTGCAGCCGGGCGGCTCCGCCGCCGACCTCCGGGCTCTCGACGCCCGGCTCTCCGGGGCACCGGGCTCGGGCGGCGGTGCGGGCGACGACCTGGCGGCGTGGGCGATGGCGAACCCGGAGGCTGCCGAGGACCTCGTCGCGCGGGCGCCGGGCCTCCTCGAGGGACTGTGGGACTCCGGGGACCTGCTCCCGAGCCCGTTCTCGGGGCGGTGGTACCTGCCGACCGTCGGGGTGGCGGCGGGGGTGCTGGGGCTCTGGTACGTCGACGGCTCGCCCCGGGTCGAGCGGATCGCCGCCACGACGAGCCGGGCTCCGACCGACCTCGCGTCCGGCGTCGCCGCGCTCGACCGCGTCGACGCGATCTCCGCCACCGACCGCGCGGCGGGCAACGGGACGATCGAGATCCAGCGGATCGGTGCGGGCGACGGCGCCCGGTGGGTCGTGCTGCTGCCGGGCACCGACGACCTGACGACGCGTCCGTGGGAGCAGGACGGGGACGCCCGGGACCTCGGCACGAACCTGCGCTCGCTCGCGGGCCAGCCGACGGTCTACCAGCGCGGCATCGAGGAGGCGATGACCGCGGCGGGGATCGGGCCGGACGACCCGGTGACCCTGTGGGGCCACTCCCAGGGCGGCATGGCGGCCGTCCAGATCGCCGCCGGGGAGCGGTTCGCGGTCGAGGACGTCGTGACCCTCGGGTCGCCGGTCGCCCTGATGCCGGAGGTGCCCGACGGCGTGCGGGTCACGTCGCTGGAGAACGACCGCGACCTCGTGCCGCTGCTCGACGGCGGCCCCAACCCCGACCGGGTCGAGCACCTGACGGTGCGGTTCGCGGGCGGTGGGGAGACGCCGGCCGCGGCGCACGGCCTGTCGGAGTACGCCCGGGGCGCGGCCGCGATGGACGCATCGGCCGACCCGGTCGTGCGCCACCGTGTGGAGGAGCTCCGGGCCGCGGGTGTCGTCGGCGCCGACGAGCCGGCGACGTCGTGGACCTACCGGATCACGCGGGAGGGGGTGGGGTGAGGGCGGCGCCGGCTCAGCCGGGGTAGCCCGTCGGGTTCTGCGACTGCCAGCGCCACACGTCGGCGACCATGTCGTCGAGGGTCAGGCGGGCCTTCCACCCGAGCTCGGTCGCGGCGCGGCTCGTGTCGGCCCAGTAGGCCGCGAGGTCGCCCGCGCGGCGGCCGACGACCTCGTGGGGCAGCTCGCGCCCGACGACCGCGCAGAAGGCGTCGAACAGCTCGCGCACGCTCGTGCCGTGGCCGCCGCCGAGGTTGAACGCCCGCACCGGCGTGGCCATGGCGTCGAGGTGCTCGAGCGCCGCGACGTGGCCCTCGGCGAGGTCGACGACGTGGATGTAGTCGCGCAGGCACGTGCCGTCGGGGGTGTCGTAGTCGTCGCCGAAGATCGCGAGCCGCTCCCGGCGGCCGACGGCGACCTGCGCGACGTAGGGCATCAGGTTGTTCGGCACGCCCTGCGGGTCCTCGCCGATCCGTCCCGACGGGTGCGCCCCGACGGGGTTGAAGTAGCGGAGGAGCGCCACCCGGAGGCCCGGCGTCGCGGCGACGTGGTCGGTGAGGACCTGCTCGGTCATCACCTTCGTGCGGCCGTAGGGGCTCGCGGCGGAGAGCGGGGCGTAGGACTCGACGTACGGCACCGGGGCGTGGTCGCCGTAGACCGTCGCCGAGGAGGAGAACACGAACCGCTGGACACCGTGGCGCTGCATCGCCCCGAGGAGGGAGAAGGTGGTGTCGAGGTTGGTGCGGTAGTAGCGCAGCGGCTGCTCGGCGCTCTCCCCGACGGCCTTGAGCCCGGCGAAGTGGATCACCGCGTCGGGACGGTGCGCGGCGACGACCTGCTCGGTGCGCTCGGGGTCGGTCAGGTCGACCTCGGCGAGCGGGACGGGCGCGCCCGAGAGCTCGGCGAGGCGGTCCAGGACCGCCGGCTTGGCGTTGGAGAAGTCGTCGGCGACGACGACCTCGTGCCCGCGCTCGAGCAGGGCCAGCACCGTGTGGGAGCCGATGTAGCCGGCACCGCCGGCGACCAGGATGCGCACGCGGGCATCGTAGGCAGGAGGCCCTCCCGACGGGTGGGAAGGGCCCGCTGGCGGCCCCGCGAGGTTTCGCGGGTGGTGCACGGGGAAGGCAGGACCACCGACGTCGGGGGACGGACGCAGAACAGTGCGACGCACGACGAAAGGGCGACTTGGATGTATGGCGATGCGGCAGTGATCCGCAGACGCGCCACGGAGCTGCGCGAGCAGGCGGTGGACGTCCGCGCGCTGGCCGACCGGCTCGTGGCGGGCTCCGACGCGATCGGGCTGACCGGCCGCGCGGCGGAGGACCTCCGGCTGCGGATGCGCGACCGGGCCTCCCAGCTCCGCGACGTGGCGGTGCAGCACGAGAACGCCGGTGAGGCGCTCGCGCGGCACGGCACGGCCGTCGGTGACGTCAAGGACACCATCGCGGGCATCGAGCGACGCGCGCACTCGCTCGTCGCTGACGCCCGCAACCGACAGGCGGAGCTCGCGGGCTTCGACGACCCGGCCGGGGTGACGCGCACGCTCACGCCCGCCGACCAGCAGCTGGTCGACTTCGACCCCCCACCGCCAGGCCACAAGGACTGGCTGGCCGTCTCCCTCCCAGGACTGTGAGGAAGCGTTCATGACGACGATCGATCTCGGCGTTCCGACTCCCACGCCCCTCCATCTCTTCGACCGCCTCCCCCGCCGGGTGGCCCTCACGCTCCCGGAGCTGCGGTTCTGTGCCGCCAGCGCCGGCGATGCCCCGCTCCCCTTCATCCTCACGACGGACGACGCCACCTCGGGCGGCCCGGGCGCCCCGGGCGCGGACGCCCTGGCCGACCGTCTGGGATCCCGACCCGCGGACGACGACGACACGGCCTACCGGGACGCGCTCGCGACGCTCCACGAGCCGGTCGAGTCGCTGACCCGACGCGGCCTGGTCACGGCCGACGGCGTCGACCGCGGCGTGCTCGGGGCGATCGGTCTGCTCGCGGCCCCGCGGATCGGCGTCGACATCGACGTGACCGCGGCTGGCGCGCGGGCCAAGGCGTGGCACCGCCAGGCGGACGGCGCCGTGGCGACCCTCGCGACCGCCGACGGGCTGGTGTTCGAGCTCGCGTGGTTCGACGGCGAGGCGTGGCCCGACGAGCTCCGTCGCATCGCGGGCGTCCCCGAGGACGTCCCGCTCGGGCCGTCCGCGCTGCCGGAGTCGGTGGACCTGCCCTACGAGCTGGTCGACGCGGCCGGCGAGGCGCTCCGCAGCAACCGGTCCGACGTGCTCCCCGCGATCGTCGCCCAGCACACGGGCGAGGTCGTCGACGGCGCCGGTCGGGTGCTGTCCGACGGCGAGGTCCTGACCGTCGTGCAGGCGCTGCACGACGAGACCCAGGGCCGGGTGCGCGCCATGGTGGCCGACGTGGGCACCGGCTCGACGACGGTCGGAGTCGTCTCGTGGCTCCTGCTGGCCGACGGGTGGCACGCGTTGCGCCCCCACCGCGACGGCGACCAGCACCGCGTCGCGGTGACCCGGGTCGAACCGGGCGACTTCCCGGCCGCGCTGGCGCCCGTGCTCGCGGAGGTGACGGCATGACGACCGAGCCGATCGACGACGGGCACGACGCCCGCGACGAGGCGACCCCGGAGAGGGACGACGTGGTGGACCTGTCGACGACCGAGGCCGACCCGGCCAGCAGCCCGGACGAGCCCGACAGCGCTGCGGCGCGGGCCGCGGCGCAGCGGGAGAAGTACGACCAGCTCCTGGCTCTCGCGGACCTCTTCGACGCGACCGGCGACGACCTCCGGGCGCGTGCCCGGCTGGGTGAGACGGTGCTCGCCGACGACGACGTCACGGCCTCGGCCCCGCTCTCGCCGCGCACCTACGAGGACGCCGAGACGGAGATCCGCGGCGCGACGATGGGCAAGCACGGGCTCCTCAACCGGTCGCTCGAGCTCGACGCCGACGCACTGGTGGTCCGGGCCACGGTCCTGACCTACCGCTGGATCGACGAGCTGCAGGACGTCGCCTACCGCACGCTCGGCTCCATCGCCGGGCGCGCGATCGGCTACCTGGCGCCCGAGGTCGCGCTCGGCGGCGCCATCGTGTCGGCCGGTCTGATCGAGACCGACGCGATGGACCGGGACGGGCTGGCGTCGTACCTCGGTGAGCTCGCCGAGCAGAACCCCGAACTCCTCGACCACGTCACCAGCGGCGGCGGGGGGCTCGTCGAGAGCCTCCAGCTGCGCTCGCTGCTCACCGCGAGCTTCCTCGCGGGCGAGCGGGGGCCGGCCGCGGGTCGCGCGGGCCTGGAGTCCGTCGGTGCCACGGCCTTCGCGCCGGAGGCCGGAGCCGCGTTCCGGGACATCGCGGTGGGCCTCGTCGACGACGCCCCGGCGGACGTCGAGGCGGCCGAGGCACCGGTCGACGACCTGCGGGCGCCGCGCTCCATCGAGGAGCTGATGACCACGCTCGCGGCGACGACGCGGCGGGTGCAGGTGCAGAAGGTCGGCACGGGTCGCTACATCGCCTACCTGCCGGGCCCCGACGCGCACGCTCCCGCACGCCTGCGGCTGGTCGGGGGCGACCACGGGGCGTACGGCGCGGAGGTCGTCAGCGCCGTCGAGCAGGCCGTCGGCGACGAGACCGGCGCCCGGGTCATGCTCGTCGGCTCCGCGCAGGGTGGCCTCGCCGCTGCCGAGGTCGCCGCGGAGGCGGCCTCCGACGCGTTCACCATCGAGCAGGTCGTCACCGCGGGCGCACCGTCGTCCCAGGTCACGCGCGTGCCCGAGGCGATCCGCGTGCTGTCGCTCGAGGACCGCAGCGACCCTGTCGCGCTGCTCGGCTCGCTCATCAACCAGGGCGTGAGCAACCGCGTGACGGTGGTCTTCGACGGTGACGACGCGCGGCGCGCGGGCGGTCAGGACCTGTACGTCGCGGGCGGGCGCGCGGCCGACGCCTCCACCCACCCGACGCTCCGGGCGGAGATCGACCGGCTCACCGAGCTGGGCTACCTGGCGGGCTGAGCCCGACCGACCACGACACGGGTCGTGGGGG